>DASTGF010000527.1:0-13867 GCA_035719255.1 Microlunatus sp. | reverse complement strand
CGGGACCTGCTCCCGGACGGGCGCTCGGCCGCGGCCCACCTGGCATGCTCAGGACACCTGGAACCGGGGGAAGGCAGACGCGCCGGCGTACTGGGCGGCGTCGTCGAGGTCCTCCTCGATCCGCAGCAGCTGGTTGTATTTGGCGACCCGGTCGGTGCGGGCCGGAGCACCGGACTTGATCTGACCGCAGTTCGTGGCGACGGCCAGGTCGGCGATCGTGGTGTCCTCGGTCTCACCGGAGCGGTGGCTCATCATGCAGGCGAAGCCGGCGCGGTGGGCCAGGTCCACGGCGTCGAGCGTCTCGGTCAGCGAGCCGATCTGGTTGACCTTGACCAGCAGCGCACTGGCCGCCTTCTCGGTGATGCCGCGCTGCAGCCGCTCGACGTTGGTGACGAACAAATCGTCACCGACCACCTGGATCTTGTCCCCGATCGAGCCGACCAGCGAGCTCCACCCGGCCCAGTCGTCCTCGGCCAGCGGGTCCTCGATCGAGACGATCGGGAACGCGTCGATCCACTGGGTGTAGATGTCGGCCATGTCACCGGCGCTGAGCTCGCGACCCTCGAACCGATACGTGCCCTTGTCGGAGTCGAAGAATTCGGTGCTGGCCACGTCCAGCGCCAGGGCGATGTCGCGCCCCAGGGTCAGACCGGCCGACTCGACCGCCTTGGCGATCAGCTCCAGCGCGGCCACGTTGGCCGGCAGGTTCGGAGCGAATCCGCCCTCGTCGCCGAGCCCGGTGGACAGGCCCTCCTTCTTGAGCACCGACTTCAGCGCGTGATAGACCCCGGCGCCGAACTCGAGCGCCTCGCGGAAGCTGGACGCACCGATCGGCGCGATCATGAATTCCTGCACGTCCACGTCGGAGTCGGCATGTGCGCCACCGTTGACGATGTTCATCATCGGCACTGGAAGCACGTGAGCGTTCGGGCCGCCGACGTAGCGGTAGAGCGGGAGGTCGGCGGAGTTGGCCGCAGCGTGAGCGACTGCCAGCGACACGCCGAGGATCGCATTCGCGCCGATCTTGGACTTGTTCGGAGTGCCGTCGAGATCGAGCATGGCCTGGTCGACGAGCCGCTGCTCGCTGGCGTCGTATCCGACCACTTCCGGGCCGAGCTGGTCGATGACGCCGAGAACGGCCTTGCTGACCCCCTTGCCGCCGTAGCGGGCCTCGCCGTCGCGGAGCTCCACCGCCTCGAACGCGCCGGTCGACGCTCCGGACGGGACCGCCGCGCGACCCTCCGACCCGTCGTCGAGGATGACCTCGACCTCGACGGTCGGGTTGCCGCGCGAGTCGAGGATCTCACGGGCGCCAACGAACTCGATACTGGCCACGAGCTGTGCCTTTCGCAAAAGCGCCAGGTCTGTCCCGGCGCAGTGTCGGTTGCTGCCGGTGGTCAGCCTATCGGCGCGCAGCGGTCAGCCCGTACAGGCCGGGCTGGTGCGTCACAGAGTGATCACGAGGGACGTACCGATCCGTGCCCGACCGTCAGGTCTTCTTCTGCCATGGCCACCGACCCTGCAGCTCGAGCTCCAGCGACCAGCTGAGGAAGGTCCGGACCACCACGATCACGGCCAGGATGAGGACGTTCTCCATGGTCGGGGCGACGGCGACCGTGCGCGCAATGTCGCCGGCCACCAACAGCTCGAGCCCGAGCAGGATGGAGCGCCCGATCTCCACCCGGAGCTCCTGGTAGGCGTCCGGATCCTTGACGGAGAAGCGGCGGACGGCGCGCACCGCCGCGACCACCACCCCGAGCACGATGACCGCGACCCCAGCACCCTCCAGGCACTCGGCCAGGGTGTCGATCACCTCCACGAACGTCACGGGGCACATCTTCTCGCTCCGTCACGGTCAGAACCCGGCTGGGTAGGATCGCCCGGGACGCCGAGAGAGGGACACGACGACGATGGGATGGCTGATGGGTCGGATCGGAGCGCGACGCGGTCGCCGGGTGCTGGCGGCGGGGGCGATCGTCGCCGTCCTGGCCACGTCGGGATGCGCGCGAGCCAACCCCAGCGTGGTGGCGTACGTCGGGAGCAACGGCACCGTCACCCAGAGCGAGGTCGACACCGCAGTCTCCGGTCTGAGCCAGACTCTGAAGCCCGGTCAGCAGGTGGCCACCAGTGCGGTGATCAACGCCATGATCCACGGCGAGATCGCGCAGCAGATCGCCGACGCCAAGAACGTCACGGTCACCGACGCCGAACGAGACAAGCTGCTCAAGGGCTCCAATCTCGCGCCGCTGCTCGACATTCCCGACGCCAAGCAGGTCGCCTACGACGTCGCCGACGCTCAGCTGGTGCCGAGCAAGGTCGGCAGCGAGGCCTATCTGGCTGCCATGAAGGACATCCCGGTGGAGCTCAATCCGCGCTTCGGGCAGCTGAACACCGCCGACAAGACCATCGTCGACTCCACCAGCGGGTCGCTCTCGGTGCCCGCCCCGATCCAGGGCGGATGAGCCTTCCGGAGGTCGTCCGGCTGGCGGAGGTGATGGCCACCCTGCGGACGTCGTGCCCGTGGGACGCGCAGCAGACCCACCGCTCACTGGTGCAGTACCTGATCGAGGAGACGGCCGAGACCGTCGAGGCGATCGAGTCCGGCGATCGGGCCCATCTGCGTGAAGAGCTCGGCGACCTGCTGCTCCAGGTCGTCTTCCACGCCGAGATCGCGGCCGAGTCCGACGGCGGTTTCGACCTCGACGACGTCGCCGCCGGCATTGCCGACAAGCTGATCTCCCGGCATCCGTACGTCTTCGCCGCCGAAGAGGTTCCGGCTGACCTGCACGGCACCTGGGAGCAGCGCAAGGCGCGGGAGAAGGGGCGCCGGTCGGTGCTCGAGGGGATTCCCGAGCAGCTCTCCGCCGTCGCGCGGGCGACCAAGATCATCGCTCGGAGCCGGTCCCGCCGGGTGCCGCTCGAGCTCCCTGCGGAGCCGATCAGCGCGCCCGAGGTCGGGGCCGAGCTGCTGGGCCTCGTGGCCCGCGCTCAGGCCGGCGGCATCGATCCGGAACAGGCTCTCCGCGACGCCGTGCGGGGGTTGGAGGCTCAGGTGCGGGCGGCCGAATCGGCGTCGATCCAGGGTGAACCCTGAGGCCGGCGGGCTCCCGGGAGAACTAGCCTCGGCCGCATGAGCCAGCCGTCGTTCCCGCCCTATCCCGACCCCCGGATTGCTCGTCCGGGCGCCGGTGACCGCGAGCTACGACGCGAGGCGGAGGCGGCGGTCGAGGCCCGTCGCGATCTCGGACCGGACTACGACGACGCGATCGCCGCCGGTCTCGCCGACAAGGTCGAGCAGCTGGTCGCGTACCGCACGGCGGAGCTCCGGATGCAGTCCGAAGCGCGGGAGGCCGAGTCGGTGGGGGAGAGAACCCGGCGCAACCAGCGGTTCGTGCTCGGCATCGTGTCCCTCGCCACCGGCGTCCCGATCACCGCGATCGCGGCGGTGAACGTCGATCCGGGCGCCCTCGGCGTCCTGCTGGCGTGGGCCGGCATCGTCGGCGTCAACGTCGCCGCCGGCTGGAACGGTCGCCGCCGGTCCTGACCCGCGCACCAGTCAGCCGACCGATACCGGCTCGGGCGAGATCGAGGCGTCGGCCGGCGAGCCGTGCCAACGACCGTAGTTCTCGTACTCGTCGTCGATATGGACCACGTCGTAACCGGCGCGAGACAGAATGCTGCTGGCGATGCCGGCGCGGAAGCCGCTGGCGCAATGGACCCACAGCGTGGTCCCGGTCGGGATGTCGGCCATCCGATCGAGCAACTGGTGCAGCGGAACGTGCAGCGAGCCGGGAATGCTCTCCTGGGACCGCTCGTCTTCGCGGCGGACATCGAGCAAGGTCCGGGCGGTCTGCGTTGGGTCGAGCAGGTCGCTGCCGGGCCGGAAGGCGGCGTCGGCGAACGTGACCGTCGGATAGTCCGCGACCTCCCGGCGGGCCGCAAGATCGGCGTACGGTCCGGTGGTTGCGCCCTCCAGCCGATCGATGCCGATCCGGCCGAGCTGCCGCTGCGCGCGGTGGATGTCCTCGGGAGCGTCGGCCAGCAGCGTGAGCGGTGCGCCCCAGGGCAGCAGCCAGCCGACGTAGGTCGAGAACTGATCGCCGAGCTCGATGCTGATGGTGCCGACGAGGTGCCCCGCCGCGTACGCGGAGCGGTCGCGCAGATCGATCACCCACTCCCCTGCGTCCAGCCGCTCCTGCACCTGAACGGGATCCGCCGGTGCCGGCTCGCCCAGGTCCAGTGGCGCAGGTCCGGCCACATTGTGACCCGCCATGTGCGCGTAGTAGGCGGGGTACGCGGTGAGGTTGGCGATCAGCGTGGTGACGAAGCGGTCCTCGTCGGCGGCGACGAAGGCGTCGTTGTGACGACGCTCATCGCCGATCGTGGAGCCGTCATCACCCGTGGTGGCCCCGGTGGAGCAGAAGCTTCCGAAGCCGTGCGTCGGATAGACCGCGACGGTGTCGTCGAGCGCGTCGGCCAGCCGGTGGGCCGAATGGTACTGGTGCCGGGTCAGCACCTCGGTGTGCTGCGTGCCGAGCAGATCGGTCCGACCCACACTGCCGTAGAGCAGCGAGCCGCCGGTGAACACCACCGGTTGTTGAGTGGGATCGCCGCTGGAGACGACGTACGCGAGGTGGGTGAAGGTGTGCCCCGGAGTTGCCACGACATCGACGGTGAGCGGGCCGGCGACCAGCTGGTCGCCGTCACGCACCGGGGTCCGTTCGAACTGCACGGGATCCTCGGCGTTGACCGCGTACCGGGCGCCGGTGCGCCGGGCGAGCTGGTAACCGCCGGTGACGTAGTCGTTGTGGATGTGGGTCTCCACCACCAGCTCGCAGGCCAGACCGAGCTCGTCGAGCAGGGACTCGACCCGGTCGATGTCGCGCTGGGGATCGACGACGACTGCGGTCCGGCCTTCGGCGACGAGATAACTGCGGTCTCCGAGCTCGGTGGTGGCGAGGACGTGGACATCCATGATGGCGTGTCTCCTGGGTGGGGTGTGGTTCGACTGCGTCAGATGAGGCCGGTGAGGATGAAGCTGCGGTAGAGGTGGGCAGTCCGCGACGCTCGAGATGCAGCCGGTCGCGGCGCTCGCGGTGTGGGCCTGCTGCTCGCCCAGAATCGATGTCGACGGCCCCGTCGTCGATCCGTACCACTCAGCGGCGGATCAGCGACGCCTGCATGGCCACCGCCGACCATCACCACCTGGTGGTGCACGGCATTCCTGCGGCCCATCAGCCGTCCTCTCTCGTCGTCGCGATGTCGGCGTCTCCGTGAGGAGCACCACGTGCACAAAAATGTACGTACACCTTGCGTTGCTCCAAATGTACGTACATCATGGGTGTCATGCAAGAGGGACCCGTGATCGCATCACTTCCGGCAGAACGCCTCGACCGGAGGGTCAAGGAGCCGTTGTGGGCTCAGCTGCGCAGCGATCTGCAGCGTCGCATCGACGACCACGAGTTCGACGACGCCTTCCCCGGCGAGCACGCGCTCGCCGAGGCCTACCAGGTGTCGCGACAGACCGTCCGGCTGGCCCTGCGGAACCTGCGCGAGGCCGGTGTGGTCAGCGCGGGACGCGGCCGCACACCCCAGGTCACCCACACACTCCGGCAGCCGATGGGTGCGCTCTACAGCCTGTTCTCCTCGGTCGAGGAGGCCGGGATGCGGCAATGCAGCGTGGTCGTCACGCTGACCGAGACGACCGATCCGATGGCCGCGGGACGCCTCGGGCTGGCGGCCGGCGATCCGCTGGTCCACCTCGAGCGGCTCCGGCTGGCCGACGACGAACCGCTCGCGCTGGACCGCGTATGGCTGCCCGCCGACGTGGCCCGACCGTTGCTGGACGTCGATTTCACCCACACCGCCTTGTACGCCGAGATGAGTCGACTGCTCGACCGGGCACCGGTCGGCGGCCGCGAGGAGATCGAAGCCGTCACCGTCGTCGACCCGATCGCGGGTCGGCTCGGACTGACCGCCGGTGCGCCCGCGTTCTCGCTGTGGCGCCTCGGCTGCTATCACGACACACCGCTGGAGTGGCGGCACACGCTGATCCGAGGCGACCGGTTCCGGCTGATCAGCCACTTCACCCCCGGAGCCGGGTACAGCCTGCGGCTCGGACCAGCCGACCGCCCGTCCTTCCCGGGGCTCTCATGACCCGCCGACCAGACATCACCCCGGCCGCGGCCGCCGCACTGGTTCGCCGCAGCGACGTACGACTGGTGGACGTCCGCACGCTCGAGGAGTGGGAGACCGGTCACGCTCCCGGAGCGGAGCTCCATCCACTGGATGATCTCGACCCCGACAAGATCCCGGCCGATCGGATCGTGGTGATCATCTGTCGCTCGGGGCGACGCTCGGGCATCGCCGCCGAACAGCTGGCCGGCACCCACACCGTGATCAACGTAGGAGGGGGCCTGGAGGCCTGGACCGCCGAAGGTCTCCCTGTGGTGTCCGACACCAGTCGGAGCTGACCGGTGGACCTGGTGCTCGCGGTCCTGATCGGTATGGCGATCGGGCTGGCCCTGGGCGCCCTGGGCGGCGGCGGTTCGATCTTGACCGTGCCCGCCCTGGTGTTCGTCCTCGGCGAGAGCGGTCAGGACGCGACGACAGCGAGCCTGGTGATCGTGGGGGTGAGTTCCGCGATTGCCGCGGTCTCCTACGCCCGCGAACGCCAGGTGCGATGGAGTTCTGGCCTGCTGTTCGCCGCGGCCGGCGCGGTGGCCACCTATGCGGGATCGCACCTGAACCGGATGGTGCCCGAACCCGTCCTGCTGGTCAGCTTCGCTGGACTCATGACGGTCGCGGGCGCCGTGATGATCATCAAGAACCGGCGCCGGCCGATTCCGGCCACGGCACCGGCGACGCGCCCGCTCGTGGCGGTCGGACGCTCCGGTGCGTCACCGGGTCCGCCGGCCACCGGTCCCGTCCACACCGCCCACCGGAGGCGGCGGTCCCGGTGGATACAGCCACTGCACCTGATCGCGGCCGGACTGCTGATCGGCTTCCTCACCGGGTTCCTGGGGGTCGGCGGTGGGTTCTTGATCGTGCCGATGCTGACCCTGGTGTTCGGATACCGGATGAAGGTCGCGACCGGCACCTCGCTGTTGATCATCAGCCTCAACTCGGCGATCGCGCTGCTCTTCCGTGCCGGCCACCAGAGCTTCGACTGGCACGTGATCATCCCGGTCACCGTGTCCGCGATCAGCGGATCCCTGCTGGGCAAACGCATCGCTTCCCGCATCCCGCATCGCGTTCTGGGTCTGGCGTTCGGGGTCTTGATGATCGCGGTCGGGGGTTACATGGCGTTCCGCGCCTTCAGTGGCTGAGCGACCACGCCGGTCTGCCGGCGATTGCTCAGCCCGGCCGCCGCGCGCCGGCGAACGGCATGTAGCTGATCTTGGTGTACCCGACGTTCTTGCCCGGTCGCGGCGCAGCGATGATCGTGCCGTTGCCGGCGTAGAGGCCGACGTGGCTCGGGCTGGGACCGTAGAAGAACACCAGGTCACCGAGTTGCAGATCGGACATGGCGATGTGCTTGCCGACCTTGAACTGCGTCGTGGTGACGCGCGGGATCGAGACGCCGGCGGCCGCCCAGGCAGCCTGGGCCAGCCCCGAGCAGTCGTACGCATCCGGGCCTTCGGCACCCCAGACGTACGGCTTGCCCAGCTGGGCCCTGGCGAAGGCCAGGGCAATCTCGCCCTTCTTCCCCGGGTTCGGCGCGGGCGGCGGTGGCGCCGCCACGACCGAGGACTTGGCGAGGTAGGCCACCGAGACCCAGCGCTTCGCGCCCCCGTACACGAACTCGGCGAAGCCCGACCGGAACCTCCCGGTGATCTTCACTCCGGTGCCCTCCGGCAGCGTGCCGACGATCTTGTACGACGTGCCGGCTCCGGAGCGCACGTTCAGCGACTCGGTGGTGATCTTGGTGCCGGCAGCGCTGATCTTGGTCGGTGCGGGCGGGAGCTTCTTCCCGGTGCGGTTGAGGTACTGCCCGTACATGTAGGCCGTGCCGCGATTGAACCGCACCTTGACCCAGCCCTTGGCTGCGGACCCGGTGATGCTGATCCGTTGCCCGCGGACGAGTCCGCCGACCACCGAGGAGGAGGTGCTCGGGCCGGATCGGATGTTGACGGTGGTGGTCGCCACCCCTGTGGTGGAAGCTGCCTGAGCGGGTAGCGCGGTGCCCGCCGCCACCAGCGCCAGGCCACCGCTCACCGCCACGCTGGTGAGCAGGGTCCATCGGGTGGGTCTGGACATGGCCAAGGCCTCCGTCACATTCGTCACATGAATCACTCAAACCTCAGAAACACTCAGGACACTAACCGCGTCCCACACAGACTCGCAAGAGTTCGAGTGACCTTTTCGTGACAAAAGCAACGCGACACGCCCAGAAATCTGCAATCGTTGCGATGATTTGGCCGGCCCAATCGTGCTGGAACCCGGGCATCGGCCGGAGAGCCGCACGATCGGCCTCCCCGACACGGAAGCTGTGCAACCGTGACCCTACCGTCCGGCGTGTCGTTGTCGATGGTGACAGGGTCCCCGGGTAAAGGCCGGCGGTCGTGCCCGCGTGCTGCCCAGGACTCTCTCCGGCCGGCTCGGCTGAGAATCACTCAGCCGGGGAGCTTCGACCGCCTCAGCCGGCGAAGATGGACTGCACGACGGAGGTGCACCACTCCAGCAGTTCGGCGTCGCGCGGGGCCTGGCCGCCGATCGTGGCCGGGCGCGGTCGGGGCACCAAGATCATCTTCGCGACGTCCTTGATCACCGACCCGGGATAGAGCCGCTTGAGGCGCAGTTGCCGCGACTCGGCGAGTTCGGCCGGCCCGAAGCGGATGTAGGTGCCCTGCGAGACGATCTCGCTCAGACCCGCGCTCCGGGCGAGCACCCGGAACCGGGCCACCGCCAGCAGCGCGCGGACCTCGGCCGGCATCGGCCCGTAGCGATCCACCAGCTCCTCGGCCACCGCGGCGAGATCGGTCTCGCAGCGGACCTCGGCCAGCCGCTTGTACATCTCCAGCCGCAACCGCTCCGACTCGACGTAGTCGGTCGGTAGGTGTGCATCGATCGGCAGCTCGATCCGGACCTCGGCTTCCGGCTCGCGGTCATCGCCCCGGAACTCCGCCACGGCCTCGCCGACCAGCCGGATGTAGAGGTCGAAGCCGACGTCGGCGATGTGCCCGGACTGCTCGCCCCCGAGCAGGTTGCCGGCGCCACGGATCTCCAGGTCCTTCATGGCCACGGCCATGCCGGCGCCGAGATCGGAATGCGCGGCGATGGTGGCCAGCCGGTCGTGGGCGGTCTCGGTCAGCGGCTTCTCCGGCGGATAGAGGAAGTACGCGTACCCCCGCTCCCGGCCACGGCCGACCCGTCCACGCAGCTGGTGCAGCTGGGACAGGCCCATCACATCGGCCCGCTCCACGAGCAGGGTGTTGGCCGTCGAGATGTCCAGGCCGGCCTCGACGATCGTGGTGCAGACCAGGACATCGGCGCGGCGCTCCCAGAAGTCGACCATCACCTGCTCGAGCCGCTGCTCGCTCATCTGACCGTGAGCGGTCACCACCCGCGCCTCGGGCACCAGGTCGTCGAGCTTCTTGGCGACCTTGTCGATGCTCTGCACCCGGTTGTGGATGTAGAACACCTGACCCTCGCGCAACAGCTCGCGCCGGATGGCGGCCACCACCTGACCCTCGTCGTACGGCCCGGCGAAGGTCAGCACCGGGTGCCGCTCCTCCGGTGGCGTGGTGATGGTGCTCATCTCGCGGATGCCGGTGATCGCCATCTCCAGCGTGCGCGGGATCGGGGTCGCCGACATGGCCAGCACGTCGACGGCCGTCCGTAGCCGCTTCAGCTGCTCCTTGTGCTCGACGCCGAATCGCTGTTCCTCGTCGATGATCACCAGACCCAGGTCCTTGAACCGGACCGATGAGCTGAGCAGCCGATGGGTGCCGACGACCACGTCGACCTTGCCATCGGCCAGGCCCTCCAGGGTGGCCCTGATCTCGCCCTCGCTCTGGAAGCGGGACATCGGCGCGACGTTGACGGGGAAGCCGGCGTACCGGTCGGCGAAGGTGGCGTGGTGCTGCTGGACGAGCAGGGTCGTCGGCACGAGCACCGCGACCTGCTTGCCGTCCTGGACCGCCTTGAACGCGGCCCGGACCGCGATCTCGGTCTTGCCGTAGCCCACGTCGCCGCAGATCAGCCGGTCCATCGGGACCACCTGCTCCATGTCGCGCTTGACTTCCTCGACCGCCGCCAACTGGTCGGGGGTCTCGACGAAGTTGAACGCGTCTTCGAGCTCCCGCTGCCAGGCCGTATCCGGCCCGAACGCGTGGCCACGGGTGGCCTGGCGGGCCGCATACAGCTTGATCAGCTCCGCCGCGATCTCGCGCACCGCCTTGCGGGCCCGACCCTTGCGCTTGGCCCAGTCCGCGCCGCCCATCTTGTCCAGCGTGGGGCTCTCCCCGCCGACGTAGCGGGTCACCTGGTCCAGCGCGTCCATCGGGACGTACAGCCGGTCGCCGGGTTGGCCGCGCTTGGAGGGTGCGTACTCGATGACGAGGTACTCGCGAACCGACCCGGCCACCGAACGCTGACTCATCTCGACGTAACGGCCGACACCGTGCTGATCGTGCACCACCGGGTCGCCGGGTTGGAGCTCCAAGGGATCGATCTGGTTCTTGCGACGGGTCGGCATGACCCGGGCCGACTTGTCCGGCGCCCGCTGGCCGGCCAGATCGGCGGTGGTGAAGACCGCCAACGACACCTCGTCCAGCAGGAAGCCGTGATCCAGCTCGCCGGTGGTGACGGTGACCAGGCCGGGCACCACCCCGCCGTCGAGACTGGGTACCACGCGGGCCGGGATGTCGTGCTCCGTCAGCAGCTCCCCGATCCGGGAGCCGATGCCGCGGCCCTCGGCGACCAGCACGACGTGCCACTGCTCGCGGGCGAGCCGGGCGATATCGCGCAGGGCCCCCTCGGTGTCACCCCGATATCCGGGGGCGGTGCGGGCGGTGATGGTCAGCGACGTGACCCCGGTGGTGTCCACCCTGGTGCTGAAATCGATGATCTCGCCGTCCTCGGTCCTGATCACCTCGCGCGCCCGCTCGGCTGCGCCCTGATCCTGTCCAGGAGCACCCGCCCCGTCCGGACCGGCACTGAACGGCGACAGGGTCCACCAGCCCAGCCCGTGATCCAACGCTATACGCCGGACGTCGGCCAGCGGTTGGTAGGCCGATGCGCCGAGATCGATCGGCGCCTTGCCACCGCCGGCGGCCGCGGCCCAGGAAGCCTGGAGGAACTCCGCGCTGGTGGTGACGAGCTCCAGCGCCCGCCCGCGGACCAGCTCGGGGTCGCAGACGCAGACCAATGAGCCGGGTGGCAGCAGCTCGACGAGCATCTCCATCCCATCGACCAGGGCCGGGGAGAGCGCCTCCATCCCGTCGACGGCGTGACCTTGCGCGATGCGCTCCAGCATGTCGGTCAACTCGGGATGATCCGCGATCAGTGCGGCGGCCCGCGCGCGCACCTGATCGGTGAGCAGCAGTTCACGGCACGGCGACGCGATCACCTCCTGCCGAGCGGTGTTCGGCTGGGAGCGTTGGTCGGCGACCGAGAACCCGGTGATCGACTCGACCGTGTCGCCGAAGAAGTCGATCCGGACGGGATGTTCCTCGGTCGGTGGAAAGACGTCGACGATGCCACCGCGGACGGCGAACTCGCCGCGGCGCTCGACCAGGTCGACCCGGACGTACGCGGCTCCGACGAGTGCCTCGGCCACATCGTCGAGGTCGAAGTCCTCCCCGACCACCATCCGGACCGGAAGCAGCTGGCCAAGCCCCTTCACCTGAGGCTGCAGCACACTGCGGATCGGCGCGACGATGACCCGCAGCGGCGCCGCGCCCGGTTCCCGACCGGCCAGTCGCCGCAGCACGTCCAGCCGGCGGCCCACGGTGTCCGATCGGGGACTCAGCCGCTCGTGCGGCAGCGTCTCCCAGGCCGGGTAATAGGCGACCTGGTCCGGCGGCAGGAAGCAGCGGCACGACTCGGTCAGCTGCTCGGCCTCCCGGTATGTCGCGGTGACCAACAGCAGCGGCCGGTCGGGCACGGCATCGGCGAGCGCGGCCGCGATCAGCGGCCGCATCGGCGCCGGAGCGGAGACGTCGAGCGTCCGGACGGCATGCGAGCGCGCCGCACCCCTGAGTTCGGCGAGGGTGGGGTCGGCAGCGCTGAGATGTACGAGTCCCGCGAGGGTCACCGGCCCACCGTACTCGCCGCGGACAATGCCGATCGCCGCTGTCCGGGGCGCCTCCCGGACGCTCCATCCGCCCCTTCACGCGCGACGCTGGCCCTCCCCTCCCCTCCGCGACGCCGGCCCTCCCCTCCGCGACGCCGGCCCCTCCCCTCCGCGACGCCGCCCCCCTCGCGACTGTGCGGAAACGACACACGCACGCGACGTGTCGCTGTCGTCTGCGCACACTCGCCGAGGAACCGCGGGCTTCGCCGACGGGAGGCTCGAGCGGTGCGGGCGGCAGAGGATGGATCGCCGGGTGACTAGCCTTTCGGCATGCAGCCGCCCGCAGCACCGCCGCCGACCGCATACCGCCCCCAGTTCGGGCGGACGGTCGCGACCGTGGGCGTACCGACCTCGGTGCTGATCCTCGCCGGCATCGCGACCGCCCTGGCGCTCAGCTTCGACGTGGTCGCCAACCCGGTGCTCGCCACGGTAGGCATCGTGCTGTCCGGCGCGGCCTGTGCACTGGTGGTCCTCAGTTATCTGTGGCTGGACCGCTGGGAGCCGGAGCCGTCCAGGCTGCTGCTCTTCGCGTGGTTGTGGGGCGGCGTGGCGGTGGTCCTCTCCCTGATCACCAGCCTGGTCGACAGCGACTACTTCACGTCCAGCGTGATCCGAGCGCCCATCGTGGAGGAATTCACCAAGGGCCTGTTCCTGCTCATCATGGCCACCGGGATCCGGCGCCGGGAGCTCAACACCCTGATCGACTGCCTGGTCTACGCCGGACTGGTCGGGGCCTCGTTCGGCTTCATCGAGAACGTCCTCTATCTCGCCCGCGGCGAGGACATCTACGGCACCATCTCGGTCGCGATCATCCGGCTGACCACGCCGTTCCTGCACTCATTGTTCACCTCGGTCACCGCGATCGGCCTCTACGTCGGCCTGCGCCGGTCCGGGAAGTACGCCTGGCTCGGCTTCCTCGGCTTGGGCTATGTCGGCGCGGTGCTGCTGCACATGCTGTGGAACGCGACGTCGATCTGGGTGCACTTCGCGTTGTTCCTTCCTCTGTTCGGGGCGGCGGTGGCCCTGGCCATCGTGGCGCGGCACCGGGAGCAGAAGGTGCTGCTCGGACAGCTGCCCGGGATGGTCGGGATCGGGCTGATCACCGCCGAAGAGGCCGCCTGGCTGGCCACTCTTCGCGGCCGCAAGATCTGGGCGGACGAGACCGAGAACCGGTGGGGCAAGGATGCGCGACGCGTGGTGCAGACCTTCGCCAGCGCCATCACGGAGCTGGCCTTCGTCCGCGAGCGGTTCAGCAAGGGAAGCGGATCGCCGGAGGCGGCCCAGCGCCACGCGGAACTCGTCGCGGCAGTGCTCGGCCTCTACCGGCCGCCCGTGCCGGCGGCGATTCCGCCGGCACCCCCGGAACATGAGCTCCGGCCCGGCGCGCTCGCACCGGCTGTCGGGACGGCGGCGGGCGGCTCGGCCGGTACCGGCTATCCGGCCCACGACGGCCCCGCCACCTGGAATCCCATCCCGGGGCCGCCCTGATCGGCTGCGCCCGACGTACGCGGGGAGTTCAGGAGTTGAACGCGCTCTGGGTGCGTTCCAGGCCTGCCGCCACTAGTGACT
>DASTGF010000526.1:0-8676 GCA_035719255.1 Microlunatus sp. | reverse complement strand
GGTCGATCGTGGTCTGGACGCTGGCACCCTCGGGACTGCGACCGGTCACGGCGTCGACCAGCCGACGTACGAACAGCGAATCGGCCGTGCCGGCCAACTGCTGGTTGTACGTCGCCTCCAGCGCGCTCGACCCGAGGTCGTAGGAGTAGAAGCCGGTGATCGGCGCATACCGCTCGGCGCCCGGGTACGTCCGCTGGTACTTGAAGCGGTCGTTAGACGCCTTACTGGTGGCGATCTCGGTCTTGCCCACGGCGAGGATCGAGCCGCGGTCGCGAGCGAACTCGGCGTCGCGGACCCGGCGGTTCTGGGCGTTGGCGGCCAGGGAGTCGGAGCGGACCAGGTTGTTGAACGTGATGTTGCCCAGCAGCAGGGCGAACATCAGCATGGTCACGAAGGCGACCCGGCGGATCGGTCTGTTCATTCGGGCTCCGCTCGCACAGGGCCGCGCCGCTCACGGGCCCCGGTCACGCGACCGCCCGGACGATCTGGGTGGTCTGCGCATCGGCCGAGAGGTCGTCGAGGGTGGCGATCGGCTTGCGGGCGTGGTGCGAGATCACCATCAGCAGACCGACGACGACCCAGTTGCTCACCAGCGACGAACCGCCCTGGGACATGAAGGGTGTGGTGAGACCGGTCAGCGGCAGGAGCCGGGTGACCCCGCCGATGATGGCGAACACCTGCAACGCCAGGGCGAAGGACAGGCCGGCGGCGAGCAGCTTGCCGAACGGGTCCCGGCATTGCAGGGAGGTTCGCAGGCCCCGTGCGACGATCAGCCCGTAGATCAGGACTACCGCCATCAACCCGGTCACCCCGAGCTCCTCCCCGATGGCGGCGGCGATGAAGTCGCTCCGGGCCAGCGGCGTCAGGCCCGGGCGACCCAGCCCGAGCCCGGTACCGAGCAATCCGCCCCACGCCATGCCGAACTGCGCCTGGATGACCTGGTAGAACGTGTCGTAGTCGGAGAACGGATCGAGCCAGGCGCCGACCCGGATCCGGACGTGACCGAAGTTGGCGTAACCGAACCAGGCCCCGAAGGCGAACAGCAGCACGCCCAGGACGACCCAACCGGCTCGCTCGGTGGACACGTACAGCATCATCACGAACAGGCCGAAGAACAGCAGCGACGTGCCGAGGTCGCGCTGCACGACGAGGATGGCCAGGCTGATCAGCCACATCAGCAGGATCGGGCCGAGGTCGCGAGCCCGGGGCAGATCGATGCCGAGGATGCGCAGGCCGGCCAGGGCGAGGACGTCGCGTTTCTCCACCAGATACGACGCGAACGCGATCGCCAGGAAGATCTTGGCGGCCTCGGCCGGTTGGAAGCTGTACGGCCCGACGTGGATCCAGATCCGAGCGCCGAACTTCTCCTCGCCGATGAAGGGCAACATCGGCAAGAGCATCAGCGCGATGCCGGCGAGGCCGAGGGTGTAGGTGAACCGCTGCAGCGGCCGGTGGTCGCGCAGCACCGCCACCACGAGCACGAAGAGCAACGCACCGAGGGCGGTCCAGATCAGCTGCTGGCGCGCACCGTTCGCGGGCGGGTCGCTGATCAGGTCGATCCGGTGGATCATCGCCAGCCCGAGCCCGTTGAGCAAGACGACACAGGGCAGCAGGACCGGGTCGGCGTACGGCAGCCGGAAGCGCACGGCCAGGTGGGCACCCACCGCGAGCACGGTGCAGCCCGCCGCGAGGTACGGCAGAGCCGGCGAGATCGCGCCGGTGACGTTGAGGTCCACGATGACGTACGCCGACAGGGTCAGGACGAGCGCAAAGATGACGAGCGCAAGCTCGACGCCGCGTCGCTTGCGGGGGACGACGGTGAGGGTGGCGGCGCTCATCGCTTCCCCGCTCGGCGTCGGGTCATCGGCCGCGGTGGTGGGATCAGCACGTCGGCTCCGGGGTGTTTGCTCCCGTCGGCGACGCGGTCGGCGAGGGCCTCGCGGTCGACCCGGGAGTCGGACTCTTCTCGGGCTTGCCCGTCGGGGATGAGGTCGTGGCGGATCGGCTCGGAGAGGGCGAGCCGCTGGGCTTCCTCGGCCTCTGCTGGGCGCAACGCTCGGCCGCGGCCGCGAGTTCCTGGACCGTGGCCCGGGCCCCGTCCAGGCTGTTGGCGTCGATGGTCGCGAGGACGCGCTCCTGGTAGTACGGCGGCAGGTCGACGACCGCGATCGGCTGTACCTCGTACACCTGGGACAGGCTGACCCCCGGCACCGCCTCCGAGATGCCCCGGAAGATCGCGACCTGGCCGCCGGAGGCCCCGACGAAATACTGCGAACGAGTCCAGGCGTAGGCGGCGCCCAGACCGGCGGCCGCGACGAGCACCAGCGCGGTGATCAGTAGGACGGGGCGCAGCCACGGCCGCCGGTGCGGCGCGCGGGGGTTGTAGCGCGCCTCGTCCTCGACCGCGGTGCCGGTCGCCTCCGCCGCTCCTGCGCTCCTCGCCGCGAGCTCGGCCCGTCGGGTGATGATCGTGTCCTCGTCGGCATGCCGGGTGCCCACCGGCGGCACGTCGCGCTCCGACGCCGCCCCCAGCACGATGGTCTCGCCGGTGCCGTCGGTCTCGACCACGTCGGCCAGGATGATCGTGATGTTGTCGATCCCGCCGGCGGCCAGGGCCAGCTCGACCAGTCGGGCCATGACGATCTCGAGATCGGGCTCGGCCATGGTCGCGGCGATGTCCTCGTCGTCGACCAGCCCGCACAGGCCGTCGCTGCAGAACAGGAGGCGATCGCCGGCGTGGACCCGCACGAGGCGGAGATCGGGTTCGGAACTGACCTGCCCGTTCAACACGCGCAGCAACAGGGACCGATGGGGATGGATCGAGGCCTCGGCCTCGCTGATCTTGCCGTCGTCGACGAGCGACTGGACCCAGCTGTGGTCGTGGGTCAGACGCTCGAGCGAACCGTTGCGGAACAGGTACGCCCGGCTGTCGCCGATGTGGGCCAGACCCAGTTCGGTCCCGTCGAAGAGCGCGCCGGTGACGGTGGTGCCCATGCCCTCGAGGTTGTAGTCGTCCTCGACCAGGTCGGCGATCCGGTCGTTGGCCCGGTGGATCGCCCCGGCGAGCAGCTCGAGCATTTCCTCCCCCGACGACGCGCCGGCGTCGATCTTGCGCAGGGTGTCGATCGCGACCGCGGAGGCCAGGTCACCCGCGGCGGCGCCGCCCATCCCGTCGGCGACCACGACCAGATGTGGACCGGCCAGACCCGAGTCCTGGTTGTTCTTGCGCACCAGTCCGATCTCGGAGTGGCTGCGAATGCGCAGCCGCAGCGTCGCCGGTGCGTCGTCGGTCACTACGGCTCCAATTTCATGATCGTCTTGCCGATCCGTACGGTGTCGGCGAGCGTGATCATGGTCGGGGCGGTGATGCGCTGCCCGTTGACATAGGTGCCATTGGTCGAGCCGAGATCCTCGATGTAGTGGCCGTTCTCGACCGCGGCGACGCGGGCGTGCCGGGTCGAGACGTAGTCGTCGTCGAGGATGAGCTGGCAGTCGGCGCCGCGGCCGATCAGTACCGTCCCGCCGTCCAGGGCGGCTGCGCGTCCGGTCAGATTGCCCTGGACGATGACGATCCGGTGCGGCGCGCCCCGCCGGCGCTTCCCCTTCTTGGGCGGCCGTGGCTCCTCCAGGGCGCGGGACTGGTCCGGAGTGGGGACCGTCTTGCCGAACAGGTCGCTGCGGATGACCGACACCGCGGAGAGGATGAACAGCCACAGCAACGCAAGGTAGAGGACCTTGACGACGGTCAGGGTGATCTCGGACAACCCGGCCTCACCTCCCGGACGGGGCGTGCACCAGCATCCGGGTGGAACCGATCTCGATCCGGGTGCCGTCGCGGATCACCGACTGGCGGACCTTCTGCCCGTTCACCACGATGCCGTTGGTCGAGCCGAGGTCGACGATGTCGATGCTTTGTTCCGGACCGGCTCCGTGGACGCGGATCTCGGCATGCATCCGGGAGACCCCCGGGTCGTTGATCCGCAGGTCTGCCTCGGTGCCGCGACCGATCACGAAGCCCGGCGGGGTCAGCGGGTGGCGGGTCCCGTTGACCTCCAGCACCAGCTGGGTGCGTGGACTCGGCGGGGCCGGGGAGGAATTGCTGCGCCACGCGCCGGCATGCGGCTCGTCGGCGTACAGCGGGGGAGCGGCGTCCTCGTCCGGCGGCGGTGCGAACCGGCCCGCCGGTGCCGCGGAAGGGCCCAGAGGCGCGTAGCCGGCGTCCGGCTGGGCCGGATCGCCCGCCGGGACGGGACCGGCGCTCGGCTGGGCCGGACCGGCGCTCGGCGGGGCGCTCCACGGCCGGCTGGACTCGACGCCGGCGACCGCCTCACTGGTCACGGTGAACCGGCCCACCGGAAGCTCGGCGTCCAATTCGAAGTGGATCCGGATCGGGCCGTTGAAGACGTACCCCATCTCGCTCGCGTGCCGGCGCAACTCACCGGCCAGCTCGGTGGTCAGGGTGCCGCTGTAGGGGACCAGCTTGTCGTAGTCGTGCTGGGAGAGGGTGACGACGAACTCGTTGGGTACGAGCCGCTTGTCACGGGACATCAGCTTGGCTTCGGTGTCCAGCTCGCGTTGCAGGCGCGCGGCGATCTCGACCGGTTGCACGTCGCCTTTGAACGCGCGTGCGAACACGCCGCTGACCGCTCCTTCGACCTTCTTCTCGAAGCGTCCGAGGAATCCCATGACACCTCCTCTCGCGTGGGATGCAACCTAGATCGTAGCCATGGCTGCCATGTCAGGTCATGACCTCGATCCGCGTGCCCGAGCATCGTTTGGGACACGGCGGCGCCGGGCGATCCGCACCCAGCCGCTCCGCGAATGCACTCGGTACTCGATGCGGGACACATCCGAACGTTGGGCGAGATCTCCGTCACTCGTACGATGGCTGGACCGCCCCATGGGTCGTGCTAGCCTTTCCCGGCTGGTGCGTACGGACGACGTCGCATCGGGCGCGAGTGGCGGAACGGCAGACGCGCTGGCTTCAGGTGCCAGTGTCCGCAAGGACGTGGGGGTTCAAATCCCCCCTCGCGCACACCACCTCTACATTTGGGCCCCTCGCTCGTTCGAGCCGGGGCCCGTCTCGTTCACCGGGGCCCGTCTCGTTCACCGGGGCCCGTCCCCTCCCTCTCCATCCCCCACGCGGAGTGTGCGCAGACGACACGACGGCTCGGCGTGTCGCTGTCGTACGTGCACAGTTGCGGGAAGGGGCGGCCGGGGATGGGGCTGGGGTGGGCGGCAGCTCACCCAGGCGGGGTGAACTGGGTGATCGTGGTGATTTCGGCCACGGCGAGGCCGGACGCCGCAAGGGTGACCTGCTCTATGCTGCGCAGCATGCTCATCTTGGGACTGATCCTGTTCGGCATGCTCGTAGGTGCCGGCGCTCAGTTGATCCTCGGCCGCAGGGCGAAGGGCATCAACTGGACGATGGCCATCGTGGCCGGATTGGTCGGGTCTTTCGTCGGCGGGTTGCTGGTCAGCCTGCTGTCCGGTGACGGCCTCGCGCTGCGACCGAGCGGAATCATCGGGTCACTGGTCGGCGCACTGATCGTGACCGCTGGCTGGCAGTGGTTCCGCCGCCGCTCGAAGGGCTGAAACCGAACCGGGTCTGAGCCATCGGTCGGACCCTGAGATCGACTCCTCGCGGCTGAAAATGCCGCGGCGCCGGGCCGGCATTTTCTCAGTCCGATTTCACAGCGTGCTCGAAATTAGGAATAGTAACGCCTGGGACACCGGTGTCCGACGACGACCCGCCCACGAAAGGCACCGTTTTCCCATGCGCTTCGTGATCGTCCCAGGCATCGACGACTCCGACTCCCACCACTGGCAGACCATCTGGCAGCACGAGTGGGGTCCGACCGCGGGCCGGATCGCGCCGAGCTCGTGGAGCGAGCCCGATCTGGACGACTGGGTGGAGGCGGTCGATCGTGCGGTGTCCGCCGCCGGTACGACCGATCTGGTCATCATCGCTCACAGCCTGGGCTGCCTCGCCGCGGCCGCGTGGCTCAGCACCGCAGCGGTAACGATTCGCGGCGCCTTCCTCGCCGCCCCGCCCGATCAACACGCTCCCTCGTTCCCGGTGAGTGCCAGCAGTTTCGTCGACCTCGAGCCACGGCCCGTCGGGGTTCCCGGTGTCGTGGTCACCAGCGTCGACGACCCGTACTGTCGTCCACGCCCGGCGGCTGCGCTGGCCAAGGCCTGGGACCTGCCGGTCGCACGGGCCGGTGCGCTCGGCCACCTGAACTCGGCCAGCGGCCTCGGCGGCTGGCAGCAGGGTCGGGTGCTGCTGGCCAAGCTGCTGGGCGCGACCGCCTCCGCCGTCGCCTGACATCGATTCCGCGGGACTCCCCGCGGCACCGCCCTGACGCCCCTCCCACTTCGCCTGCCCTCGAGGCTCACGCGTGGACGACGGGGCGTGAAGAGCCCGCGCCCGTGTGACGTGGAAGTCGTGAGAACCGAGCCGCGTCGGGTCTGCGAAGTGGCTGTCTGGGAAGGGGGAGTGCCCTGACGGCTTCAGGCTTCGGTGCACGGGGCAGACTCGGTGCGTGGAGCACGACGGCAACGGCTGGATCCGGTGCGGGCAGGGTCATCGGCACTGGGGTCGGTTCGGCGCCGCGGGACTGCTGTTGCGCCGAGCCGTGACCGATCAGCGGGGCGAGGTCCTTCTCCAGCACCGGGCGGTGTGGACCGCCGACGGTGGCACGTGGGGTTTGCCGGGCGGGGCGCGTGACAGCCATGAGTCCGCCCAGCAGGCTGCGATCCGGGAGGCCGGCGAGGAAGCTGGGATCACCCACGACGCGGTGGCGGCATTCGACGAGTTCTTCGACGACCACGGTGCAGGGTGGAGCTACACCACCGTGGTTGCCGACCTGGTCCGTCCGGTCCGCCTGATCGCGCAGGCGGAGTCGGAAGAGCTCCGCTGGGTGGCGGTCCTCGAGGTGGACGAGTTCCTGCTGCACCCCGGATTCGCCCGGACCTGGCCACGGCTGCGGATGATCCTGGAGGGCTCCCCGCTCTGAGGCCGATCCGGCCCGTCTTCTCACCCCTGGGGCCTTGGGTTCAGGCCGAGCGCACCGGGGCGGGCGCGCTCCACTGCTGCCGCATCGACTGCTTCACCCGGGATAGATGGCTGCCCTGCGCGATGACACCGATCACCGCCAGCACGCCGTAGATGACGTACCACCACCACTGTGCGTGGAGGGTCGCCGTGGCGTTGCCTTGGGTCAGCTCGCTGCTGTTGAGAACGCCGACGAGCAGCATCAGCCCGAACACCGTGACGCTCGCACCCGCCAGGGCGGTGAGCACGACCAGGAGGATCGCGGGGAGATCGCCGACGATGGCGATGATCGCCAGCACGATCCCGGCCGCGACGCCGACAAGAACGCTCAGCCACGACCAGGGGACATGGAATGCGGCCAAGATGCTGGTTCCGACGGTGAATCCGATCGCGGCCATGCCGAGCACCACCGCCACCTGGTACGAGAGGTACGCCAGGATGCCGAACACCACGGCCACCACCAGCCCGACCACCCAACCGAGCACCATCTGGAGGAAGCCCTCTCCGGTGAAGCCGGCTACCAGTCCGGCCCCGAGCAGGAAGCCGACGAAGGCGCCCCACAGACTGATCAGCGCCCGCATCGCCAGGTAGCCACGGGGGCACAGCAACGCTCCCACCAGCACGGCGATGATCCCCACCACGATGTCCGACATCGTCTTCCCCCTCTCCACCGGTCCCGGTCGTCCTCCGCCGGTCCCGGTCGTCGGCGGGCGGTCCGCCCGACCCGCACGTTCGCCGCCGCTTCCATCATCCCCGGCGCTGCGGAGGGTCCGGAGAGCCGAACGTCCCGCGGCCGAACGCGGTCGGGGCCAGGGGGCGCTGGCGAGCGCTCCGCCGCGCCCGCTCTTCTCGTGGAGATCGAGGCCGGACACGATCGGCGGAGCGCTGGTCAGCGCGTAGCGGGGCGGGCCGGCGGCTCAGGCGCCTGCGGACCGCCGTCAGCGGGCTGGGAGAGGTTCCCCGGCGATGGTGCCGGTGCGGACGTCGTGGGCGTGACGGTTCGCCGTGAACTCATCGTCAGGTCAGCGCTTGAACAGGCCGGCGAAGAAGCCGCCGGAGCTGGTGGCGGTACGGTCGCAGCCGCACCGATCGGAGGCCGACACGTTCCGCATCACCGCGTCGACATGCTGACCGCAGCCGGCCCAAGTGGTCTTTCCGCAGGACTTGCAGGTGACCGGACGACACATGGGTTGATCTCTCCTCAGTGGGTGCGTGACTCGGATACCCCATGGGGTATGAAGGTCAACCCTACAACACCCCGGGGGGTATGATCGCATCATGCAGCTGCAAGACGACACCACCCAGCCGGTGATCCGGCGACTCCGCCGCGCCGAGGGCCAGCTCGCCGGAGTCATCCGGATGATCGAGGAGGGTCGTGACTGTGAGGACGTCGTCACCCAGCTCGCCGCCGTGAGCAAAGCCCTGGACCGCGCGGGGTTCGCGCTGATCGCCGGTGGGCTGCGCGAATGCCTGGCCACCGATTCAGAGGATGCGGCGACCGCGAAGCTGGAGAAGCTGTTCCTCGCGCTGGCCTGATCAGCTCAGCTCAACATCGGCCACGGCGGACTGGGTCGTGGTGAAGATCTTCACCGACTGCGCTTGAAGCGTGTCCGGCGTGA
>DASTGF010000525.1:0-8340 GCA_035719255.1 Microlunatus sp. | reverse complement strand
TGGGACCTGCTGTACGACTTGAGCAGCAAGGGCGTGACGCTGTTCGTCACCACGCACTACATGGACGAGGCGAGCCACTGCGACCGTCTCGCATTCATCTACCGCGGGGGCGTGATCGCCCAAGGCAGCCCGCAGGAGATCCGCGACCAGGTCGCGGATCAGGAGATCCTGGAGATCGACGTGTCCGATCCGGATGCCGCGCTCGACGTGATCATCCACGTGCCCGGGGTGCGCGACGCCTACCTGTCGGCGGCTGCGGTCCACGTGGTGATCGATCTGACCCAGGCCGATCACGACCGGGTGGTGGACTCGTTGACGTCAGCGCTGCGTGGGTCGGGATTCGGCGAGCCGCGCATCTCGACCGTCCCGCCGACCGTCGAGGACGCCTTCGTGGCCCTGGTGTCGCGCAACGACGGCTAGAGGTTCGATGAAGGTCTATGCGTGCCGTCATCACCGGGACGAACTCTCACCACCCGTCTCTCACCACCTGTCCGATAAGCGACATTATGTCAAGCTAGACGCTGCGCATGCCCCGGTGCTGCAGAGTTCGCGCTCTCCCGCTCGCGGTGCCCCTTCAGCAGGCGTCAGCAGCCCAGATCCGATTTTCCATGACGTTCAGATCGATGCCGACTACACGTCAACAGCACCGGCCAGCGATCCGCCATCTGGACCTCTCATCGCACGAAAGCCGAACACCCGAGACAAGTCGCAGCCAACGTGCCCAGCCCGGGTCGACCGCAACTCCACGCATCGACCGCTAAATTCAGTGATGTGGTCGATCACACCTCGAAACCAGCAGCGGTCCATCTGAGTTGCGACGACTACGTGGACTTCCCGATCGAGACGGAGGTAGACGGCCATCTCGGCTACGTGGCACCCGACATGCTGCCGCTCAGCGACGACCTCGTCGCGGACCTGCGCGCCTATCAGGCCCTGTGGGAACAGTTGCCACAGCCCAAGGACATCGATGATGAGAAGCCGATCGACCACGAGGAGGAAGACGAGGACGAGGAGGAAGACAAGGACGAGGAGGAAGACAAGGACGAGGAGGACGACGAGGAGGACGAGGACGACGAACTCGAGTTCGAGAAGGTCTGGAACTTGATCATGCAGGTGAAGGTCGCAGCCGACAGCGACGTCGAGTTGGCCCGACGCCTCGCCGAGGAGGTCGTGACGCGAACCGCCAACCTTGACGATTCCGGACGGCAGCTCCTCCTCCCTCATATAGCCGCCGCCGTCGCCGGGTTCGACCTGCATTGGGCCCAGGTTCTCGTGGAGGACGCCACGATCTTGACACAAGGGATCGACGACCCCCATGACCGCGCACGGCAAATCGTCAACCTAGTCGCCGCCATCGCCGGCTTCGACCCGGACGAGGCCGAAGCACTCGCCCTCGATCTACCCGATCCAGCGTACCGAGACCGAGCGATCATGGCAGCCGTCGAGGAGATGGACGGACCCGACCGCGCCGAATCGCTGGCGCACCGCATCTCCCATCCGCGCTTGCGCACATGGACGCTGACCAGACTGGCCGACCACACAGCAATCCCCGACCTTCGCGATTGGACCAACGACTTACTCGCCAGGCTCCGTGCCGAGTTAGGTCCCGACGTCACGGTTCGTGAGACCTGACAGTGGCGTCGCTCCAGAAGACCACCCGCCGCTCACGCCAGCCGAAGTAAACAAAGACCATCCCGTCGGTCGCTGACGCCGAAAGCCGTCCGGCCGGTCCACGGCATCGTGATCACCAGCGGTGGGACTACCTGGCCGAGGCGTACCGTGAGGCGGTGTCAGCTCAGGTTGGGGTGACGGTATAGCTGGCTGCTTCGAGGTCTTTGATCTTGCGGCTGAAGGCGCGTGGGAACGACCGCACCGATGCCCAGAACCGGTCGCCGATCAGATCTACCACCGCTGGCGACGGGCTCGGGCAGCTCCGCGGGAAGGGTGCTCACCGGTCGGGCGTCGCACCGAGCACCAGGACGAGTGACGCGCACTCGTCGAGGCCATCGAGGTTGAGCACAGCATTGAACGCTTCATCAACAAATCCGGCGGTGGCACAGACTTGGAGTTCTAGCGCGGTGGCAAGCAGATAGATGTTTTGCGAGACATGTCCAACGTCGAACAAGGCGAAACGGTAGCCACGAGGACCGTACTTCGATGTCAACCTACCTACTGCACTGGTCAAGATCAGGACGACCGCCCCGTCAGAGAATTCCTCTTGGAAGAAGACAACCTCACGCAACCAGTCGGAGAATTGGCCGGGGATGATCAATGCGAGGTCATGCTCGACCGTGTCGAAGTGGTAGATGCCAGGGCTCACACCGTCGACACGCTGAATGATCGGATATACCTCCACCGACCCCAGGTTGCCCGCATTGGTGACGTTGCGACTGATGGTCGGCTGGTGAACCCCGTCGGGACCTCGTCGAACACCCAGCGCGCTCGTCAGTAGGGTTGACAGCTGACTGGCCGGAATCGGTGCGGACCCATACACACGGCCACTGTGGCGTCTGGCGATCGCCTCCCCTAACGACATCTCCAGCAGCCGAGGCTCGGGCTTCGGAAGTGCTACTCGGCCCGAGTCCACGATGTGACGAGGCGCGTCGGCGACAAGGCGTTGCACCCATGGCTCGTAATGGGTTTCATGTGCCTTTGAATACCCTCGGGTGAAGCTGAGGTTGCGAGTGGCGGTTTGGTAGTCCTCCGCTGTTCCGTGGAGCTCGGCCGCTGGCGGGTCTCCAAGGGTACGGAATCGAATTCTCATGGCGTCTCTTCACGCGAAAGGATGGGGGTGGGCGGTGAATTGGGCTTTCCCAGCCGCCTTAACGCGACGTTGCAGTGCGGGGGTTGCAAGCCACCGGACGTCGTCGCGCGGGGATAGCGGCAGCAACTCGGGAATGACGACCTTCACGACACGGCCTGCAGCCCGGACCTCCGCGGTGGTGAGGTCCGTCCACAGAGTCGTGGCACCTTGCGCCTCGAGCCGCGCAGCCACCCGGCGGAGGTCGCCCATGCCGCTCGGCTGCGACATGGTGCGTCGCGCGAAGGCCCGGAACGGCTGCGACCCAGCCGTCAGCAGAATGTCTTGGAAGGCGGAGTGCTCCGGGTCACTGGCGTAGTACAAGGCGTGGTCGATGAGAGTGTGCGGGGGTGTGACCGGCATGTCGTCCCGGCGCCGCTCGGGTTGTGCGCGGAGCGCGACACGCATGGCGACAACTTCGTCGAGAGCTTTCGCGCATGCCTCCTCTGCGGATGCCTTCGCTGCGGCGCCCACGACCAAGCGGGGATAGGTCGGAGAGGTCAGGACGCAGAAGACCGTGGGTATGTCGAGTTCTGTGGTCACATCGAACAGATACGCGGCCATGTGGCGAACGGACAGTCGGCTCGCTCGCTCGATCAGCGAGTGCGGCGCATCTCTCAGGTCAATCCTCGGCCTGGGTTCGTGGATCCACCAGAAGCTCATGACGGCGTCACGTTCCACGACCTCGCACAGGCCTGCCCAGATGGCTTTCACCAGGTCGGGATGGAAGGCGAGTCCCGTTGAGATGGGAATGGTCACCGGCGGCTCCGGGTGGGCTGGAACATGACGCAACAGCACATGCCCCACCGGGACGCTGTGTTCTGTGTCGTCGCTCAGCCGGCGTAGGCGCACGCTCGAGAGTGCAGCATCCAGAGGGGGCGTCGTGAAGGGCGTCGGCGCGCCCTCGTCCACGTTGCAGCGCGGCCACGCATCACGAAAAATGCTGTCGCGAAGTTTTGCGGTCACCGGCTCCACCACGGCAGTCAGGGCACAGTAACGCTCGAGTGCCTCACCGACGGCGCGGGCACTGGCCTCGGCCAGCGACAAGGACGTGCCGGCGCCGCTGGGTTGATCTTGTTCGAACAGCGTCCCGGGCGGCGTGCGGGCCAGGCGGGCAGTGCACAACCACCACCGCGGTTCCGCTCCACCGAGGCGCTGCCGGGACACGCCCAGGATCGGTCCGAACCGGCTGTCGACGAGCCGCGAAATGGCCGATGGCGGCGTCACCGGGTCACC
Source organism: Microlunatus sp. (assembly GCA_035719255.1). GTDB lineage: Bacteria > Actinomycetota > Actinomycetes > Propionibacteriales > Propionibacteriaceae > Microlunatus. Next base: position 4,304 of record DASTGF010000525.1, on the reverse strand, counting down.
GTGTTACGGGCCCGATCGGCGTCGAGCTCGACCTGCTCCTCCGCAGGTGAGATCTCGCCGCGGAAGCATGCAGGGCAGCGAGCCACACGCAGGACCTCATTGCGTTCCATGACCCCTGTCACCGGCAAAACCCGGAGGACGGCGTCGACCAGCGTCGGCGCCGCTATCCCGCTGAGATATCGACTTGCCTCACCCACGATAAGGCTGGCAGCGAGGGTGGCTGGCCACAAAGCCTCGCCCAGATGCGGCCTCGTCCGGTCAGCCGAATACTTTGCCAGTTCCAACTGATACAGCTCGTTCTCGATTCCGAAAGCCTGAGCGCTTTGTTGGCGAAGTGTCACGCAATGAAAACACGCCGTCTCATGGGGAACGACCAGGGGTCCGATGTCGATTGCCGATCCGTCTATGTTTGCTGGAAACCACGCCGTACCGGTGGCCAGCGAAATGTCATTTACGGCTTCGAGCAGTATACGTGGCGCATCCGTAGTCGTTGTCAGGATTAAATCTGCGCCACCGGCCATCGATCGCAGCTGAGCCAAGAGCCCATCGGTGCCTGCGGTGGGCAGATATTGGACGCCGTCGCCGTTCATGTCCAGCACAGCGTCGTCGTCGATCAGGCTCATGACCTGGATCGACTCGAAACCGCTGCGGCTCAAGAGATCGATGGTCACGCTGCCCAGGAGCCCGGACGTGACAACAATCACCGACGCAACCGCGAGTCGTCGCTGAATCTCAGAACCGCTGCCGGCCGAACGGGTCAGGTGAAGATGCCTGCCCCAAAACAGAAGTTGGCGTTTCGTCAGATCGTCCTGAGGGCGTACGGCGGGCACATCCGCGACCGGGCAGATGATGCCCTTGCTGTGCAAGATCAGCAGTGTCCGGACGACGATACTCGTCGGGATCGCTTCTGGCACGCCCGTCAGAACGGCACCGACGTCGTGATCGCCGTCCAGCACGGTGTCCAAGTAGCTGAGTACCTCGCCCACCCAGCGTCCTCGCACCAGGACCGGAGATTCCGCGCCGCGGAACTGAAACCCGAGGCCGTCCGGCATCTGAAATCTGACCAGATCATCCACAAAGACCGGGTGACCAGGAAAATGGATATTTCGATCGAGTAGCTGCGCCAACACCAGCGGCAGGTCAGCGTCGCCCCTTTCGGCGCGTTGCACCAGCTCAGTTCTCCACGCGAACGAGCGGGCAGGATCCGGCAACGCCGACGTCCTACTGGATCGATGATTCGGTCGCCACGGTGGCTCGTGTCGCAACCGTGCCAATCGTGTTCCAGGTGTTCCACGTGTTCCAGGTGTTCCACGTGTGCCACGTGTTGAGCGTGTTCAAGGTGTTGAACGTAAGAACTGAGGGTACGGCAGTAGCTTGCTCAGCGCCCAGCGCCTCAACATCGATATTGGCGAGATTCTCCTGCAATGTACGGACATACGCCTTGTATGCCTCAGCGTGTGCGCGCTGAAGGGGATTCTCGGGCGAGCCCTGATCGGCCATGATCCAACTCCCAACTCAGCCAACGAAAAGGACACTACGGCAAGTGTCCCGACGAACCTGACCAATCTTCGACGATACTCGCCACGCTCCCGCCCGTAAAGACTCTCCAGCACCGCACGCGGGTACAACTCGCCGAACGGCGCGGCCCGGCGCTCCTGACTTCTGCGCGGTCGAAGCTCGAACAGGATCTGCAGGTCGGCCGCGTGCCTGTTCAACCCGTTCGGCGTCTTGGCGGTGGAGTGTCAGGCCATGGACGGGTGACGTCGCATCCGTCAGGAGCGCAAGCCACCCCCATGCGTCACGGCAGCAGACAGCGGATTCATGTGCCGCACGGCGAGGACTCTGTCCGGTCTTCCTCGACGCTGAGGACGATGAGCGGGCTGTGGTGCAGCATGGCCTCGATGTCGGTACGGCCCCGTGAGGTCTGCCACCGGCTGGGGGGCATCACAGTCATCAGATGACCACGACCGCCGCTTCACGTGCGTCCGCCGAGGCACTCAGAGAACAACGGGTTCGTCTTTGGTGTTGTGGCGATCCAGTGGCATGGAGTGTTCACCACGATGCGCTCGAGGACGCCGAGGTGATCGGTGCGGCCGCCGTGCGGCCTTCTAGGCCGTGAGCCCACCCGCGCCGAAATCACCGCTGCCCGACGTGCAGCCGGTAGCTACGCCAGATCGGAACAGGCGACCGCTTTCTACGTCTCCACCGGCCGGACGCGAGGGTGATGCTGGCCATGCAGGGCACGCTTTTGTCGGAGCTGAGCCAAGCAGGGGCGATGTCATCTTTGTTCGGCGGCGAGCAGGTATCGGTCCAGTGTCCCCCGCTTGGGGCCCTGGCCATCCACGTCCATGTCGCAACACCGTCTGAGCGGATGGTCCAGTATGCCCCCGCGGCGCACAGCCGCATGACAGTGGTGCAACAGTCCGGGCCGGAACGATCCCAGTTATCCACCAGCCGGTCTCGCCCTAAAGTCAGCGGGACCAGCCCGGCCGACGGTGGCAGAACCGGTTCGGAAGGGACCTGACATGAGCATCAAGAACACTGAGCGTCCACCCTCGGCGATCGCTACATTCAGCGGTGAACCAAGATCGCGAGCTGATCCTCACCCTCGACGATGTCCTCATCGAAACGGCCCGCTCGCACCGTTTGACCGCTCCCCCACCATGCCCTAACTCGGGGTTCCATGTCGCCTTCCTCGCCCGCGCGGTCTTCGTTCGTGCTGACTTCCTCGCCGCAGTCGGGCCTTCGTCGTCTTGGCTGACGATCTCTTGACCGCCGCAGCGGCGGCCCGGCCGGTCCTGACCGGTGCGGTCTCGGCCGTGGCCGCAGCTGTGTCCGTTGCGGGCGATGGCCCCCGTTGGATGGCCGCTTCATATGCAGCTACCGCTGGCGTTCGACCATTCGAGCTGAACGGTGTAGCCGGCGACGGTCTTGGTCTTCCAGGCGCAGATGTCTCCAATCTCGCCGTTGGCATCGTCGTACCAACCCTGACCTGGGACGGGGTCGGTGATCGCCTCGCAGAGCTCGTGCGACGACGTCGACGTCAACGCCGCGAATGCCTCGAGCGAGCCGGTGCAGCCCTGGCAACCCGGGTACGGCATGGCGGCGTAGAACAGCTGGCCGCCGATGTCGCTGTGGTAACCGCAGAAGGCTTGACAAGACTGGGCACCGCCCTGAACGATTTTCACCCCCGGCGGGGTGTAGACGAAGTACAGGGTCTGCTGGTCGGCTGGAGGCAGAGTTCCCGCGCTGATTTCCTGCTGGATGAGATGCTGGATTGCACTGTCGGTGACCGTGCTGCTCGGCGCTGGTGTCGTTACCGTGGCGGTCCCGAGTCGGGTGCCGTGTCCGATCTGTTGTCCGGACACGCTGTATTCGGCGAGTTGGTCCAGGAGTTCGCTCGTGAGGATCGTGTCGAAGAAGTCGTTGATGTTCCCGACCGTGGCGCTGAGAGGCTGCTGATTCCACTGCGTGCCCCAGAAGACGGTAATCACCTTCACGTCCGTCAGCAGGTGGCCACCTCTGTAGGTGAGCTCCGGCTGAGCCGCAACCGCTGATCGATCGGCCTGCCCGATGGGACGCAGCAACTCCGGCTCCACGTTCAAGGGGACGATTCGGATTGGGTCGGAGCGGTTCGGAAGGACTGAACGCTCGTCGACTGACTCGATTGGCACGGACGGAGCCTCCAAGCAATAGAACGGTGCGTATCAACCCAGACGCTACGCGGCCGCCAAGACCCCGGGCGCCCGGGCGGCTGAGTGCACCTAGGCCTTCATCCCGAGGTTGCCGTCTGCCCGGTGTGCGCCCTTCCTGAGCAAGTGGAGCTCCCAGACGGTATTGATCGCGTCCGGCAGCCTTTCAGCCCGTCGCAGACGGCGATGCACACATCCTGCACGCCGTGGTTCTTCAAGAGAGGCCAGCAATTGTCAGCCGACTGCGGGCCTATCGCCGGCTGCTGCGCCAGGCCGTGACGGTTCGGTGGATGTAGGTCTCGGCGCTGGCGGTGACGTCGTAGACGGTCAAGGAGCCAGCGCAGCGCGATTCCTCCAGGACGGCGGCGACCAGGCGGACCTCGATGTCGATCTCGGCCGGTGTGAGTGGTGCCACGTCGCCGCTGTCGATGGCCTGCTGCAGGTCACTGGCGAGGTTGTCGGTATGGCGGCGCTTGATGAAGGCGTGGGCCGGGTGGGCAGGATGGGTGGCCGATGCCGCGATAGTGGCGAACAGCTCGAGCAGGCCGCGATTGGCCAGATTGCGCCCATGACCTCGGGCAGGCGTCGGATGTAGCCGAGGTCGGAGACGTC
>DASTGF010000524.1:0-7312 GCA_035719255.1 Microlunatus sp. | reverse complement strand
CCTGGGTCATCGCCCAGCCGGGGGTCAGCACGGTCATCCCCGGAGCCCGCTCGGTCGACCAGGTCCGCTCCAACGCCGCCGCCGGTTCGTTGCCACGGCTGAGCCCGGAGTTCCGGGCCGCCCTGGCCGACCTGTACGACCGTCGGATCCGGGCCAGCGTGCACAGCCGCTGGTGAGCTGACCCGGCGCAGCGGCGCACCGTCGGCAGCGCCGCTCTCGACGTCCGCGGCTGCGCTCACGTCTTCGGTGGAGGAGCCGTGCTGGCCCGCGGGGTGATCCGCGGCGTGACGTCTTGATAGCTCGCCGGCGGCGCCCCGGCCAGCAGCTCGATCAGCCGCCGGGTGACGTGTGCGCCGTACCCCAGCACATCGTGGCTCATCGCCGACAACGGCGGAAACGTCGTCTGGCAGAGATTCGAGTCGTCCCACGCCAGCAGGCTGACGTCCTCGGGAACCCGCAGATTCAGCTCGCGGGCCACCGCCAATCCGGTCACCGCGCCGAGGTCGTCGTCGTACAGGATCGCCGTCGGGCGGGGGACCGAGAGCAGGATCTCCCGGGTGGCCCGACGCCCGACCTCGATCGAGTAGTCGGTGTACCAGGTGCGCACGCGCACGCCGAGCTGCGCAGCAGCCTCGTCGATCGCCGCCTGCCTGATCTTGACGTGGATCATCTCCGCCGGTCCGCTGATCCGGGCCAGATCGCGGTGACCCAGTGCGGCGAGATAGCGAACCGCCTCCTGGGCCGCAGCGCCGTCGTTGGTCCAGACGCAGGTGAAGCCCTGCGCGACCTCGGGCGGCCCGGCGATCACGGCCGGCAGCTTCAGAGATCGGACCGTGTCCACCCGCGGGTCCTTCTCCCGCAGGTCGACCAGGATGACTCCATCGACGAGCCGAGACTTGGCCCACTTGCGATAGACCTCGATCTCGGCGTCGACGTCGGAAACGACCTGCATCATCATTCCGTAGCCGTGCTCGGCCAGCACGGTGGCGACGCCGCCGATGAACTCCATGAACCACGGCGCCACCCCGAGGGACTTGGCCGTGCCGGACTGCAGCACCAGCCCGACGGTGTCGGTCTGCGCACCGGCCAGACGCCGGGCCGCGTTGTCGGGCACCCAGCCGAGTTCCTCGGCCACGGTCAAGACGCGCAACCGGGTGGCCTCGGAGACTCCCGGCCGGCCGTTGAGGGCGTACGACACGGCGCCGATCGACACTCCGGCGCGGGCCGCGATGTCCTTGATGGTGATCCGCGGCGGACCGGCCCTGCCCTTGGGGGAGGAGGGAACAGGACTCACGAGCCGCTCCCGGGCGGACGCGCGCCTCCGCGAACACGCCGGACGGCCCGAGGCTCAGCTAAAGCGCTTAAGTCGGCCCGCTTCAGGGTGGCTGGCATGGTCGGCGATCGATTCTGGTCGGACTCTGGGACAGCTCGTCAGGCCACGTCGACGTCGTGCAGCTTGGGCACGTCGGCGAGCAGACGCTGGGTGTACTCGTGCTTCGGGTGGAAGATCACGTCATCGGTGGGGCCCTGCTCCACCATCACACCGTGCTCCATCACCAGAACCTGATCGGCGAGATAGCAGGCCTGGCCGATGTCGTGGGTTATGAAGAGCACCGTCATGCCGAGCTCGTCGCGCAGGTCGGTGAGCACGTTGAGGACGTTCACCCGCAGCGAGGCATCGAGCATGGAGGTGGCCTCGTCCGCGACCAGCATCGTGGGCTGCATCATCAGCGCCCGGGCGATCATCACCCGCTGACGCTGACCGCCGGACATCTGGTGCGGATACCGATCGAGGGCACTCAGGTCCATCCCGACATGGCCGAGGGCCTCCTCCATCCGCTCCTTGCCGACCTGCCGGCCGACGAGCTTGATCGACCGGTTCAGCAGGTCCTTGACGGTGAAGAACTGGTTGAAGGAGGAGAACGGGTCCTGGAACACCGCCTGGACGTCGCGGTAGTACGCCGCCCGGGCCTTGCCTTTGGCGTTGGTCACGTCCTTGCCCTGGAAGGTGAACTTGCCCGACGTGATCGGCAGCAGGCCGAGCACCATCCGGGCGATGGTGGACTTGCCCGAACCGCTCTCACCGACGATGGTCGTGATGCTGCCCTTGGGCAGACTGAACGAGACGTCTTTCACCGCTTCGACCTTGTGCCGGCCGCTGCCGAAGGTCTTGGTGATGTGCTCGGCGGTGAAGATCACGTTCTCACTCATGGCCTTGCCTTTCGGGAGTGGACGAGCCGGCGGTACCCACCGGTTCCAGCCGCTGTGGACGGCGACGGAGATCGCTCACGCGTGGATCACCGCCGGTGCGTCGAAGTCCTCGCGATTGAAGTCGCGCATGCCCTCGATCCTGATCTTGGCGTACTTGGGCTCCGGCACGAGCACCGACGACATCAACGCCTGGGTATAGGGATGCTCCGGCCGGTTGACGATGAGGTCGGTCGGACCCTTCTCGACGATGCGCCCCTGATACATCACGGCGATGTGGGTGGCCACGGTCCGCAGCACGGGCAGGTCGTGGGTGATGAAGATGACGCCGGCCATGATCCGCTTGTCCAGCATGTCCTTGAGCATCTCGATCAGCACCTTCTGGGAGCTGACGTCGAGGGCGGAGGTCGGCTCGTCGGCGACCAGCAGGCGCGGGTTGAGCAGCGTACTGATGATGGTCACCGTGCGCTGTTTCATACCGCCGGAGAGCTGGTGCGGGTACGCGTCCAGCACGCGGGTCGGCAGGCCCAGCATGGTCATCCGGTCCCGAGCCCGGTCCAGTGCCTCGTCCCGGCTGATCTTGCGATCGTGCGAGCGCATGACGTCGTAGACCAGCTGCCGGATCCGCTTGGTCGGGCTGATCGAGTTCATCGCGCCCTGAGGCAGCATGGACACGACCGCTCCGCGCCAGCTGCGCGGGATCTTGTCGTACTCGCCGAGCTGCTGGACCTTGCCGTCGATCTCCAGCGTGCCGTGCTCGACGTGCAGCGGAGGACGGGCGATCAGCGAGATGATCGAGCCGAGGGTGGTCTTGCCACTGCCGGACTCGCCGGCGAGCCCGAGCACCTCACCCTCGTTGATCTTGATGGTGACGTCGTTGACGGCGACCACGTCCTTGGCGCCGGTGTAGTAGACGCCACGGATGTTCTCGGCGTTGACCAGGTTGGCCATCGTCAGCGCTTCTCCTCGTGGGTAGAGACAGGGGTCTCGAGCATTCCACCGGCCCCGACCACTTCGGGCTGGCCGAGGTCGATGGGCTGGTCGACCTCGACGCCGGTCTTGCCCTGGTCCTCCGCCTTCTTGCGGGCGGCCCGGCCACGACGCAGCCGTGGGTTGAAGACCTCGTTGAGGCTGGACTGCAGCAGCAGCAGGCCGAAGACGATCAAGGTGAGCATGATCGTCGGCGGGAAGAAGGCCCACCAGGCGCCGGTGCGGATGGAGCCCCAGGCGATGGCCCAATAGAGCATCGTGCCGAGGCTGGTCGCATTGGACGGGCCCAGACCCAACATGCTCAGGGTGGACTCGAACAGCACCGCGCCCGAGATCTGCAGGATCGCCGCCATGACGACGTAGGAGAGCAGGTAGGGCAGCACGTCGCGCATGAGGATGGACCAGAAGCCGGCGCCGGACAGCTTGGCGACGTCGATGTGCTCGCGCGTCCGCACGCTAGTGGTCTGCGCCCGGACGGCTCGGGCGAGCCAGAACCAGGCGGTGAAGCCGATCACCAAGGCCAGCGTGTAGAGGTTGCGTTTCGGCAGTGACACCGAGACGAGGATGACCACCACGATGACCGGGATGGCCAGGCCGACGTTGACGATCGCGCTGAGCACGTCGTCCACCCAGCCGCCGCGGTAGCCGGCGACCAGACCGACGAGCAGTCCGATGGCGGTCCCGATCACACCCGCGATGAAGCCGACGAGCAGCGATGTGCGGGTGCCGTACACCAGGTTGGAGATGACGCTCTGACCCTCGTTGTCGGTGCCGAGGACGAGGGCGCCGAAGCCCTGCGGAGCATCGTAGAGACCGCCGACCGTGGCATTCGGGTCGGTCGTGACGATCAGGGGACCGACGAAGCCGACCAGCAGCACGAAGGCGACGATTCCGGCTGCGACCCAGAATCGGGGGCTCAAGCCGCGCAAACTCATCAGCGTTCTCCTGTCTGGGAGGCCTTGATCCGTGGATCGATGAAGCCGGTGATGACATCCACGGCGAAGTTGGCCAGCACCACCGCAATGGTGATGAGCAGCGTGATGCCCTGGATGACGGGGTAGTCGCTCTGGCCGATCGCGGTGAACAGCAGGCTGCCCAGACCGGGGTAGGAGAAGACCAGCTCGGTGATCAGCGAACCGGCGATGATGCCGGCGATCGCCAGCGCCAGGCCGGTGACCTGAGGCAGCATCGCGTTGCGGAAGATGTAGCTGACGGTGTAGGACTCGCGCACGCCCAGGCCGCGGTTGTAGTTGACGTAGTCCGAGCCGAGCTCGTAGATGGCCATCGACCGCATACCGACGGCCTGGCCGCCGATGAACACCAGGACGACCGACCAGAACGGCAGCCACCAGTAGGTGATCGCGTCGCCGAAGAAGCTCGCGCTGAGCTCCGGACTGAGTCCGAACGAGTACGCGCCGCCGATCGGCAGGATGCCCATGCGCACCGCCACGAGGAACAACAGGATGATGCCGAGTGCGAAGGGCGGCACGCTGGAGAAGAAGAGTGAGCCGACGAAGGCGCCGCGGTCCACCCAGCCGCCGCGGTAGGCGGCGACGGCGCCGAGGATGTTGCCGACCACCCAGCCGATGAGCACGGCGGGCACCATCAACGCCAGGCTCCAGGGCAGCGCCTGGCCGATCAGGGAGTTGACCGAGGCCGGGTAGCTGCCGAACGAGGTGCCGAGGTTGCCGTGCAGGATGTTGTTGAGGTAGATGAAGAACTGCTGCCATAGCGGCTTGTCCAGTCCGAACTCCGCCATGTAGTGGGCATGAATCTGTTCGAGCTGCTGGCCGGAGGCGCTGCCGCCCCGGGCCAGCTGGCCGACGATCGCGTCCACCGGGTTGCCGGGGATGACCCGCGGCAGGAGAAAGTTGAGCAGCAGAGCCACGAAGAAGACCACGATGGTCCACACGAGCTTGCGACCGAGATAACGAGCCAACCCCATGGGCGGTGCTCACGCTCCTTTGCGTCGTGCCGTCACGATGACAGTAGTGCGCGGGCGACGGGACAGCACCTGCCCCCTCCGCAGGGAGGGAGCAGGCGCCGATCGCCGTCCGGGATCAGGCAGCGGTCAGCTGCCGACCTTCTTGATCTTGAAGATCCACTGGATGCCCGCGCCCTGCCACATCGGCGGAGCGTACGGGTTCTCCTCGGTCGGGAAGTTCGTCCAGTTGCTGGCGTTGAACTCGTAGAACTCCAGCGGGCGGTACATCAACGGCACGACCGGGATGTTCTCCCGATAGATCTGGTCGAGGGCCGCATACGCCGCCTTGGCGTCGTTGTCGTTCGTCGCCCCCGCGGCCTTGTCGAGCTGCTCGGCGACCTTGGCGTTGGAGAACCGGTTGTAGTTCCAGAACGCCGTTTTGCCCACTGGCGGCACACCCCGGTCGTCCATCGCGTCGCGGAAGCGGATCCACGGGCTGGCCGGGTTCACACCGGTGTAGTTGTACATCGCCAGGTCGAAGTTGCCGTTCTGCAGAGAGGAGTACATCTGTGGGAACTGCGGGAACTCGGTGCTGATGCCGATGCCGATCTCCTGGGCCGACTTGGCCACGATCTCGCAGGCGGTGTTCCAGTCGGTCCAGCCGGTCGGGGTGATCAGCTTCCAGCCACCGAGCTTGGTGCCATCAGGCAGCACGTAGATGCCGTCGGAGCCCTTCTTGGCCTTCAGATCGCCTTCCAGGATCTGGATCGCCTTGTCCTTGTTGTACGTCCAGCCGTCGGCCTGGACGGCCGCGGCGTCGTAGTACTTCGACTCGTATCCGGTCGGCACGATGAGGCTTGCGTTCGCCGGCTCGGAGTAGTCCGACATGGCGGTGGTGGCGATGTTGGGGTAGTTGATCGCATAGGCGATGGCCTGGCGGACCTTGACGTTGTCGAGGCCCTTCTTGCCCAGGTTGAAGATGAGCAGAGGAATCTGGCCCGGCACGTGGTAGGGCTTCTTCTTCATCCAGGTGGAGACCGGCTTGCCCGCCTCCCACATCTTCCAGATCTGCGCGGTGAACTGCTGGCTTGCGTCGATCTCGCCGCTCTCCAGCTTGACGTCGCCGTCATTGTTGCTCTTGAAGATGGGGTGGTTGATGGTCGCCGGCGCCGGGGTGCCGTAGACCGCCTTGCCCCAGTAGTTGTCGTCGCGGGTCAGGTTGACCTGGGTCTGGTCGAACTTGTCCAGCTTGTACGGGCCGGAGCCAACCGGCTTAAAGTTGGTTTCGGCCGGGATCTTGTCCGGGGAGATCTTGCTCCACACGGCCTTCGGCACGATGAGCACGGTCGCGATGTAGTTCTTGACCATGTTCGGGTTGTACGGCTGGGTCTTGAGCTTGAAGACCACGGTCCGCGGGTCGGAGGCGGTGATCGAGTCGATGTACTGCCAGACCGTGGAGAAGGGCACGCTGGTGCTCTTGCCCAGCTCGAAGGTGAACACCACGTCGTCGGCGGTCAGCTCGGAGCCGTCCTGCCACTTGGTGCCCTCCTGCAGCGGGACGGTGAGCGTGGTCTTGTCGGTGCTCTCGACCGTCTTGCCCAGGCCCGGTTGCAGCGAACCGTCGAGCAGGTTGAAGCGGAGCAGGCTCTCGTAGATGAGCTGGCTGTGGGTGTTGGCAGTGGGCCACTGGGGTGAAGCGGACAACGGGTTCAAGTTGCTGACGGGGCCCCACTGGAAGCCGGCGACGAAGAGGGTCTCGCCCGACGCACCGGCGCGGCCCTGCTGCCCGCCGCCCTGCTGGCTACCGGTCTGAGCCGTGCCGCAGCCGGCGGCGCTGACTCCGATGACCGTCCCGCCTACGGCGAGACCCGTCAACGTGAGGAACCGACGGCGGCTGGGGCTCCAGCTGCGCCAGTCGGCGCCGCGGTCGGCCATCTCCGGCGATGACCCGTGGTCGTGCGTGTCGTTCATTCTTCCCTTTCTCGAGAGCTGGTCGACGAGCGGCGCTCGTCTGTTGCCTGAGTCGCTGTTCCTAGGGCCCGATGCCGTGTCGATCGCCTGCAAGCTGACCTCGGGTGGAGATCGCCGGCGGCTCAGCCCCCGATGTTGTCGGTGCGGCGCCGCGGAGCCGAAACGGGAGGGTTCGAGCCGATCGGCTCCGAACGCGACGGGATCGCTGGTGTGGCGATG
>DASTGF010000523.1:0-4187 GCA_035719255.1 Microlunatus sp. | reverse complement strand
TCGGGCTGATCGCTCTGCTGCGGCCAGCAGTCCCGCTGATCGTGATCGCGGCCGTGTTGCTGCTGAGCGGGGTGTTCCGCTCGATCGGCTTCAGCGCGTACAACACGTTGCAGTTCGCCGATCTCGACCCTTCGATGGTGGCCGATGCCAACACCTTGTCGTCCACCCTGCAGCAGGTCGCCACCGCACTCGGGGTCGCGGTCGGAGCCCTGGTGCTGCGGCTCGCCGGCGAGATCCCCAGCCTCGCGGGATCGCCCGTGGCACCGTACAGCCTCACCTTCGCCGTCCTCGGCCTGCTGATGCTGCAGCCGCTGGTCGAGGTGCTGCGCCTGCACCGCACTGCCGGTGAGGAAGCCACCCGCCGCTGAACCGCTTTCCCGGACCCCTCAGCACCGAAACGCCCCGCGCACCCCGCCGAGGCACCCACTCGTCGACTCCGGCACTGTCTGCAGACGGTGCCGGGGTTGTCTTCCCGGTGCCCGAGCCGCAAGACCGGCGACACAGCGGGTGCGGCCGAGGCGCCCGAGGTGGTCAGCGGCTCTGCCGATAGACCTCGTCGATGATCCATTGCACGGTCGCTGCCTCGCGCGGACCGATCCAGAAGGGTTCGGGGTCTCCCAGCCGAGCATAGAAGTCCGCGATCAGCAACGCGTGCGAGACACCCCAGTACGACCGTCCCGACGACGACGCCTGGCGCTCACGGACCACCTCCACTCGACCATCGGCATACGCAATCGTCAGGTCTCCGTGCAGTTCGAGGGTCGCCTGCTCGGTCGCGATCTGAAGCGACACCGGTGCGTCGATCGGGTTGAGATTGGTGGCGAAGAAGACGCTGCTCGCCCCGCCGGCGTGGGTCAGGGCGATCTGTGCGGTGTCCTCGACGTCGATCGCTGCCGGACCGTAGTGGTCGGCCCGGCCGGCCACCGTCGTCACGGGACCCACGAGCCATTGCAGCAGATCGAGGGTGTGGATGGCCTGGTTGATCAGCACGCCGCCCCCGCTCCGGCTGCGCCGGCCGCGCCACGGCCGCGCCTCGTAGTAGGCCGGCGACCGGTGCCAGCAGACGGTGCCGTGACCGCCGAGGACGGCCCCCAGCACAGCGGAGTCGAGCAGCGAACGCAGGGCGATGGATGTGGCGTTGTACCGGTTCTGCAGACAGACCCCGATCTTGACGTCGGGATGTCGATCGGCGGTCGCGATCAGCCGCTCCGCCTCGGCCATCGTGTGTGCGACAGGCTTCTCCAACAGCACCGATACGCCGGCCTCGAGGCAGGCGATGGCGGGATCGACGTGCTGGTCGTGCGGCGTCGCGATGTGGACCACGTCCGGTGCGACCTCGCGGAGCATCCTCTCCACGCGGTCGTACGTCGGGACCTGCCACCGTTCCCCGGCTGCTCGCCGGCCATCCGCATCGGTGTCCACCGCCGCCACCAGCCGCGCACCGTCGAGGGCGTCGATCGCCTCCAGGTGCACCACGGACACGTCGCCGCAGCCGACCATCGCCACTTCGAGCACGCCACTCCTTTGATCCGACCGGCCCGCCGGATGGGCGCGGACCCCGCGACTCTTCCAGCGCCCGGAGTGCGGTGGCAATGGGTTGCCAGGAGTTGTCGGCAGCCGCGGCAGCCGCGACCCCTTCTCGTTCGGGTTCGAGCCGGTAGAGACACTGGTGCCACTGCCGGGCGGTCGTCTGATGATCGCCACGGACGACAACGACCTGGGCAACGCGGCCCGCAACCCGGGCACCCCCCGACGAACACGGAGATGATCGTGATCAAGCCGACGACACCGTCCGCCGAGCACAGCGCCGAGGTGATCGGGCATCGCGGTGCGAGCGGCTATCGGCCCGAGCACACCCTGGCCAGCTACGAGCTGGCGATCCGGATGTGCGCGGACGTGATCGAGCCCGATGTCGTCTCCACCTCCGACCACGTTCTCGTGGTCCGGCACGAGAACGAGATCTCGAGCACCACCGACGTCGCCTCCCATCCCGAGTTCGCCGACCGCCGGACGACCAAGTCGATCGACGGTCGATCAGTCACCGGTTGGTTCACCGAGGACTTCACGCTGGCGGAGCTGCGAACGCTGCGGGCCGTCGAGCGGCTACCCCACCTGCGCCCCGACAACACGGCGTACAACGGGAAGTACCCGATCCCGACCCTCGACGAGGTGCTCGATCTGGCCCGCCACTCGGTCAGCTGCACCGGCCGGCAGGTCGGCGTCGCGCCGGAGACCAAGCACCCCTCGTACTTCGCCTCGATCGGCCTCCCGCTCGAGGAACGCCTGGTGGAGGCGCTGGACCGGGCCGGACTGGACTCGAAGCGGTCGCCGGTGATCGTGCAGAGCTTCGAGGTCGGCAACCTGCAGCGGCTGGCCACCATGACTGACGTTCCGCTGATCCAGCTGATCGACTGCTCCGGGGCACCGTGGGATCTGCGGGTCGCCGGTGACCCGCGGACGTACGCCGACTTGGCCGGCGAGGACGGCCTGCGAGACATCGCCCGGTATGCCGACGCAGTCGGGTTCTGCAAGGACCGGATGATCCCGCGCGACGGCGAGGGCCGGCTCCTCTCCCCCACCACCACGATCGCCGACGCGCACGCCTCCGGGCTCCGGGTGATCGGCTGGACGTTCCGGCGGGAGAACACCTTCCTGCCGCTGCAGTTCCGCAGCAGCACGAACTCCGCCGAGATCGGTGACCTGTCCGGAGAGATCGAGGCTTTCCTCGCCGCCGGGATGGACGGCTTCTTCACCGACAATCCCGACATCGGTGCTGCTGCGGTGACACGGGAGGGATCGGCGCGGGTCGGCCCGGGCTGAGGCCGACGAAGGGCTCAGGACATCGGGAGCCGGTTGGTCAGCCGAGCATCTCGGCCACCACCGTGCGAGCCGTCACCCGGCTCAGGGCCGCTTCTCCACCACATCCGTGGTCGGGTTCTGGCTCCGAGCCGTAGCCGGTGCAACCGGGTATTGCCGGTTGTCTCACTGGGCAATTCGTCTTGACGCCGCGCTGACCGCTTCCCCGCGCCGGGCACGTACGGTCAGATAGAGCCGGTGTGAGGTGATCACGATGGCCACCCAGGCCAGACCGAGCGTCCAGCCGACGAGAACGTCGGTGAACCAGTGGTGACCGAGGAAGACCCTGCTGAGTCCCATCGCCACGAACCAGGCGACGGCGACCACGACGGTGAGAATCCGGGCCACCAGCGAGGTCAGGTGGAGCAGCAGCAGGTAGGCGAACAGGCTTGCGATCACCGTGCTGTTGAGCGTGTGGCCGCTCGGGAACGACCACGAGTGCTCGTACGGGGGCACCGCTTCGGCGAACGGCGGCCGCGCCCGCCCGATCAGGTCCTTGCCGACCACGGTCATCAGCAGCGAGCCCGCGATCCCGATGAGCATCAAGACGATGGGCGTCCGGGACCGCCAGACCACGGTCATGATCACCAGCACGACGAGTGTGATGATCGACATCCCGATCGTGCCGCCCAGGTTGGTGAAGAAGCCGACTACTGCGACGTTGGTGGGTGTGCGCAGGTGGATGGCGGTCTGCAGCATCGGCTCGTCGAGCACCGCCAGACCGTTGGCCTCCTTGACGTTCTCGTAGATCTCCGAGCTGGCCCAGGTGAGGATCAGTACGAGCACGGCTCCGACGCCGGCCGCGATGAACAGCACGGCATGGGCGGAGACATAGCGCGCCGGGACGAGCGCGGCGTCGACCGCCCCGCGGGACAGCCGGGACCAGCGGGTGAGGTCCCGGTCGCCGACGAAGCGCTCTGTCGCCGGTTCGCGGGTCAGCGCCTGCTCGACGATACCTTCGGCCTCCACCTCGTCGTTCTGTGCTTTCCTGTCCGCGGCCTCGGCGGCGGTCTCACGGACTGGGCGGTCACCGGGCACTGGCATGTCGGCCAGTCTTCCAGCCAAGACAACCCGGTCGCGAGAGTCAGCGCTCGCCGCTCAGCGTCCGCCCCCCAGGTGGCGGGCGTCGGCCTCGTCGAGCGCGTCCGCAGGGACCGGCTCGATGGTCAGCAACGGCGGTTCGAGCGCGAGCTCGGAGAGCAGCGGCAGCAGCTCTTCGGTCAGGAACCGCTCGAACAACGCGCGCCCGCGCCAGAACTCGATCACCCGAAAGCCCTCCGGGTAGTGGCGGATCCAGTGGAAGACGCAGCCCTGCAGACGACGGTGGGGAC
>DASTGF010000522.1:0-13361 GCA_035719255.1 Microlunatus sp. | reverse complement strand
CGTGACAACTCGCCCGGTGGAGATCGCCGGGGTCACAGGATGCGGGCGCCGGGAACGGGTCCGCTCGCCCGGCGGACCGAACGGCAGACTCCGTCGGAACTCAGCTTGACCGCCAGCTCGATCGCACCGGCCTCGTCGCCGGCCAGGAAGGCCACGGTCGGACCGGATCCTGACACCAGGGCACCGACCGCACCCAGGTCGAGGCCTGAAGAGATCGTCTGCCGTAGACCGGGTTGGAGGTCGAGGGCCGCCGGCTGCAGGTCGTTCACCAGGGCCGCGCCGAGGGCCACCGCGTCGCCGGCCCGCAGCGCCTCCATCAGCTCCACCGGCACTACTGGGGTGGCCGGGCGCGGATTGAGCTCGTCGAAGCGGCGGTACACCGCCGGCGTCGACAGTCCCTGGTGCCCGAAACCGAGCACCCAATGGAACGTGCCGCGCGCCAGCGCGGGCATCACTTCCTCACCACGACCGCTGCCCAGGGCGGTGCCGCCGAGCAGCGCGAACGGTACGTCGCTGCCCAGCAGGGCGGCGACGCCCCGCAGCTGCTCCGGGGACAGATCGAGCTCCCACAGCGTCGAGCAGGCGACCAGCGCGGCCGCACCATCCGCCGAGCCGCCGGCCAGGCCGCCGGCGACCGGGATGGCCTTGGCGATCTCGATCCGGGCCCCCGCGATGGAGTCGTCGGTGAACGAGCTGGCCAGCAGCTTGGCGGCCCGGAGCGCGAGATTGCTGTCGTCACGCGGGACGGATGCAGCGCCCTCGCCCGTGATGTCGATGCTGAAGTGGCCCGGCTCGGCCTGCGTGACCAGGAGCTCGTCGAAGAGTGAGACGGCGTGATAGACGGTCGCCAGCGGGTGGTAGCCGTCGCGGCGCCGCGGTCCGACCTTCAAGGCCAGATTGATCTTCGCGGGCACCCGGACGCGGACACTGCCTGACGTCGACGGGAGCTCGGAGACCACGCAGTGAGGTTAGTGGTCGCTCCGGTCGACGCCCGCCGCGCCCCTCGCCACGGACAGCTGCTCGGCCACGCGGGCGAACTCGGCCACCTGCAGGACCTCACCGCGCGCTTGCGGATCGACCCCGGCGGCGCTGAGAGCCTCCGCCGCTGCGGCCGAAGAGCCGGCGACGCCGGCCAGCGCGGAGCGGAGCATCTTGCGGCGCTGGGAGAAGGCTGCGTCGACCACCGCGAACACCTCCTCGCGGCCGGCCGTGGTCGACGGGGCCGGCCGGCGCCGGATCGCCACCAGGCCGGACTCCACATTGGGCACCGGCCAGAAGACCGAGGCCGCAACGCTGCCCGCCCAGGCAGCGCTCGCGTACCAGGCGAGCTTGACCGATGGGATCCCGTAGATCTTGCTCCCGGGCTTCGCGACGAGTCGCTGCGCGACCTCGGCCTGCACCATCACCAGGCCGCGTGTCCAGGAGTCGAACCGAGCGAGCAGGTGCAGCAGGATGGGCACCGCGACGTTGTACGGCAGATTCGCCACCACCGCCGTCGGCGGCTCGGGAAGGGCCTCGATCCTCATCGCGTCGGCGCAGACCACGCTCAGGGCGTCGGCGTGCTCGGGCATCCGGGCGCGTACGGTCTCGGGCAAGGCGCCGGCCAGCAGCTCATCGATCTCGACGGCGACGATCCGCGCCCCAGTCTCGAGCAGCCCCAGGGTGAGCGATCCCAGTCCGGGGCCGACCTCGAGGACGACGTCCTCGGGCCCGATCTGCGCGGCCCCGACGATGCGGCGCACCGTGTTGGCGTCCACGACGAAGTTCTGCCCGCGCTGCTTGGTCGGCCGCAGCCCCAACGCGGCCGCGATCGCCCTGATGCTCGACGGATCGAGCAGCCCGGTGTCGGTCATTGGGTGAGCCTAGGAGACGAACAGCCGATGCCGGCTCAGCTGCCTGTCGACCTCACCGGCGAGCCGGTGTCCGGTGCGGCGGGCGGTCAGCCCCGAACCGTGGGCTCAGCGGAGGCCGATCTTGCGGGAGCAGGCGGGCCACTGGCCCCAGCCGCCCGCGGCCTGGACCTTCTTGGCGATCGCGATCTGCCGCTCGCGGCTGTTGCTGCTGGGCAGCCCCGAGCCGCCGTACGCGCGCCAGGTGCTCAGGCTGAACTGCAGGCCGCCGTAATAGCCGTTACCGGTGTTGGTGCTCCAGTTGCCGCCCGACTCGCACTGGGCGAGCTTGTCCCAGACGCTGCCGGAGGCGACCGAGGGCGCACTGCCGCCGCTCCCGGACGTCGACGAGGACGACTTGGTGCCGATCAGCACGATCCGGGTCGTCGGCCTGGAGGTGACGGTGGTCTTGACGGCCTTGGTGGACTTGACCTTGCCGTCGTAGCGCACCTCGCGGTACGTCACCTTCTTGCTGCCGGCCCTGCCGCTCTGGTCGACGACGGTCTTGCCCTTGGCGAGCTTGGCGGAGTTCTTGCGCAGGGTCTGGTAGGCGATCGACTCCTTCTTGGTGACGGTCTTGACGTCGACCTTGGTGAAGGTCACGGTCGAGCCGTCCTTGACCGGCGCCGAGCGATCCGCGCTGATGAGGTCGTCGCCGTCGGGGGTGATCGCGGCCGCGGCCAGCGCGTCGCCGACGGTGGTGGCGGTCGTCTCGACCTTCTTCGTGTCGCCGCCGGCCTTGATGGTGATCGTCTTGAGCGTGGCGACGTCGAAGGACAGACCCTGCCGGCCGATGGTCGCGCTCCGAGAGGTGGACAGCTTGGCCCCGGCCACCGCGATGCCCTGGCTGGCCAGCGCCTGGTCCACATTGGTGGCCGTGGTCCAGAACGTCTGCGGCTTGCCGTCGATGGTGACGGTCACCTGGCGAGCGAACTGGACGGCGATGCGGGTGCCGTCGGACACCGTGGTGTCCAGGCCGGGCGCCACTACATCGCGGTCGCCCACGGTGATCCCCCGGTCGGCGAGGACCTCGCCGACGGTCCCGGCGGTCGTCGCCACCTCGGTAGACGCTCCGTCCACGGCGAGCGTGACATCTTTGTTGGCGAACACGTAGCCGAACGTGCCACCGGCGACGGCAAGCGCCGTCACGCCGGCAGCAACCACCGGAATGATCTTTCGCACAAGTAACTCCCCACGGGGTCCGCCCTGACGTAGCAGACCCGATCGGTGTGGCGACGGTCACCCGGACCAGCCGCATCGGTCACGAAACGATAACGGTTCGTGCGACCCGATCCAAAATCCTTGCCATCATCTCGTGTTCAACTCGGCTTTACCGGCGTTTCGCCAAACCAGTGGCCGCGACGGATCCGCTCCCCCGGCGGCGTCGTACGGCGGCTGGCCGCCGACCCGCGGCCTCCGCCGTCCGGATGCCCGAGGGCGACCACCCCCACGCTCAGCTGGTCGGCAGGCACCCCGAACCGGTCCCGCAGTGCGTCCTGCCGGCCGGGAGGCACACCGAAGAAACAGGCACCGAGACCGCGGTCGACCGCGGCAAGCAGCACGGCCATGCCGGCCATACCGGCGTCCACCCACCAGTACGGCGCACTCCACCGGCCCGGATCGCGATCGGTCCACCCCTTGTCGGGCTCGGCATACCGGTCCAGATAGGCCTGCTCACTGGTCCACAGCGTGAGCAGGACGGGGGCCGTACGCAGATCGCGGAGCCAGGCGCTGTCGGCATCACCCGCGGTGGCCTGCCAGTAGTGGTCCACGTCCTCGGCCAGGTCGAGCACCAGCGCGCTGACAGCTTGGGTGTGGCCCGCGCTCGGGGCCCGGAGCATCGCTGCCAGCACGAGATCCAGATCATCGGCCGAGACAGGCCGGTCGGGCACGAACCGGCGGACCATCCGGCGCCGGCGCAGGGCCTCGCGCAGTTCCACCTCAGCTCACCAGACTCCGCCGAACGCGGTCTCGGCGTTGCGGTCCAACAGCCGGCAGATCTCGGCCACCTCGATCTGGAGGACGCCGGCCATCGCCGCAGCGGTGTGCGGGATGAGATAGGACGCGTTGGGCCGCCCGCGAAAAGGCATCGGGGTGAGATACGGCGCGTCGGTCTCCACCACGATCCGGTCCTGCGGCGCCAGCCGTAGGGCGTCGCGGAGGTGTTCATTGGCCTTGAACGTGACGGTGCCGGCAAAGGACAGGTACGCCCCACGCTCGAGGCAGGCGCGCGCGAACGCGGCATCGCCGGAGAAGCAGTGCATGACGATCCGGTCGGGCGGCCCCTCGGCGTCGAGGACGTCCAGCACCGCGGCGTGCGCGTCCCGGTCGTGGATGACCAGCGTCTTGTCGTACGCCTTGGCCCACGCGATGTGGGCCGCGAAGCTGTCCCGCTGCAGCGCCTGCCCGGCCGCGTCCCGGGTTCGGTAGAAGTCCAGGCCGGTCTCCCCGACCGCCCGGACCCCCGGCTCCCCGATCAGCCGCTCGATCTCGGCCAGGGCCGCGGGCAGCTGCGCGGCCGACCTCGCCGCGTCGTTCGGGTGCATCGCCACCGCGGCGACGACGTTCGGCCAGCGGCGAGCGGCGTCGACGGCCCAGCGGGAACTCTGCACGTCGCAGCCCACCTGGACCAGCCGGCGCACGTTGACCGCAGCGGCATCGTCGAGCGCCTGCGGGGTCGCCAAGCCGGAGTACTCCTCGGTCGCGTCGAGGTGGCAGTGCGTGTCGACCACCGGCGACGGCAACGGGTCGGGCAGCGGGGGAAGCTCGCGCGCCATGCCGCGACTCTACGGGTCCGCTCGCGCCGGTGGCGGGGCCAGCCCGCCGGCCCGGACCGGTCCACCCGGCCGAGCTCAGGTCTGAGACGCTGGCCCGGTGTCGGGTTCGGACCGGGGGGCAGCAGGCGGCCGCGACGGCGTGCTGGTCCTCGCCGCCACCCCGATCGGCGACCCGGCGGACGCGTCGCCCAGGCTGCGCGATGAGCTTTCCCACGCCACAGTGATCGCCGCCGAGGACACCCGACGGCTCCGGGCGCTGCTGGACCGGCTGGAGATCCGCACCGAAGCCCGCGTGCTGTCGTACTTCGACGGAAACGAGGCCAGCCGGGTCGGTGAGCTGCTCCAGGTGCTGGAGACCGGCGGGCGGGTCGTGGTGGTCACCGACGCCGGCATGCCCTCGGTGTCGGACCCCGGCTATCGAGTGGTGGCGGCCGCGGTGGCCGCCGGGATCCGGGTCACCGCTGTGCCGGGGCCGTCGGCGGTGCTGACCGCACTGGCGGTGTCCGGCCTGCCGGTGGATCGGTTCTGCTTCGAGGGGTTCCTGCCGCGCAAGGCCGGGGAACGGGCCCGGCGGCTGGCCGAGCTCGCCACCGAGCCGCGCACGATGGTGTTCTTCG
This sequence comes from Microlunatus sp., assembly GCA_035719255.1. Lineage (GTDB taxonomy): Bacteria > Actinomycetota > Actinomycetes > Propionibacteriales > Propionibacteriaceae > Microlunatus. The sequence goes on along the minus strand of DASTGF010000522.1, from coordinate 8,078 downwards.
AGGCGCCACACCGGACCGAGGACACGCTCCGGGCGGTGGCGGAAACCTTCGGGGCGGACCGGCCGGGTGCGGTCTGCCGGGAGCTCACCAAGACCTACGAGGAGGTCGTCCGCGGCCCGGTGGCCGAGCTGGCCGCCTGGGCCGCCGAGGGCGTACGCGGTGAGGTGACCCTGGTCGTCGCCGGCGCCACCGCGACCGGAGCCGATCTCGGTCGGGCCGCCGACCAGGTCGCCGAGCTCGTGGCCAGCGGCGCCCGCCTCAAGGCTGCGGTGGCCGAGGTCGCCGAGCGCACCGGTCTGGCGCGCAACGCCCTCTACGCCGAGGCGCTACGCCGCCGCTGAGGACTGCGCCCGCTTCCGCTGTCGCAATCTGCCGGGTACTCGCGGCAGTTCGCAGCAGTGATCCACGCCGCCCGCGCACCTAAGATGTGCCGGTGTCCAGCGAGCTTCTCGACGACGCTCCGGCCGCGCCCGTCGCCGACGAGCGGACCGGGCCGCGCGAGCGTCGCCGGCTGAGCGCGGCCACCCCGCCGCCCACCGCGAGCACCGTCGAACGGCTGCGGGTCCTGCCGCTGACCGATCGGCTCACCGGCTGGCTGGTCACGCTGGGGATCACGGCGATCGCGTTCGCGATCCGGCTGGTGGGCCTGGCCAACCCGAACAAGCTGGTGTTCGACGAGACGTACTACGCGAAGGACGCCTACTCCCTGCTCCGCTTCGGCTATGAGCGGCAGTGGCCCGACGACGCGAACGCCTCGATCGTCGCGGGCAACGTCGACGTGATGCAGAACAGCGCCTCGTTCATCGTCCATCCGCCGATCGGCAAGTGGCTGATCGCGGCCGGCGAGGCCGTGTTCGGGATGAACTCCTTCGGCTGGCGCGTCGGACCCCTGATCTTCGGCGCCCTGCTCGTCCTGATCACCATCCGGCTGGTCCGCCGGGTCTCTCGCTCGACCCTGCTCGGTGGCGTGGCCGGACTGCTGCTGACCTTCGACGGCCTGGCGTTCGTGCTCTCCCGGACGGCCCTGCTCGACATCTTCCTGGCCTTCTTCGTGGTTGCGGCCGTCGCCTGCCTGGCCGCGGATCGCGATTGGTTCCGCAACAAGCTGGCCGACCATCTCGTCGCGACCGGGAGTCACGATCTCGGCGGTCGTTTCGGCCCCGCACTGATCGTGCGGCCCTGGCGGATCGCCGCCGGGCTGTGCTTCGGGCTGGCGCTCGGCACGAAGTGGAACGCCCTCTACATACTGGCCGCGTTCGCCCTGCTGTCGCTCGCCTGGGACATCGGCGCGCGCCGGCTGGCCGGGGCCGGCTGGCGCTCCGGCACCGCCTTCGTCCGGGACGGGATTCCGGCCTTCGTCTCACTGGTCGTGCTGTCCGCCGCCGTCTACGTGGTCACCTGGGCCGGCTGGTTCGCCACCTCCGGCGGGTACGACCGGCAGTGGGGCACGCAACACCCCGAGGCCTGGACCACCAAGGCCTTGGGCACCGCCTTCGCCTCGTTCCTGCACTACCAGCGCGACATCTGGAACTTCCACACCGGCGACTTCATCATGAACGCGCAGCACACGTACCGCGCCAATCCGATCGGCTGGCTGGTGCTGGCCCGGCCGCTCGGCGTCGACGCCGTGAACGACATCGAACCGGGCACGAGCGGCTGTACCGGCCCTGAGAAGTGCCTCAGCGTCATCAGCGCGATCGGCACCCCGGCCCTGTGGTGGGGCGCGGTGTTCGCCCTGGTCGCCGCGGCCATTCTGTGGGTCGGAGCCCGCGACTGGCGGTTCGGCATCCCGGTTGTCGGGGTGCTCAGCGGCTGGCTGCCCTGGTTCTCCTACGAGTCGCGTCCGCTCTTCTTCTTCTACGCCATCGCCATCATCCCGTTCTCGGTGATGGCCGTCGCTCTGTGTCTGGGCCGACTGATGGGCCCGGACGAACCGACCGACCGCCGGATGATCGGCAGCATCCTCGCCGGTGCGTACGTCGCCCTGGTGGGCGCGAATTTCGCCTACCTCTACCCCGTGCTGACCGACGAGGTCCTTCCGCACTCGGCCTGGCTCGCGCGGATGTGGTTGCGCAGCTGGATCTGAGCATAGGATTCTCAGACGCGCCGAAGATCCTTTCGTTCCCGGTGCGAAACGCCGACGGATTCGCTCACTGATTCGTTTCGTGTTGGTGAAGAATTGTCTACCCAGGGCTTCATTCTCAGTGATCGGGTTAGGCTCCCTGGTTGTAGTCGGCGTCAGGAGCCGACCGCGCAGAGAGGCGAGGTGGATGGGGACGTACGTTCTGCGTCGCACGCTCAACTACGTCGTCCTGCTGTTCGTCGCGGTCTCGCTGTCCTATCTCCTGGCCGCGACCGCGTTGCATCCGCGCCAGCTCTACGAGATCGTCAACCCGCCGATCGACCCGGTCTCGATCGAGAACAGCCTGCGGGAGAAGAACCTCTCCGATCAGGTGCCGCTGCTGCAGCGGTACTGGACCTGGCTGCAGAACGTCATCCTGCATTGGGACTGGGGCCAGGCGCCCAAGGGCGGCAGCGTCAACGAGGAGGTGGCCCGACGGATCCCCGTCAGTCTGCGGTTGATCACCATCGGCTCGCTGCTCGGCACGGTCATCGGCGTCGCGCTGGGCGCCTGGACCGCGACCCGCCAATACAAGTTCTCCGACCGTACGGCGACCGTGTTGTCGCTGTTCGTGCTATCGGTCCCTGCCTTCGTCATCGCCAGCACCCTGCAGGTGTGGGCCACCAACGCCAACGAGTCGACCGGCTTGCGGATCTTCGAGTTCGTCGGTGAGACCGGGCAGACCGGCGACTACGCCGGCGCCGCCATGGTCGACCGAATACAGCACCTGATCCTGCCCACCCTCGCCCTGATCCTGATCAACGGAGCCTTCTTCAGCCGCATCCAGCGCAACCTGATGCTGGACGCCCTCGGCTCCGACTTCGTCCGCACGGCCCGCGCCAAGGGGCTGCGCCAGTCCAAGGCGGTGATGAAGCACGCACTGCGAACCTCGCTCATCCCGACCGGCACCTACTTCGCGTTCAGCATCGCGACCCTGTTCACCGGCGCCACCTTCATGGAGATCATGTTCTCCTTCCACGGCATGGGCGAGTACGGCGTCACCACCATCACCGGCCAGGACGTGAACGGCACCGTGGCCGTGGTGGCCTTCTCCGGCGCCTGCGTGCTGTTCGGTGCGGTGCTGTCCGACATCGCGGTCGCGATTCTCGACCCTCGGGTCAGGCTGAGCTAGGAGGCAGCGATGGCCGAACCGCTGATGGAGGTCTCCACCGAGAGCCCGGTCGAGACCCCGACTCCGCGCCGCGGGGAGTCCAAGCGACTCACCCGGCGCCAACTGATCGTGCGCCGGTTCCTGCGCAACAAGACCGCGGTCGCCGGTCTGATCATCATCATCGCGCTGGTGATCCTGGCGGTGATCGGCCCGTATCTGAGCCAGTGGACCTACGACCAGGTGGACCGTACGGCCTATCTGAAGCCGCCGAGCGAGTCTCATCCGCTGGGCACGACGCAGAGCGGCCGCGACATGTGGGCGCTCACCCTGCGCGGCCTGCGCAAGTCGCTGCTGATCGGCTTCATGGTGGCCATCTTGTCCACCGGCATCGCGGCCGTGGTCGGGTCGTTCGCGGCGTACTTCGGTGGCTGGTTCGAGCGTGTCGCGCTGTGGATCATCGATCTGCTGCTCGTCGTACCCTCGTTCTTGATCATCGCGGTGATCAGCACCGGTGCCGCCAAGGGACCGTACGGCTGGCTGCTGCTGGTCATCCTGCTGGCCGGATTCGGCTGGATGCTCTCGGCCCGGGTCGTCCGCAGCCTGACGATGTCGATCAAGGAGCGGGAGTACGTCAACGCCGCCAAGTTCATGGGACTCGGCGCGCCGAAGACGATCTTCCGCCACATCCTGCCCAACATCTCCTCACTGCTCATCATCGACGCGACGCTGAACGTCAGCGCAGCGATCCTGGCCGAGACGGGCCTGTCGTTCTTCGGTTTCGGCGTCCAGCCGCCGGACACCTCGCTCGGCACCCTGCTCGGTGAAGGTGCCCGCCAGGTGAACAGCTTCCCGTGGCTGTTCACCGGCCCGGCCGTCGCGGTCGTCGTGCTCGTGCTCAGCGTCAACGCGGTCGGTGACGGCCTGCGCGACGCGCTGGATCCGAGCTCGGCCTCGGGGGGCTCCGCTCGATGACCGCCCCCTCCCCCGCCGGCAAGGTCAGGCGTACGACATCGGGCACGGTGTTGAGCGTCCGGGACCTGCACGTCACCTTCCCCAGCGAGGCCGGTCCGGTGCAGGCAGTCCGGGGTCTCGCCTTCGACCTCGCCGCCGGGGAGACGATGGCCATCGTCGGCGAATCAGGGTCCGGCAAGTCGGTCACCTCCCTCGCCGTGATGGGCCTTCACCCCAACACCGCGAGGATCACCGGCTCGATCAAGCTGCACGGTGACGAGCTGCTCGGTCTCAACGACGACAAGATGTCGCGGATCCGGGGCGAGTCGCTGGGCATGATCTTCCAAGACCCGCTGTCGGCGTTGACGCCGGTCTACAGCATCGGCGACCAGATCGTCGAGGCCATCCAGGTCCATCACGACGTCAGCAAGGCTGCGGCCACCCAGCGGGCCGTGGACCTGCTGGACCTGGTGGGCATCCCGAATCCCCAGGTCCGCGTACGCTCCTTCCCGCACGAGTTCTCCGGTGGCATGCGCCAGCGGGCCATGATCGCGATGGCCATCGCGAACGACCCGGACGTGATCATCGCCGACGAACCGACCACGGCGCTGGACGTGACCATCCAGGCGCAGGTGCTGGAGGTGCTGAAGAAGGCGCAGCGCGAGACCGGCGCCGCGATGATCATGATCACCCACGACCTCGGCGTGGTCGCCGGGATCGCCGATCGGGTGACCGTGATGTATGCCGGACGCCCGGTGGAGCAGGGAACCGTCGACGAGATCTACTATTCCCCCCGGATGCCGTACACCATCGGCCTGCTCGGCGCGGTGCCCCGGCTCGACGCCACCGAGAAGAAGGCCCTGGCCACGCTCGAGGGCAACCCGCCCTCGGTCGTGAATCTCCCGCCCGGTTGCCCGTTCGCGCCCCGCTGCCCGATGTCGACCGACGCCTGCACCGTCGATGAGCCCGATCTGGCGCCGACCGACCAGCGCGGACACACCGCCGCCTGCATCTACTCGGCACGGATCGCCGCGGAGAACCTCGACTACGACCAGATCTTCCCGGTCCCGCCGGTGCCGACCTCGGAGCTGGAACGCCGTCCGCGATCCGAGCGCACCACCGTCCTGCGCCTGGACGGCATGCAGCGGTACTACCCGTTGATGAAGGGCGCCATCTATCGCCGGCGGGTCGGCACCGTGTACGCCGTCGATGGCATCGACCTCGACATCGTGGAGGGCGAGACGCTCGGTCTGGTGGGCGAGTCCGGCTGCGGCAAGAGCACCACGCTGCTGGAGGTGCTGCACCTCAAACCACCGACGGGCGGGCGGATCGAGGTGCTCGGCCACGAACTCTCGGCGATGACCCGCGCCGACCGCAAGGCGATGCGGCAGGACCTGCAGGTCGTGTTCCAGGATCCGATGGCGTCACTGGATCCACGGATGCCGGTCTTCGATCTCATCGCCGAGCCGCTGGGAGTGTTCAAATATGACAAGCAGCGGATCGAGGAGCGGGTCGCCGAGCTGCTGACCCTGGTCGGGCTCGAGCCGTCCCACGCCGAGCGCTATCCGCACCAGTTCTCCGGTGGTCAGCGGCAGCGGATCGGCATCGCCCGCGCGCTGGCACTGGAGCCGAAGCTGATCGTGCTCGACGAGCCGGTGTCGGCGCTGGACGTGTCGATCCAGGCAGGTGTGATCAACCTGCTCGACGAGCTCAAGGCCAAGCTGGACCTGTCCTATCTGTTCGTGGCGCACGATCTGGCCGTCATCCGGCACATCGCGGACCGGGTCGCGGTGATGTATCTCGGGAAGATCGTCGAGGTCGGCGAGGTCAACCAGGTCTACGACCACCCGACCCACCCGTACACCCAGGCGCTGCTGTCGGCCATTCCCATCCCGGACCCCGACAAGGAGCGTTCGCGGCAGCGGATCCTGCTCGCCGGGGACCTGCCCAGCCCGGCCAACCCGCCGTCGGGCTGCCGGTTCCGGACCCGGTGCCAGAAGTTCCCGACCCTGACCCAGAACCAGCAGAAGCGGTGTATCGATGAGATCCCGGTTCTGCTGCCGGTGTCCCCCGGGAGCGGCGTCTTCGGCGACCACACGTCCGCTTGTCACTACAACGAGGAAGTGGTGGTCGTCTGAGGGCAATCCGCCAGGCCTCGGCGGGCATCGTTAGGAGGATGTGACCAGAGGCCATCCATCAAACCCTGAGACACGATCGTAGGGTTTCTCACAATGGCGGCTCTTCGAGCGCCAATCGAACGAAGATGTTTGGAGGACATGTGAAGGGACGCAAACTCCTGGTTGCGGTGCCCCTCGTCACCGGCGCGCTCGTGCTCGCCGCGTGCGGTGGTGGAGGTTCCAGCCAGACGCCGGGCGGTGAACAGAGCCAGAGTGCATCGCTCGCCCCGATGACGTCGGTGGACATCAACGCCAAGGACCGCGCCAGCCTCAAGCAGGGTGGTGAACTGCGGCTGGCCATCGGCGCCTTCGCGCCCAGCTGGAACTTCTTGAACGTGAACGGCAACGAGTCGGACATGTCGGGACCGCAGGGCGTGGAAGCGTCGCTGTACCCCAACATCATCTCGTTCGACGACAAGGGCACCCCCACCGCGAACCCGAACTATCTGGTCTCGGCGCAGACCACGCAGGACAAGCCGACCGTCGCGGTGTTCAAGTTCAAGCCCGAGGCGAAGTGGGGCGACGGCACGCAGGTCGGCGCGGCCGACATGATCGCCATGTGGAAGGCCTGCAACGGCGCGAACGACAAGTTCCAGTGCGCCTCCACCGACGGCTTCGACCAGGTCTCCAAGATCGACGCCAACACTGACGGCACCGAGGCCACGGTGACCTTCAAGGACGCCTTCCCCGACTGGAGCCAGCCGTTCTCGACGCTCGCCCACGCTCCCGGGCTGAAGGACCCCCAGACGTTCAACAACGGCTGGACCGACCCGGACAACAACAACATGGCCGGTCCGTTCAAGGTCGACAAGTTCGACAAGACCCAGCAGGTCATCACGCTGGTGCCGAACGACAAGTGGTGGGGTGAGAAGCCACTACTGGACAAGGTCAGCTTCCGGGTCATCGCCATCGACGCCACCCCCAACGCGTTCGTCAACAACGAGATCGACAGCTTCGACATCGGCGCCGACCCGAACGGCTACCAGCAGGCCTCCAAGGTCACCGACGGCACGATCCGCAAGGCGGCCGGCCCGAACTGGCGCCACATCACCTTCAACGCCAAGACTCCCGTGCTCTCCGACCAGAACGTGCGCCAGGCCATGCTGATGGGCCTGGACCGGGTGGCCATCGGTGAGTCCGACCTGGCTGGTGTCGACTGGCCGTTCCAGGAGCTCAACAACGGCATCTTCTTGTCCAACCAGACCGGTTACGTCGACATGGGCCAGAAGACCGGCCTCGACTACAACGTGGAGAAAGCGAAGACGATGCTCGACGACGCCGGCTGGAAGGCCGGTGCCGACGGCATCCGCGAGAAGGACGGCAAGAAGCTTGAGGTGAAGTTCACCACGCTGGACGGTGTGGCCGCTTCCCAGAACGAGGGTCTGCAGACCCAGAACCAGCTCAAGGACCTGGGCATCAAGGTCGACATCGTCAACATCTCACCGGACAAGTTCAGCACCACCCTGTCCGGTCACGAGTTCGAGTTGATCGCGTTCACCTGGGTCGGCACGCCGTACCCGTTCGCGAACATCTACCAGCTCTACGGCACCAAGTCGGCCAGCAACTACCAGCAGATCTCCATCCCGGAGGTCGACAAGCTGACCGAGGAGATCAAGGTCGAGACCAACCCGCAGAAGCGCATCGACCTGGCCAACCAGGCCGCCGAGCTGACCTGGAAGAGCGTCGGCATCCTGCCGCTCTACCAGCGTCCGTCGTT
>DASTGF010000521.1:0-19054 GCA_035719255.1 Microlunatus sp. | reverse complement strand
GCTCCAGCTGGTTCCCGCGGCCGTCAGGGGACCCGGTGCCCGGCGGCACGGAAGAGTTCGTACCACTCCGCGCGGGTGAGCGGCAGGTCCGAACCCTGCGCCGCACCGGCCACCCGCTCGGGCGTGGTGGTGCCGAGCACGACCTGCATGTTCGCCGGGTGCCGGGTGATCCAGGCCGTGGCGATGGCGATCGGCGGCACGTCGTACGTCGTCGCGAGCCGATCGATCACCGCATTGAGCTTGGGATACTTCTCCGAGCCCAGGAAGACTCCGCTGAAGAATCCGGCCTGGAACGGCGACCAGGCCTGGATGGTGATGTCGTTCAGCCGGCAGTAGTCCACGATGCCGCCGCCGTCGACGGTCACCGACTGATCCTCGCCCAGCATGTTGGCCGCGACACCTTGGGTGATGATCGGCGCGTGCGTGATCGACAACTGGAGCTGGTTGGCGATGATCGGCTGGCGGACGGATCGCTTCAACAGCTCGATCTGGCGCGGGGTCTGGTTCGACACCCCGAACGCCCGCACCTTGCCGGACGCCTCGAGCTCGTCGAACGCGCGAGCCACCTCGTCCGGCTCCACCAGCGCATCCGGCCGGTGCAGCAACAAGACGTCGATGTAGTCGGTCTGCAGCGCACGCAGCGAACCCTCAACCGAGGCGATGAGATGCTCGTAGGAGAAGTCGAAGTACGGACCCTCCGTGACGATTCCCGCCTTGGTCTGGATCGTGATCTGCTCACGCTCGCTCGGGCTGATCCGCATCGCCTCGGCGAATCGCGCCTCGCAGCCGTGCAGCTCCGGTCCGTACACATCGGCATGGTCGACGAAGTCGATGCCGGCATCACGGGCCGTGCGGACCAGGGTCCGGACCTCGTCGTCACTCAACTCGGCGATCCGCATCAGGCCGAGGATCACGTTGGGCACCTCGATCTTGGTGGATCCCAGGGGAACGGTCTTCACAGTGCTGTCCTTCTGTCGATCATGGAGTCGTTCGGTGGTCCGGGGGTCACGCGGCCGAGATTGCGGCGACCTCGTCCGCCGTCAGCTCCAGCTCGGCGGCGCGGACCGAGTCGGTGATGCTCTCCGGACGCGAGGCGCCCGGGATCGGGATGACAACCGATGCCAGGGCCAGCTCCCACGCGAGGATAACCTGCTGCACGCTCACCCCGCGCTCCTCCGCCACGCGGCGCAGAGCCGGTCGGCCCTCACCGACGCCCGCCGCACGACCGATGCCGCCGAGCGGCGACCACGGCAGGAACGCGATGCCGAGCTCGGCACAGTGCTCGAGCTCGACCTGGCTGCTGCGGAAGGTCGGGGAGAACTGGTTCTGGACCGAGACCAGCCGTCCACCGAGGATGTCCTGGGCGAGGTCGATCTGCTCGACGCTCGCGTTCGAGATGCCGGCCATGGTGATCAGACCCTCGTCGAGGAGGTCGCGGATCGCGCCGATCGACTCGGCGTAGGGAACGCGCGGATCGGGCCGGTGGAACTGATAGAGGCCGATCGCGTCGACGCCCAGCCGCTGCGCGGACGCCTTGGCGGCGGCCTTGAGGTGCTCCGGGCTGCCGTCGACGGTCCACGAGCCGTCACCGGGCCTGAGGTGACCACCCTTGGTGGCCACCAGAACCCCCGAGGTGTCCGAGCCGTAGGACTGGAGGGCCTCGGCGATCAACGACTCGTTGTGACCGACCTCGGCGGCAGCGCGATGGTAGGCGTCTGCGGTGTCGATCAAGGTCACACCCGCATCCAGGGCGGCGTGGATGGTCCGGATGGACCGGCCCCGGTCGGGACGGCCCTCGATCGACATCGGCATGCCGCCGAGCCCGATCGCCGAGACCTCACGCTGACCGATCTTTCGCTGGTGCACAGGGATTCCTCTCGCTGATCACGTGTTTGCTGGACCACCGTAGGTCGAGGCACACTAGAAGACAAACAACTGAATCTCATAGCAGCCAGAAGGGATACAGCTGAATGGACTTCCGCCAGATGCACTACCTCGTGACCCTGGCCGACGAGGAGCAGTTCACGCGGGCGGCGGCGATCTGCGGCGTCTCCCAGTCCGGCCTGTCGGCCGCCATCCGCGCCCTGGAGGACGAGTTCGGCACTCCCCTGTTCGAACGCACCACCCGACGGATCGCGCCGACCGCCGCCGGTCTGGCCCTGCTGCCCCATGCGCGCACGCTGCTGGCTCAGGCGGCCGCCGCGCGCGACGCCGTGGTCCGTGCGACCCGTGAGCTGTCCGGCAGCCTGCGGGTCGGTGCGGAGCAGTGCCTCGGGATCGTCGACGTCGTGTCGCTGCTGGACCGGGTGCACCGGCGCTATCCGCTGGTCGATCTCGACTTTGCGCAGGCCGGCTCGCACGAACTCGTCAGCCGCGTCCGCGAGGGGACTCTCGATCTGGCCTTCGTCGCGACCGACGCCCATCTCGGCCCCCTCACCCGGATCGAGTTCGGTCGCCGGCCGATGGTGCTGGTGGTGGCTCCGGAGCACCCGCTGGCGAAGACCGGTGCCCCGGACTGGTCCGATCTGCGCCATCTCGACTTCGTGGACTTCCAGGAGTCCTGGGCGATCCGGTCGCACAACGACACCACCTGCGCCGACCACGGTGTTACCCGGCACCTGCGCTGCACGGTCAACGACGTCCACACCCTGCTCGACCTCGTCCACCGCGGGCTGGGCGCGGCGATCGTGCCGCAGCACGTCGCCGCCAAACCCCAGGCAGCCGGGCTGGTCACCCTTCCCATGCCCGCCAGCACCCCGGACTGGATCGTCTCCGCCGTGGTCGGGTCCCCGAGCTGCGCGGCGACGTCGCTGGTGACCGAGCTGCTGGACACCGAGCTCGCGTTGAGCGCCTGAGGCACTTTCCACCGCGACACGCTCGCGACGAAGTCGGCCATCGCGGTGCGCTACGCCGACGGCCAGGGCCGAAGACTTCCGGACCATGGTCGGCGGAAGATGGGAACTCCGACTCTGATGGTCGCCGGCGTGGTGGACCGACGATGGCCCCAGGAGATGAGCAGCCATGTCAACCACCCATCACACCGGTGCCACGTCATCCAGCGCGAGCCGTCCCGCCGTCTCGCCCGCCGCGAGCGGCATCGGCGGCGGCGCCTATCTGCTCGGGATCATCGGCGCCCTGGTCTTCTTCTGGGGCCAGGCGAACTCGTTCCTGGGCTACCTCGCCGCGATCGCCAAGTCACTGTTCTGGCCGGCGTTCCTCGTGTATGGGGCGATGCGCGCCCTGTTCGGGGCCTGACCTCACCTCGCGACCTGTCAGGGCGTCGGAGGGCCATAGCCCCCTGACGCCCTGACAGGTCGCGGGAGAGGCCAGGCGTCAACCACACCAGCTGGCGGGGCCCGAAGAGCCGGCGGGATAGCTGTCTAGCGGCACGTCGCCCCGGCTCCAGGCATCGAGCACCGGCTGGACGATCCGCCAACACTGCTCCGCGGTGTCGCCGCGGACCGACAAGAAGGGGTCGGCATCGAGCACGCCCGCCAGCACCTCACCGTACGCCGGAAGCCGGCCGGGCGCGAGATCGGCGCCGAGCGTCACCCGGTCCAGCTGCAACGGATCCTCGGGCCCGTTGACGTTGATCATCCAGGCCATCCGGTCCGGCCCGATCGACAGCTGCAGCTGGGCCGGTGGGGCCTCGCCGCGCAGACCGCGCGGTATGTGTGGTGCGGCCTTGAAGGTCACCACGATCTCCCGGCGGCGCTCGCCCAACGCCTTACCGGAGCGCAGCCGGAAGGGCACGCCCGCCCAGCGCCAGCTGTCGATCTGCAGGTCCAGTTCGACCAGAGTCTCGGTGTGCCGGTCCGGGTCGACACCGGGTTCGTCGACGTAGTCGGGCACTGATCGGCCGTCGATCTCGCCGCGGGCGTATCGGGCTCGTCGGCTGGCCGCCGCGGGATCTCCGCCCCACGGACCGCAGGCCCGAAGCACCGCCGCCTTGGCGTCGCGCAGATCCCGGGCCCCGATCGTCGCCGGCGGGTCCATCGCGACCAGGGCCAGCACCTGCAGCAGGTGACTCTGGATCATGTCGACGAGTGCGCCGGCGCCGTCGTAGTACCGGGCGCGGTTCTCGATCGTCAGCTGCTCGTCATAGGTGATCTCGACACGGTCGACGTACTCGTTGCTCCACAGCGGCTCGAACAGCCGGTTGGCGAACCGCACGCCGAGGAGGTTGAGCACGGTCGACCGGCCGAGGAAGTGATCGACTCGCTGGATCTGATCCTCGCTCACCAGCTGGCCCAGCAGACGGTCCAGAGCGATCGCGCTGTCCACATCGGTCCCGAACGGCTTCTCCAGCGCCAGTTGAGTCCCCGGCGGCAGATCCACCGCGCGCAGCGCCTCGCAGGCGGCCACGGTGACCGCCGGTGGCAGGGCGAAGTAGATGGCCGGAGCGGGCGGACCGGCGTCGATCAACCGCCGCAGGTCGTCTGCCGAGGTGACGTCGGCCCGCTCGTAGCGGGTGGAAGCGAGCACGGCATCGACGGTCTCGGAGGCGACCTCGGCTCCGGCGAAGCAGGAGCGCAGCCGATCGGTCCAGGTCTCGGCATCCCACCGCTCACTGCCCGCCCCGATCAGCACGACGTCACGGCGCTCCGGCTCGGCGTCGAGCAGCTGACCGAAGGCCGGCAGCAGCAGCCGGCCGGCGAGGTCACCGCTGGCTCCCAACAGCAGGAAGGTCCGAGTCCGGTCGGGCATGTGTGCTCCTTCGTACGGTTCAAGCCTGACGGGCCCGCACCGACCGGCGACAGACCGGCGGCGCCGGTCCCGTCCGGGTGGGTCTCACGATGGCTACCCGCCGGCGCAGGGCTCAATCGGGTGGACCGGGACACGGTGTCACCCCTCGCCGAGTGGGTAACGGCTGAGCATGAGCGAGCCACGCACCGGACCCGGCCTGCCCGCCGATCACGACGGCACCGAGGAGGCCGACGAGGCCGACGCCCAGGCGTCGCAGGGCCCGTCCGGGGTCGGCGGGCCGGAGGAACTGGGCGGGGCGGACGCCGTTTCGTCCACCCCCGACAATGTGCCGGCCGAAGACGATCCCGACGGGCAAGCGCGTCGGCGGGGTCGCTGGCTCGGCTGAACCGACGACGCAGGCGAGAGGTTGACATGCCCAAGACGACCGACTCGGGACATCCCCGCGAAGACGAGCTACCGAGCACCCTCCAACGGTCCGGCGAGAAAGCGCAGCGCACGTTCACCAAGGCGCACGACGCCGCCGCCGAGCAGTACGGCGACGAGGAGCGGGCCCACCGGGTCGCCTACAGCGCCCTGAAACACACGTACGAGAAGGTCGGCGACCGCTGGGAGCCGAAGGAAGAAGCCGGACCGTCCGATGCCCAGGCCGAGGGCGGGGTCGACACGGATCGGCCGACGGCGGGCGGCGTGGACGCCAACGCGTCCAAGGAGCATCTCTACGAGTTGGCCCAGCGCGTGGACATCGAGGGACGCTCGACCATGACCAAGGCCGAGCTGGTCGAGGCCCTGCAGCGCGCGAACGACCGGTCCACGGCCCGCGCGGGGCGCGACGCCCGACCGGACTGACACCGGCCGACACCGCGGAACGGCACCGGCGGACCGGTCTCGCCAGCGTCCGCCCGACAGCCATGCCCGCTCAACGCATCTCGTCGCGCTCACCCGCCGCTCAAGGCTTCTGCCCTAGAGTGTGAAGGCGGTTCAGTCACGAGCCACAGAAGTTGTCGCGCCGTGTGAGAGCGGTGCTGGCGCACCGGAGGCAGGATGAGCGCGAGCGATCCGCGTGACCTTGCGCTCGCCTTCGTCGCGCTCAACGAGCACCTGAAGGCCAGCGGTGACCGCGCATCGGCGGTCCAGCGATCGGTCGAACTCGCGGTCAGTGCGGTGCCCGGATGCGACTGGGCCGCGATCAGCCTCTGGCCGCGCTACCAGCCGCCGTCCAGCCTGGCGACATCTGATGCCGTGGCCGCCACTCTCGATGCTCTCCAGTACGACCTCGGGGACGGGCCCTGCGTGACGGCAGCGCTAACCGGCGAAACCGTGCAGGCGCCGGATCTCGCCGAAACCGACCGCTGGTCGGAGTTCTGCCGGGCGGCGATGTCAAGCACTCAGGTGCGCGGGGTGGTAGCGATCCCCCTCGCCGGCGACCACCGCTCGGCGACGCTCAACCTCTACAGCGGTAGCGCGAACTCCTTCAACGCCGCCGCCCTCGCGAGGGCGGGCCTGTTCGCTGCGCATGTCCGCGTGCTCCTGATTCACCTCAGTTGCACCGAACAGACCATGCAGCTCACGCAGGCCCTGACCACCAGCCGCCAGATCGGAGCCGCGGTGGGCGTCTTGATGGCCGTGCACAAGGTGACCGCCGACGAGGCCTTCGAGCTGCTCCGTACGGCGAGCCAGAACCTCAACCGCAAGCTCAGCCTGATCGCCGAAGACGTCACCCTGACCGGTGCACTGCCCGAGCAGCGCGATCTTGAGCGCTGACGTGCAGGATCGCGCGCTGACGACCTTCCGCCGGGCGGGTGCGGTTCACCCGGCCCGCCAGTGGGCAATCAACCATCATGAGCACCCCATCCCCCCATACCCGTCGCCGCGCCGACGGCCGCCCCGGCACCTTCGACGTCCAGAAGGTGATCATCACCGTTCTGAAGGACTTGGGCCTGACCGTTGCCACCGCCGAGTCCCTCACCGGGGGCAACATCAGCGCAGAGCTCAGCGCCCTGCCGGGTGCCGGTGAGTGGTTCGCCGGCGCGGTCGTGGCCTACGCGGAGCGGGTGAAGTACGACCTCCTCGGCGTGGATCCCGGGCCGGTGATCACCGCCCGGGCCGCACGCCAGATGGCGTTGGGAGCAGCCCGGCTGCTCGGCGCCGACTTCGCGGTGGCGACGACCGGAGTCGGAGGTCCCGGGCGCCAGGAGGGCCTGCCCGAGGGGACGGTGTTCATCGCCATCTCCTCACCGGGGGACTGCTCTGTGGTCAACTACCACTTCGACGGCCAGCCGGCGGACGTCGTGGCTCGCTCCACCCGACGAGCCCTGGAGAACCTGGCCGGTGCCGTTGCTCGGCACGCCGAGGCTTCTGCCCGCACCGCAGACCACCGGGGTCGGCGCCGAACGCGGCTCACCGAGGCACTCGTCGACGGCTACCGACGCGACCCCACGCCCGATCCGCCGGTATCGGCGGGTAGCCCGCCCCGCTGACCTGATCCGTAGTCTCAGGATGGCCGGTCCGTCAGGCGATCACGAAGCCGGTCGACCAGGCCCACGCCCGGCCCGACCAGCTTGTGGAACAGTTCGTTGTTGGGCGCCGAGGGGTGGGGCCGGGTCGGCGCGACCTGCTTGGCGAGCCGCACCTTTTCACCGATCTCCACCAGCTCGGACCGTTCGATGGTCCGACGCAGCAGGGGGAACTGCTCATCCTCCTCGTCGTGGACATGATCACGCAGGATCTCCTCGAGCTGATCGAGGAGGACGCGAAATCGAGGGTCGCCGGCGGGCACGCCCTCGAGTTCTTTCATCGTGGCCTCGAGTTCCTTGTGCTCCTCCACGTCGTGCTTTACCGCCGCGTCACCGTCGGGCAGGTGCTTGCGCATCGCGGGATACACGTACATCTCCTCCGCGACCGAATGCCGCACCAGTTCGCTGATCACCAGGTCGGCGAGATCGCGCCGTTGCTGGTCCCCGGTAGCGAACTTGATCTCCTGCAGCAGATCGAGCACCTCCTGATGATCGACCGTCAAGATATCGACGACGTCGAGCTGATCCTGGGTATGGGCCATGACATTTCTCCTGGTGTAATTGGGGATCGAGCCGATCAACCCCCGGGCTACCCGCCCCTTCGAGGCGCCAAACATCCAGCGGGCGGCCTGCAAGACGCGGAACTCCGGAGCGTGTATGTCGTCGCGGACGGGTCTCAGGGACGATCGCTGCGGTCCAGCCGGATCCAGCGATAGCCGTATCCCCGCAACCGGAGACCGGTGAGCGTCCGCGGCGGCGCGTCGTAGGGACCGTCCACCAGGAGGTCGTACGGGTCCGGCAGATCGTCGTCCTGCGTACCGATGTCGAGGCTCACCTCCACATCGGCCAGGTTGTGCAGCAGCAGAATCGAGCCCTGCGGAGCGTCGAAGCGATGCGCCAGCACCGAACGGGGCAACGGTACGTCGACCACGCGGCATACTCCGGTGCCGATCTCCGGTGCGGTACGCAGCGTGTGGATCAGATTCTCCAACCAGCGCAGCAACGAGTCCGGGTCGCGGTGCTGGGCCCGGGCGTTGACGCGAGCCGGTGCGTAGGCGCCGCGGCGCGGGCCCGGGTGGGGAATCGCCGCGGGGGGCGCGGTGGAGAATCCGCCGTTCGGTGAGTCGTCCCACTGCATCGGCGTCCGGATCGCATCCCGGTCGGGCAGGGCGAGGTTCTCACCCATCCCCAGCTCCTCGCCGTAGCGGAGCACCGGGGTGCCGGGGAGCGCGAACTGCAAGGCATAGGCCAGCTCGATGCGGCGACGATCGCCGCGGAGCATCGGCGCGAGCCGGCGACGGATCCCACGGCCGTAGAGCCGCATGTCGGACCGAGGGGCGAAGGCCCGGAACACGTCCCCGCGCTGCTCGTCGGTCAGCCGGCTCAGGTCCAGCTCGTCGTGGTTGCGCAGGAAGGTCACCCACTGGCCGTGTTCGGGCAACCGCACGGCCGTCCGCAAGGCATCGATCAGCGGTTCGGCATCCTGCCGGGCCAGGGCCAACCAAGCCTTCGGATTGATCAAGAAATCGAAGATCAACTGGGCCCGGTCACTCGGGCCGCCGCGCCGGCTGCCGATGAAATCGACCACCTCGGCGGGACCCACGTTGGCCTCGCAGAGCAGTACGGCGTCTCCGCGCTGCCACTGGGTGTCTTGACGCCAGGCGTCGAGGATCGAGAAGTCCACCGGGGCAGGATCAACGCCGGGAGCGGTCTGCTCGAGCACGAAGGGCGCCGCATCGATCCGGAATCCGGCCACGCCGAGCTGCAGCCAGAACGCCATGATCAGCGACACCGCTGCCCGAACATCCGGGTTGGCCCAGTTGAGATCGGGTTGGAAGGCGAAGAAGCGGTGGTAGTACCAGGCGCCCGCCGCGTCGTCGAACGTCCACGTCTCGGCCTGCTCACCGGGGAACACCATGCCCTGGAACCGGTCGGGTGGCTCCTCGCGACTCCATACATACCAGTCGCGATAGGGAGAGCGCGGATCGCTTCGGGCGGACTGGAACCACGGATGTTCGTCGGAGGTGTGGTTGACGACGAGATCGAGCACGATGCGGATGCCGCGCTCGTGGGCCTGACGGGTCAGCTCGCCGAAGTCACCGAGGGTGCCCAGAACCGGGTCCACCTGGTAGTAGTCGGTCACGTCGTAGCCGGCGTCGCGCTGGGGGCTGGGGTGGATCGGATTGAGCCAGAGGCACGTCACACCGAGCCGCGCCAGGTAGTCCAGCCGACTGATCAGACCACGGAGGTCGCCGATCCCGTCGCCGTCGGAGTCCTGGAAGCTGCGCACATCGAGGCTGTAGATCACGGCCTCCTGATACCAGCGGGCCGTCATCGGCCGCGCCGGCTCGTGCGAAGGGCGAGACCACCGATCAGGCCACCCACAGCAACGCCGATGCCCGCCACGGTGCCGTAGTGGTGTGCGACCCACTGCTGGCCGCTGCGAGCATGGGACCGGTCGTCGAAGACGCCATGGGCGGTGAAGTCGCGGCCGTCCCCGCCGTCGGCCGGCTCCCACAGGTTGACCGGCTGATCCCGGTCTCGGGGCTGACCCGTCTGTTGGGAGGCGAACCCGGCTCGTGCAAGGTAGCGGTCCAGCACCCCGGGCACGATGGCGTTCGCGGCCAGGGTGAGCACGGTGCTCATGCCGACCCAATATTCCCGGCGTCGGGGATGATCGGCGGCGTAGACCACCGCGCGCGCCGCCACCTCGGGCTGGAAGATCGGCGGCACCGGCTGAGCGTGGTCGGGGAGCCGCGACAAGACCCACGAGAACTGGGGTGTGTTCAGGGCGGGCATCTGCACCATGGTCACGCTGATCGGGCTCCGCTCGTGCAGCAGTTCGCAGCGCAGCGACTCGTGGAAGCCCTGGATCGCGTGCTTCGCGCCGCAGTACGCGGTCTGCAGCGGGATCCCGCGATACGCCAGGGCGGACCCGACGTGCACGATCGTGCCTGCACCACGCTCGCGCATCCGAGGCAGCACCGCCATCGTCGCGTACACGTAGCCGAGATAGCTGACCTCCGTCGCACGGTGGAACTCCGCCGGGCTGATCTCGTCGAAGCGCGCGAACACCGAGGTGAAGGCGACGTTCACCCAGACCGCGATCGGACCCAGCTCGGACTCGATCCGCTCGACCGCGGCCGCGAGCTGCTCGGGATCGGCGACGTCGACCGGAACGATCAGGGGTTGTCCGCCAGCCGCCTCGACCTCGTGCGCGGCCCCGGCCAACCCGCGTTCACCGCGTCCCAGAAGTGCCACGGCATCGCCTCGCCGGGCGAACTCGACGGCGGTGGCCCGCCCGACTCCGGCACTCGCTCCCGTGACAGCGACGACCCGCCGACCCATGCGCTCCTCCTCGTCTGGACGATGACGAGTTGCCGCATACCCAGCCGACGGCGTGCTATGCGGCCGGTCCGGAGCTCTCGCGGGGCATCGATCGCTGCGGCGCAGCATTTCTGCATCGAACCCTCGGTCGAGGACGTGGAGACGCGGTGCTGCTGATCGTGACTCAGTCGCGCGCGTCGAGCATCTTCAGGGATGCGGCGCGCAGCGAGTCGGCGATCCGGACCAGCTCGCAGGAGAGCTCCTTGACAGTGGCCTCGGGCAGGTCATCGAAGGCCGAGGCAAGCCAATCACGGCTCAGCTTGACGACCGCACGGCCACCCTCGGTGAGTTGCACCTGCACCCGCCGGCGGTCGGAGGGGTGGGCAGAGCGTTCGGCGACGCCTTGACGTTCCAGCCGGTCGACGAGAGCGGTCGCCGCGCTGCTGGTGATGCCGAGATCGGCCGCGAGCTCGTTCTGTCCCCGTGGACCGTGCACGGCGAGATAGCTCAAGGCCTGAGTCTCGGTCACCCCGAGACCGGTCACCTGGGCGACGCTCTGGCGATAGTGCTCACCGGCCAGAATCACTCGACGCAGGCTTCGTACGGCGTCGTCCAGCACTGGCTCACTCATCCGCACGCCTCGGCGATCAGATCGGAGGGGATGAGATCGGCGTGGATGAGATCGGATGGGACTGACACGGGCGGCTTCTTCAACCGTGGCAGTCCCTTCCGGCCTCCCCTGACGATGGCGGACGTTCCCCCGCGCCGCTCATGGCCATGCATTCAACCTATGCAGAACTCGGACGATCGTCAAGTAGCGCGATGATGAAGTAATTCACCCATGAAGCGCTTCGGTGGTCAATCGATCTCCCGGCTCCGCAGCATCTCGGGAGCCCGCGAGGTCGTCGCTGACGACCCGGCAGGTCAGCGGCTGGCTGTCGCCGCTCCGAAACGCTTCACTTCTTTCCGGGCGCCCGTGGATCTGCTACCGCTCGGTGAATCTGCTCTCACTCAGGGGCCAGCCGGCGCGCCGAGGCACCGGGACGGGAAACCCCGCACCGGGGGCAGGGGGTGGCGCGGTTGCCGTCCCGGTGCCCCGGCAGTCCTGGACCGTCGGCGATCCCGGCCAGGAGCCCGCCGCTCAGGTGTTCTGCGGGAAGCCGAGGTTCAAGCCCCCGTGGCTCGGGTCGAGCCAGCGGGACGTGACGACCTTGGCGCGCGTGAAGAAGTGCACTCCCTCGGCCCCGTGGGCGTGGGTGTCGCCGAACAGCGAGTTCTTCCAGCCACCGAAGGAGTAGTAGGCCATGGGCACGGGCACGGGCACGTTGATGCCGATCATGCCGACCCGCACCTCGTTCTGGAACCGCCGGGCGGCACCGCCGTCGTTGGTGAAGATCGCCACACCGTTGCCGTACGGGTTGTCGTTGATCAACTGGACACCTTCGTCGTAACTGTCCACCCGGACGACCGACAGCACCGGGCCGAAGATCTCGTCGGTGTAGATGCTCATATCGGTCGTTACGTGGTCGAACAGGGTCGGGCCCACGAAGAACCCGTCACCCTCGGCGTCCGGCTGCACGGTCCGGCCGTCCACGACGAGGGTGGCGCCAGCCTCCTCGCCGGCGTCGATGTAGCCCGACACCCTCTTCTGCGCCACCGAGGTGACCAGCGGACCCATGTCGCAACCGCGGGTGCCGTCGCCGGTCCTCAGACCGACCGTACGGTCCTTGATCTTCTGCACCAGCTCGTCACCGATCTCACCGACCGCCAGCACCGCCGAGATCGCCATGCACCGCTCCCCCGCCGAACCGAAGCCGGCATTCACGGCTTGGTCCGCGGCCAGATCGAGATCGGCGTCGGGCAGGACGAGCATGTGGTTCTTCGCCCCTCCGAGGGCCTGGACCCGCTTGCCGTGGGCGGTGCCCGTCTCGTAGACGTACTTCGCGATCGGCGTGGAGCCGACGAACGAGATCGACTGGACCTCGGGATGGGTCAGCAGACCGTCGACGGCGACCTTGTCCCCGTTGAGGACGTTGAACACGCCGTCGGGAAGACCGGCCTCCTTCCACAGCTCGGCCATCCACAATGCGGCCGTCGGCACCTTCTCACTCGGCTTCAGAACCACCGCGTTGCCCGCGGCGATCGCGATCGGGAAGAACCACATCGGCACCATGGCCGGGAAGTTGAACGGCGAGATGATGCCCACCACTCCCAGCGGCTGCCGAACCGAGTGCACGTCGACCTTGGTCGAGGCGTTCTCGGTGAAGGAGCCCTTGATCAGATGCGCGATGCCACAGGCGAACTCGACCACCTCCTGGCCACGGCTAACCTCCCCGAGCGCATCGGAGAGCACCTTGCCGTGCTCGGAGGTGATGATCGCCGCCAGCTCCTTCTTGCGTGCGTTGAGCAGTTCCCGGAAGGCGAACAACACCTGCGTCCGCTTCGCCAGCGACGTGTCGCGCCAAGCCGGGAACGCCCTCGCGGCCGCAGAGACGACGGCGTCGACGTCCGCCTCGCTGGCCAGCGCGAGCTGAGCGGTCACCTCCCCGGTGGCCGGATTGGTGACATCGGAGAATCGGCCGCTCGAACCTTCGAAAGTTGCGCCGTTCGTCCAGTGGTACAGGGTGGTGGCCATCAGTTCTCCTCGGTTGCGGCCGGTCGGCTCGGACCGGGTGTCGGTGTGGGGGTGTTCGTCGCGTGGGTGGATGCCGTCATCGGGCCTGCGTGGGACTGTCCGTTGGGTCCGGTCCCGTGCGGCGGCTCCGGCGCGTTCAGCGTGACCTGCTCCTTGCGGCCTGTCCGGACGGCCCGGACCCCGGCCTCGCAGACGGCGACCGCGGCAAACCCGTCCCAGGCTCCCGGTCCATCGATCGTGCCCCGCGACGCCGCGTCGACCCAGCGCTGCAGTTCGATGTGATAGGCCAGACCGAAGCGCTGGACGAAGCCCGGAGTGATCGAGCCGCCCCAGCGTCCGTCGGTGGTCTTCACCTGGAGATTCTGATCAAGACCGATCACGGCACTGCCCGCGTCGCCGACAACCTCGGTCCGCACCTCGTAGGCGACCCCGGTCCGGACGAAGATCTCGTCGGAGACGATCCGTCCGGAAGCGGTCTCGAACACGACGAGCATCGGATCATGGGCGCCGGGAGGTGCGCTTGCGGTCGCCACACCCTTGATCACCTGGACCGAGGTGATTTCCTCGTCCAGCAAGAACCGGGTGACGTCGACCTCGTGCACGACGGAGTCGCGGATCATGAACTCGGAGTCGAAGTGCACCGGCACCGTCGGGTTGCGGTGCACGCAGTGCACCATCAACGGATTCCCGAGGCCACCGGAGGTGATCAATTCCTTCAGGGCGACGTACTCCGGATCGAAGCGGCGCATGAAGCCGACCTGGATCAGCGTCCGGCCCAGCGCTCGCTCTTTCTGCACGATCGCGTACGAGGAGGCCGCGTCGGTGGTCAGCGGCTTCTCGCACAGCACTGGCTTGCCCGCGTCGAGGCAGGCGTTCACCTGCTCGGCGTGAGTGCTGCCCGGACTCGCCAACAGCACGGCATCGACCTCCGGGTCGTGGATCGCCTCGATCGGGTCCGCCACCGCCCGAGCACCGATCCGCGCAGCAATCTGCTCGGCCTTGCTCGCGACGAAGTCGTTCACCACCGTGACGGTGACACCCTTGACGACGGTCGAGAGAAGATCCACGTGAAAGCTACCCATCACGCCCAAACCGAGAACGGCGACGCGCAGATCCTTCATCGGATGACCCCCAGGTCGATGTCGACGTCGGAGCAGGAGCTCAGATAGGCCTTCGTGCGCTTGGCGATCGGGAGCGGGAGATCCGGCGGGCAAGGATAGAGATCGTGCTCGACGATGCCGGAGATGTCGCGCCCGAGGTCGCTCAGCGCCTGCAGGATCGGCGGCATCTCCGGAACCCCGAGCGGCGGTTCGATCATCGCCCCCATTTGCACCGCCTCGGGCCAGACGATGTTGTGGTCGCGAACCTGCTCCATCACCGCAGGATTCACCTGCTTGAGGTGCACGTAGCCGATGCGGGTCGGGTACTTCGTGATCAGCTCGACGCAGTCACCGCCGTAATAGGCCACGTGGCCGGTGTCGAGACACAGGTTCACATAGGCCGGGTCGGTCGCCTCCAACAGCCGTTCGATCTCCGGCTGGTAGCCGACATGACTCTCGGCATGCGGATGGAACTGGACGTGGAGGCCGTACTCGTCGAGGATCCGGCGCCCCAACTCGTCGGTCTGGCGGACCAACCGAGTCCACTGCTCGTCGGTGAGAGTCGACGGCTCCAGCTCGGCGCCCGTCTTCTCGTCGCGGTACATGGCCGGAATCACCACGATGTGCTGGCCGCCCAGAGCCTGGGTCAGGGCCGCGACGTCGGTGACCTGCTTCCACACCGGGTCCCAGGAATCTTCCCGGTGCAGGCCCGAGAACACCGTGCCCGCAAGCACCGAGAGTCCGTAGGTGTCCAGCGCATCCCGGAGCTCCTGGTGATCCGTCGGCAGGTAGCCGTAGGGTCCGAGCTCGATCGCCCGATAGCCGGCTTCGGCGACCTCCCGCAAGAACTGACCGGCCGGCAGCTGGGCCGGATCGCTCGGAAACCAGACTCCCCACGAGTCCGGTGCAGTACCGATGGTGATCTTCGCCAACGGGGTCATCTCCCTGTGGATGTGGATGGATGGGACGGGCTCACGACACCGCGGGTGCGAGATAGGAGCGTTGGTCAGCCTTGCGGGCTTCGTAGGTGGCGCGGGCGTTCTGGGTGGATTCCAGCGTCGAGGTTGCGCTGACGGGTACGTCCCACCACGACTGCGAGCTCGGTGCGTCGACGAGCGGATCGGTCTCGACGTAGATCACGATCGGGCGCTCGGCGGCCTTGGCGGTCTTGATGGCGTCGGCGAACTCGGACCGGGTGGTCGCCTTGATCACCTCCAGACCGAAGCTCGCCGCGTTCGCGGCCAGGTCGATCGGCAGCTTGTCGCCGTCCAACCGGCCCGACGCCGCGTTGCGGCGGCGGTAGGAGGTGCCGAACCGCTGCGAGCCCAACGACTCCGACAGCGAGCCGATCGAGGCGAAGCCGTGGTTCTGCACGAGCACGGTGATGATCTTGATGCCCTCCTGCACCGCGGTCGCCAGCTCGGTGGCCATCATCAGGTACGAGCCGTCCCCCACCATGACGAACACGTCGCGGTCCGGGCAGGCCAGGCGCACGCCCAGACCGCCGGCGACTTCGTAGCCCATGCAGGAGTAGCCGTACTCGACGTGGTAGCCCTTGGTGTCCCGGGTCCGCCACAGCTTGTGCAGATCGCCCGGCATCGAGCCGGCGGCACAGACCACGACGTCGCGCGGGTCGGACAGCTCGTTCACCATGCCGATGACCGAGTTCTGCGACAGCAGGCCGGGGGCCGGCTCCTGCTCGGCGAAGGCCTTCTCCACGGTGGCGTCCCAGGCGGCGTTCAGCTCCGCGACCCGCTCGGCGTATGCGGCGTCGACGCGGTGTCCCTCCAGCAGCCCGGTGAGCGCCTCGAGCGCCTCGCGAGCATCGGCCAGCACACCGAGGCCGGCATGCTTGACGGCGTCGATCGGGGCCACGTTGATGTTGACGAACTTCACGTCCGGGTTCTGGAACGCGGTCCGGCTGGCGGTGGTGAAGTCCTCGTAGCGGGTGCCGATGCCGATCACCAGGTCAGCGTCGCGAGCGATCGCGTTGGCGGCGGTGGTGCCGGTGGACCCGATCGCGCCGAGGCACTGCGGGTGGTCGTAGGCCACGGTGCCTTTGCCGGCCTGGGTCTGGCCGACCGGGATGCCGGTCGCCTCGACGAATGCCTGGAGAGCGGCGGTGCCCTGCGCGTAGTGCACGCCACCACCGGCCACCACCAGGGGCTTCCGCGCGCCGCGGATCAGCTCGGCGGCCCGCTCGATGATCCGCTTCTCCGGGACCGGGCGGGCGATGTGCCAGACCCGCTTGGCGAACAGCTCCACCGGCCAGTCGAAGGCCTCGGCCTGCACGTCCTGGGGGAAGCAGACGGTGACCGCGCCGGTCTCGGCCGGATCGGTCAGCACCCGCATGGCGGAGATCAGCGCCGCCGGCAGTTGCTCGGGTCGCCAGACCCGGTCGAAGTACTTGCTCACCGGCCGGAACGTGTCGTTGACGGTGACGTCGCCCGCGGAGGGCAGCTCCAGTTCCTGCAGCAGCGGGGATGCGCTGCGGTCGGCGAAGGTGTCGGCCGGCAACAGCAGCACCGGCAGCCGGTTGATCGTGGCCAGCGCCGCGCCGGTGATCATGTTCGTCGCGCCCGGGCCGACCGAGGTCGACACCGCATAGGTCTGCAGCCGGTTCTTCATCCGGGCGTAGGCGACCGCGGTATGCACCATGGCCTGCTCGTTGCGGCCCAGGATGTAGGGCAGCGTCTCGGGCTCGGTGAGCTCGGCCTGCAGCAGCGCTTGACCGATACCGGCCACGTTGCCATGGCCGAAGATCCCGAAGCAGCCGGCGAACAGCCTCTGCTCCACACCGTCGGACTCACTGTACTGTGCGCCGAGGAACCTGACGACGGCCTGCGCAACGGTGAGGTGGACCGTCTCTGCCATGGGGATCACGCGTCCTTCGCGATGAGTCGTGGGTCGACAATTCTGGGATCTGGGTCTTGGTGTTCCCATGTGCCACGCACCCAGGCATGGTCGGGATGGTCGGAGATCTTCCAGGCCCGCTCAGCGCCGGGTCCCGCCATCACATTCAGGTAGTACATGTCGAAGCCCGGTGCGGCCACACAGGGACCGTGCCAGCCGTAGGGGACGAGCACCAGATCGCGGTCGTGAACCTCCTCCAGCAGGTCGATGTCTCGGCCCGGGGAGGACGAGGTCCGCATGAACCCGAAGCCGGGCTGGCCGTCCGGCCCGGAGGCGATCTCGAAGTAGTAGATCTCCTCCAGTTCCGACTCCGACGCGGTGGTCTCGTCATGCTTGTGGGCCGGGTAGGACGACCAGTTGCCGGCCGGCGTGATCACCTCGCAGGCGATGATCTTGCTCGCCGGAAGGGTGTCGGGGGTGCCGAAGTTCCGCACCTGGCGACTGGACTGACCGGCTCCGCGCAACTCGACCGGAACCTCGGCCACCGGCAGGTGGCGCGACGCGACACCGCCGGCCGCCTGCTCGGGAACCCGCGCACCGCAAAGCGCGAACCGACCACCGGCCGCCGAGGCCAGCTCGACCGACGTCTCCGGTGCGAGATAGGCGACGTCGGTCGGCCCGGCGAACACGTTCGGCCGGCCGGTCAGCGAGCAGAACACCACTCCACCGATGGTGACCTCCGCACCACCGGACAGGGGCACCACGATCACCTCATCACCGTCGGTGGCCAAACCGTAGGTGTCTCCGGCGGCCAACTCCACGATCCGCAGCGACGAAAAGCCCCAGCCCGCCGACTCCGGCGTGACCTCGACCTCGTACGCTCCGCCGGCCGTCGAGCCGGCGGCCAGGTAGTACTCCGAGTTCATCAGGCCTCTCTCCTCATCTGACCAGCGAAACGGCGGTGTCGACCGCCTTCGCCACGTCGTCGTCGGCCGGGTAGAGCATCGTCCGTCCGACCATCAGCCCGCGGACCGACGGCAGCTGGAGTGCGGCCTGCCAGGCCGCGTACGTCTCGTCGGGCGATCCTTCCGGGTCACCGCCCAGCAGCAGCGTGGGCAGTGTGGTCGCATCCATCACCCGCTCCATCTCGTTCACCACCGGCAGCTTCAGCCAGGTGTATGCGCTCGACGCCCCCAGGCCCTGCGCGATGTGCACCGACTTGATCACCGCGTCCGGCGACAGGTCGTTGACGATCTTGCCACCGACCCGGCTGGACCAGAACGGCTCGACCATCGCGATGGTGCGCCGCCGGTTCAGCTCCGTGATGATCCGGGCCTGGGTCTCCAGGGTGACCACGGTGGCCGGATCGGCGAGATCGATCCGGGTCAGCATCTTCAGCCCGTCGAAACCGGCGTCGATGGTGCCCTGCACGTCATAACCGGTGTTGCGGTCGTCCAGCTCGAAGCTCGACCCCTGCAACCCGCCACGATTCAACGATGCGAAGACCACCTTCCCCTCCAGAGCCCCGAGCAACAACAGGTCCTCGGCGATGTCGGCGGTGGCGAGCAGGCCGTCGACACCCGGACGGCCCAGGGCGGCCACCAGCCGCTCCAGCAGGTCGCTCCGGCTGGCCATCGCCATCGGACGTCCCTGAGCGCCGAGGGCGCCGCGCGCCGGGTGGTCGCAGGCGATGATCATCAGCCGGCCATCCTCACCCAGCAGCGGGCGACGGCTGCGGCTCGCCAGGAGCCGCTCGATGCGTTGCGGGTCACGAGCCCGGATCTCGGACAGCTCGGCGACCGATCCGGCAAAGTCGGTGGTCGTCGGCGCATCGGCGATGGCGCTCATCTGCCCGCTGCCTTCTCGAAGTGCACCGCCAGGGAGTCAGCCAGACGCTCGTTCGGGTCGCCGCCGGCGAT
>DASTGF010000520.1:0-2299 GCA_035719255.1 Microlunatus sp. | reverse complement strand
CAGACGTCGACCGCCTTCGGGTTCACGCACATGCTTCTGAGGCGAACTGCACATAGGACTGAACCGTGTCCACGTAGTCATCCGTCGCTTCGACGTACGTCTGGGTCAGCACCTGGCCGGGCTTCAACGCGGATAGGTGGTCCAGTGCGAACTCAACATGACCGGTGTACCAAGTGTTGTCGCGAGTCCAGCCATAAGCCACGTAGCGGAGGCCCGGCCGCAGCGGCTCCTCCCCACCGACCGAACGCCAGGATCGAGACGGCGCAGCTGTGTTCAGTTCGGCGCTTGTTGCGGTGGCGGGGGTGACCGGGGCCGCCGCATCCCACTCGCGCACCGAGACGGAGTCTTGTCCAAGAGGGTCGCTGTTGGTCCGGTCGCGGTAGATCGTTGCGCCGTCTACGTGGTCGTTACACAGTGCGAAAACGATGACCGGTCGCCCATGAGCATCGACCGAGATGCCGGTGGCCCCAGCCGGGGCGACGGTTTCGCAGCCAGATAAGGCCGCCGCCGACATGAGGGATATGAACAGCAGGGAGCCTCTCGCCCGCGTCCGGCGGCACCACGGCAGAGGACGAACCATCACCCGGCAAAGATCGCATACAGAGCGGCCCGAGATAGCGCCCGTCATCGAACTGCAACGTCCTCTGATGCCGCGCCGGGATCGTCTCACGCGAGGTCCCAGCGGGCGCTGCAGTGCCGCAACGCATCTCGCCCCGAGGGCGTCAGAAGCTCCATCCGTCCATGGGGCCGTTGCCGATGCTCGGATGGTCTTTGCCGCACCGGCTGCACCGTCGGTAGTAGTAGCCGCCTTCCGGGTGGCGGTGGGCCTTGTACCTGTGGTGCAGGTTGAGCCGGCACATCAGCGGCTTGCGCTTCACGGGTTGCGGCAACATCTGGGACCCCTTGGTGACGGCGCCTCGCAGGGCCAACGCGGTCGAGAGCGCGCCGAGCGCGTACGGGAGCTGATCGGACGGATCGAGGACGGACAGTTCTGCGCGGTGCTCGGCCCGGTATCGGTCCCGGACGTCTCCGCGTGGCAGGGCGAGCGTGCTGGTCCGGGTCAGGAGGTCGGCCGTGCGGCGTACGCGTGGCGCCTCCACCGGCCGTGGGCCGGTCATGACTCGCCTGCTACTGGTCGTGGCGCCAGGCGCCCGGACTGCGGGGCGCGCGCCTCAGCCAGTCGGGCGCGGGCCTGCTCGACGCCCTCGCCGGTGAGCCGGTAGTACCGACGCGCCGGTCTGCCGGCCTGGACCGGGTCGATGTCCTCCCAGCGCGACGACACCCAGCCGGCCGCCTCGAGGCGGGCGAGGATCGGGTGCACGGTCCCGCTCATCAGGCCTGCCGCGTCCCCGATCTGCGCGCCGTAGAGCTCGGCGCCGGGCTCTGCGAGCAGGGCACGCAGCACGAGTTGCGTGGTCAGCGTCATTCGGGGCGCGGAAGTCATGCTTGAACTCTACCTAGCCCCTAGGTAGAGTTCAAGCATGCAGCGGGGGCTGCCTCGCTGCGGTGATGATCAGCAAGGAGGGTGAGACGCCCATGGATGAGACCACGCACCGGGAACCGGGCCAGGAGCTGCGCCGCCCTGGACGATGGTGGTGCCGCCTGCACCTCTGGCACCGCTGGCGCACGCACCGCTACCCGAACAGCGCGGACTACGGGGCCCGCTACCAGGAGTGCCTCGACTGCGGCAAGCAGCGTGACGTGCCGGTCAGTGCAGGGATCATGCCCTGAACCGCGACCCGTACACGCGGTCCCCCCCGGAGCCCCGACGATGTGGGCCCGCGCAACACCGGGAGCGAAGCAGCCCCTGACCTGCGTTTCCGCTGGTCAGGGGCTGCTTCGTACTGGTGGGCGATACTGGGTTTGAACCAGTGACCTCTTCCGTGTCAAGGAAGCGCGCTACCGCTGCGCCAATCGCCCGTGGGTGTTGCTGGTGGTGCTGGGTCCTGCGTGGTGTCTCACCGAGGTGGAGACGGGATTTGAACCCGTGTACGCGGCTTTGCAGGCCGCTGCCTCGCCTCTCGGCCACTCCACCGTGGGGGCGGCTACACCCTCCGAGCGGATGACCGGGTTCGAACCGGCGACCTCAACCTTGGCAAGGTTGCGCTCTACCAACTGAGCTACATCCGCGCGCGCCGTGGCTCTCGTCGAACCCCTTTGGCGTGCTCGCAGACATTATCCGATCGCCGTGACGATCTCCAAACCGGCACCGCCGCGGTGGCACCGAAACCGTCAGCGGTCGGCCTCCACGCGCTCCGCCTCGCCTGCCCGGCGCGTCGACGACCCCTGGTGGGGGCCC
>DASTGF010000519.1:0-2291 GCA_035719255.1 Microlunatus sp. | reverse complement strand
CAGTGACCGGTTCCTCGACTGGCCACGGGGTGTGCGGCTGTGGGTGATCGTGGCCATGAGTGCCTCGGGAGTCGCGGTCTCCGCGCTCCAGCCGCAGGGGGCCACCGACCTGGCGGCGGGTGCTGCGGTGTGGATGGCGATCACCCGGCTGCCATTGACAACAGCAGTCGCCGTGGCAACGGCCACCATCGTGGGACAAGGCGCCGCCGCGGCCAGAACCGGCAGCCCCGCGGCCGTCCTGGCGGCCACGCTCCTGGGTGTCCTGCTCGGCCTGGTGGCCTACTTGATGCGGCAGAGCCGGGAGGCCCAGGACCGCACCGAGCTGCTGCTGGCCCAGCTCGCAGACAGCCAGGATGCCCAGGCACACGCGGCGGCCGTGGCCGAACGCGGAAGGATCGCTGCGGACCTGCACGACGTGCTGGCCCATGCGCTGTCCGCAGCAGCGATCCAGCTGCAGGGAGCCCGGCTGCTCGCCGAACGTGAGCAGGTCAGTCCCGATCTGGGCGGTGCCATCGACCATGCCAGCGGTCTGGTCGCCGACGGGCTGGCGAACGCCCGAGAAGCCGTCAGTGCCCTGCGTGCGAAGCAGCCGGTCACCCTGGCTGACCTCGAGACGCTGGTGGAACGGTTGCGCCACGACCTGACCCTGGCCATCACCCTCCAGGTCGAGGGAACCGTGCGTGAGCTACCCGCCCAGGCCGGCCTCGCCCTGTACCGGGCCGTCCAGGAGGCAGTGACCAACGCCGTCCGCTACGCACCCGGGGCCACCGTCGAGGTCACCTTGTCCTACGAACCCGACCTGACCATGATGCGGATCGAGAACACCCAACCCAAAGCCCCGGTGGCCGCGCCGGGTCTGCCCGGCGTCGGCGGTGGCCACGGACTCATCGGACTCGGCGAACGCCTCGAACATGCCGGCGGCACCTTTCAGTCCGGTCCGACCGGACACGGCTGGATGGTCGAGGTGACAGTGCCCGCATGAGCGACGCGACACCCACCGACACCCCACCCACCCCGATCCGCGTACTGATCGCCGACGACCAACGCGTCGTTCGGGACGGGCTGGCCATGCTCGTCGGCCTTCTCGACGGCATCGAGGTGGTCGCCACGGCTGACAACGGCCTGCGGGCCCTCGAGCAGGCCATGCTCCATCGCCCCGACGTAGTGATGATGGACCTGCACATGCCCCACATGGACGGCGTACAAGCCACTCGCGGGATCTGCACCCAACTCCCCGACTCCAGGGTCGTGGTCCTCACCACCTACGTCGACGACACCGACCTGTTCCCAGCCCTGCAAGCCGGAGCCCGCGGCTACCTCACCAAGGACGCCACCGCGGAAGAGATCCGCGCCGCCATCCACGCAGTCGCCGCAGGACAGACCCACCTCGCACCCGACATCCAGCAACGCCTGATCACCGCCGCAATCAACACGACCACTCTCCCGGCCACCCACCACATCACGTCCACCGAGGGGCTGCCGGACGGACTGACCCCACGAGAAGCCGAGGTCCTCACCCTCATCGCAGCCGGCCTGTCGAACAGCCAAATCGCCCGCACGCTCGTCGTCAGCGAGGCCACCGTCAAGACCCACATCAACCACATCCTCGCCAAGACCGGTGCACGGGACCGCGCCCAAGCCGTCCGGTACGCCTACCACCACGGCCTCACCCAACCCACAAGCGACGACCACCAACCCTGACGCGCACTCATAGTGGTCGCCACGACGAGGACGGCACCGCCACCGCGCCCTTCCGGCGGAATGACTCACGTTCTTGTGTTGAACCACAGCGGGTCGATGCGTGTGAGCGGGACGAACTCTTGTTCGGGGGTGGGAGCAGGGTTGAGGCGTCGGTCTTCGCGGTAGCTCGGGCCTATGAGTTGACTCGGGGTAGGTCACGGAAGGAGTCGAGACCCGCTCCGGAGTCGGGGACGGTTCAGCGGGCGCCGTGCAAGAAGCCGAAGACCGTTTGTGGGAACGAGGTCCGCGGGGTTCGAGGCACGGTGGCTGAGGGGGTGGCGGGTGTCGTGGCCGGTGTGGCGGCGGTGTGGGACTGCCGGCGTTCGGCGCGGCGGACGGCACGGAGCTGGTGGATCTGCGCGCGTCGCTGTGCTGCTTGGATGTGGTCGTCGATCAGACGCTGGGCAATGGTCAGGGCATGGTCGGGGTTGTTGGTGATGGTGTTCATGGGGTTTCCTGCGGTGTGGTCCGTCGCTGTTCGGCGCGTGCGTGGCTGTGGGCGGCGGGCGGGGGTTATTCGGCGTGTGGTTAGCGGGTCAGCTCGAGTTTCA
>DASTGF010000518.1:0-5342 GCA_035719255.1 Microlunatus sp. | reverse complement strand
AGTGCCCAGTGCCACCTAGCATTCGCCGCCGCACCATCGCACCACCCCCCGCACCACCCTGCGAGGCCCAGCCGCCGCCCGGCCCGCAGCGCTTCGATATCGGAAGGACGTGTTCATGACGACCCCCCTGACCACCGCGCAGGAGCCGGAGCTCAGCCAGTCCCGGCTGGAGCAGGCCGCCACCATCGACGCCATCGGCCGCTACGCATTCGGCTGGTCGGACACCGACGCCGCCGGCGCCGCGGCCCGGCGCGGCCTGAACGAGGACGTCGTCCGCGACATCTCGGCCAAGAAGAGCGAGCCCGAGTGGATGCTGGAGCGCCGGCTCAAGGCGCTCAAGCTGTTCGACCGGCAGCCGATGCCGACCTGGGGTGCCGACCTGTCCGGCATCGACTTCGACAACATCAAGTACTTCGTCCGGTCCACCGAGAAGCAGGCCGCCTCCTGGGAGGACCTGCCCGACGACATCAAGAACACCTACGACCGGCTCGGCATCCCGGAGGCCGAGAAGCAGCGGCTGGTCGCCGGCGTGGCCGCCCAGTACGAGTCCGAGGTCGTCTACCACCAGATCCAGGAGGACCTGGAGCGGCAGGGCGTCATCTTCCTGGACACCGACTCCGGCCTGCGCGAGCACCCGGAGATCTTCGAGAAGTACTTCGGCTCGGTCATCCCGTCCGGGGACAACAAGTTCTCCGCGCTGAACACCGCCGTGTGGTCGGGCGGCTCGTTCGTCTACGTCCCGCCCGGCGTGCACGTCGACATCCCGCTGCAGGCCTACTTCCGGATCAACACCGAGAACATGGGCCAGTTCGAACGGACGCTGATCATCGTCGACGAGGATGCCTACGTGCACTACGTCGAGGGGTGCACCGCGCCGATCTACAAGTCGGACTCGCTGCACTCGGCGGTCGTCGAGATCATCGTGCGCAAGGGCGGCCGCTGCCGGTACACCACCATTCAGAACTGGTCGAACAACGTCTACAACCTGGTCACCAAGCGGGCCAAGGCCGAGGCGGGCGCGACCATGGAGTGGGTGGACGGCAACATCGGGTCGAAGGTCACCATGAAGTACCCGTCGGTGTGGCTGATGGGCGAGCACGCCAAGGGCGAGGTGCTCTCCATCGCGTTCGCGGGCGAGGGTCAGCACCAGGACACCGGCGCCAAGATGCTGCACCTGGCCCCGCACACGTCCTCGACGATCATCTCCAAGTCGGTGTCCCGGGGCGGCGGCCGCACCTCCTACCGCGGGCTGGTGCAGGTCAACCCGGGCAACCACCACAGCCGCTCGACCGTGAAGTGCGACGCGCTGCTGGTCGACACCCTGTCCCGGACCGACACGTACCCGTACGTCGACGTCCGCGAGGACGACGTGTCGATGGGCCACGAGGCGACCGTGTCCAAGATCAGCGAGGACCAGCTGTTCTACCTGATGAGCCGCGGCCTGACCGAGGACGAGGCGATGGCCATGATCGTCCGCGGCTTCGTCGAGCCCATCGCCCGCGAGCTCCCGATGGAGTACGCGCTGGAGCTGAACCGACTGATCGAACTGCAGATGGAAGGAGCGGTGGGCTGACGTGACCGCCAGCACGCCCGTTTTGAGCAACCAGCTCACCAATCAGCACGGCCTGACCGCACACAGCCACGGTGGGACGTCCGACCGGATCCGGTCCAAGGGTGTGGATTCGCACCTGCACGGCATCGGCTCGGTCGACCCGGCGGCGCACCCGCTGCCGTCGGGCAAGGAGGAGGCGTGGCGGTTCACCCCGCTGCGCCGGATGCGCGGCCTGGACGACGACCGGGAGTTCGACGGCATCGTCGGAGCCGACAACGAACGCACGGTCGAGGGGCCGGCCGGCATCATCGTTCGCCGGGTCACCGGTGACGAGGCCGCCGCGCTCAAGGGCATCTCCGGCAACCTGCCGACCGACCGGCCGGCGGCCCGGGCCTGGCAGGCCAGCGAGTCGGTGCTGCTCATCGACGTGCCCGCCCAGACCGAGTTCCGCGAGCCGCTGATCGTCACCTTCGCCGGCGGTACCACCGAGAAGGCGTTCGCCGGGCACCTGGTCGTCCGGGTCGGGCCGCACGCCAAGGCCCAGGTGGCCATCCTGCACGAGGGCACCCAGCTGCTGAGCGACAACATGGAGATCGTCGTCGGGGACGGCGCCCACCTCGAGTTCGTCGCCCTGGAGGAGTGGGATTCGCAGGCGGTGCATTTGTCCCACCACCACATCCGGGTCGGCCGGGACGCCACCGTCACGCACACCGCGCTGACCTTCGGTGGGGACCTCGTGCGGGTCGTCGCCGACGTCGTCTACGACGGGCCAGGCGGAACCGTCGAGCTCAACGGCCTGTACTTCGCCGATGCCGGCCAGCACCTGGAGCACCGGCTGTTCGTCGATCACGCCGTGCCGCACTGCAAGTCGCGCGCGCTGTACAAGGGTGCCCTGCAGGGGGCCAAGGCCCGCACGGTGTGGGTCGGTGACGTGCTGATCCGCCGGGCCGCCGAGGGCACCGACACCTACGAACTCAACCGCAATCTCGTGCTCACCGAGGGCGCCCGGGCCGACTCGGTGCCCAACCTGGAGATCGAGACCGGCGAGATCGTCGGCGCCGGCCACGCCAGCGCCACCGGCCGGTTCGACGACGAGCAGCTGTTCTACCTGCTGTCCCGGGGCATCCCGGCCGAGGTGGCCAAGCGGCTGGTGGTGCGCGGCTTCTTCGGCGAGGTGCTGCTGAAGATCGGCATCGAATCGGTGCGCGAGCGCACGTCGCAGATCATCGAGCGCGAGCTCGCCATCGCGGGTATCTGAGTCCGAAACCCAATCAGGAGAAAACACTTTCATGTCAACACTGGATATCCGCGACCTGCACGTCTCGGTGCTGACCGAGGAGGGACCGGTCGAGATCCTGCGCGGGGTCGACCTGACCGTGTCCTCCGACCAGACGCACGCGATCATGGGGCCGAACGGCTCCGGCAAGTCGACGTTGGCGTACTCGCTCGCGGGGCACCCCAAGTACCACGTCACCTCCGGCACGGTCACCCTGGACGGTGAGGACGTGCTGGCCATGACCGTGGATGAGCGGGCGCGAGCGGGCCTCTTCCTGGCCATGCAGTACCCGGTCGAGGTGCCTGGCGTGTCCACCTCCAACTTCCTGCGTACCGCGGCCACCGCGGTACGCGGCGAGGCCCCGCCCGTGCGCAAGTGGGTCAAAGAGGTCAAGACCGCGATGAAGGACCTGGAGATCGATCCGGACTTCGCGGAACGCTCGGTCAACGAGGGCTTCTCCGGCGGCGAGAAGAAGCGGCACGAGATCCTGCAGCTGACCCTGCTCCGGCCGAAGATCGCCGTCCTGGACGAGACCGACTCCGGCCTGGACGTGGACGCGCTGCGCGTCGTCGCGGCCGGTGTGAACCGTTACAAGGAATCCGGCGACGGGGTCGGCGTCCTGCTGATCACCCACTACACCCGGATCCTGCGCTACATCCACCCGGACCGGGTGCACGTGTTCGCCGGCGGGCGCATCGTGGAGTCGGGCGGTCCGGAACTGGCCGACGAGCTGGAGACCAACGGTTACGTGCGGTTCACCGACGCCCTGAACGCGACCGCCACGGTCTGATCGGGACGTTCAGGAAGGCGAGGAGAGATGGCGCAGGAGGTGATCGCGATGGCCGCCGAGCATCGGACGGGACACGTCACCGACCAGGCGGCCGTTGCGGCGCCGACGGAGCTGTCGGCGACGGCCATCGAGCGGATCCGGGCTGACTTCCCGATCCTGGGACGGACCGTCCGGGACGGGAAGCCGTTGGTGTACCTGGACTCCGGGGCGACGTCGCAGCGGCCGTCGGGCGTCGTCGACGCCGAGCAGGAATACGTCACCGGGCACAACGCCGCGGTGCACCGCGGCGCGCACCAGCTGGCCGAGGAGGCGACCGACTTCTACGAGTCGGCCCGGGAGCGGATCGGTGCCTTCATCGGCGCGCCCCGCACCGACGAGGTGATCTTCACCAAGAACGCCACCGAGTCACTGAACCTGGTCGCCTACTCCCTGGGTAATGCCACCTTCTCCGACGACCCCGAGGCGCAGCGGTTCCGGCTCGGACCGGGCGACGAGGTGGTCGTCACCGAGATGGAGCACCACGCGAATCTGGTTCCCTGGCAGGAGCTGTGCCGGCGGACCGGGGCGACGCTGCGGTGGTTCGGCGTCACCGACGACTTCCGGCTCGACCTGTCGAACCTCGGCGAGGTGATCACCCCCCGGACCAGGGTGGTGGCGTTCACCCACCAGTCCAACGTGCTCGGCACGATCAACCCGGTCGACGTGCTGGTGGCCGCCGCCCAGCGGGTCGGCGCGCTGACCGTGCTCGACGCCTGCCAGTCGGTGCCGCACCAGCCGGTGGACGTGGCCGCGCTGGGCGTGGACTTCGCCGCCTTCTCCGGGCACAAGATGTTCGGTCCCAGCGGGATCGGTGTGCTGTACGGCCGGTACGAACTGCTCGCCGCGATGCCGCCGTTCCTGACCGGCGGTTCGATGATCGAGCAGGTCTTCATCGACCGGTCCACCTACGCCGCGCCCCCGGCCCGGTTCGAGGCCGGTGTGCCGATGACCTCGCAGGCCGTCGCGCTGGGCGCCGCCGTCGACTACCTGTCCCACATCGGCATGAAGGTCGTCGCCGACCACGAGGCGGGGCTGACCGGCTACGCGCTCCAGCAACTCGCGGCCATCGACGGGGTCCGGATCATCGGACCGTCCAGCACGGTCGACCGCGGGGGAGCGGTGTCGTTCCTGGTCGACGGGGTGCACGCGCACGACGTCGGGCAGATCCTCGACGACGCCGGCGTGCAGGTCCGGGTCGGCCACCACTGCGCCTGGCCGCTGCACCGCCGGTTCCGGGTGGCGGCCACCGTGCGTGCGTCGTTCGCCCTCTACAACACGCCGGCCGAGGTGGACGCACTGGTCGCCGGCGTGCGCGCCGCGCAGGACTTCTTCGGGGTGAGCTGACCGATGCAGATGGAAAAGCTCTACCAGGAGATCATTCTCGATCACTACCGGGCCCCGCACCATTACGGGCTGCGGGATCCGTTCGAGGCCCAGGTCCATCACGTCAACCCGACCTGCGGCGACGACATCACCCTGCGGGTGCACCTGGTCGACACCGGCGACGAGCCGGTGGTGGCCGACGTGTCCTACGAGGCGCTGGGTTGCTCGATCTCCCAGGCCTCCACGTCGGTGCTCACCGACCTGGCCATCGGCCGGTCGCTGCCGGACGTGCTGGACGCCGTCGACGATTTCACCGCGATGGTGACCAGCCGCGGCACGATCGACGGTGACGAGGACGTCAT
>DASTGF010000517.1:0-5265 GCA_035719255.1 Microlunatus sp. | reverse complement strand
GACCGCAGCTCGCGAGCTCGTGGGCGCTCGTTACGGGGCGCTGGGCGTGCTGGACCGCAACGGGCGGCTGGAACAGTTCGTGCACGTCGGCATGGATCCCGAGATCGTCGCCCAGATCGGTGATCTACCGGTGGGTCGGGGCATCCTCGGCGAGCTGATCGCCCGGCCCACCCCGCTGCGGATCGACGATCTGACCACCCACCCGGCGTCGACCGGCTTCCCGCCCGGCCACCCCCCCGATGCGCAGCTTCCTCGGGGTCCCGATCCGAATCCGCGGGCAGGTCTTCGGCAACCTGTATCTGACCGACAGCCTGACCGGCGCGTTCACCGGGGAGGATGAAAAACTGGTCACCGCCCTGGCCGCCACCGCGGGAATCGCGATCGCCAACGCCCGGCTGCACGCCGACCGCGAGCAGCAACGACACTGGCTCGCCGCGTCCACCGGGCTGACCCAGGAACTGCTCGGCGGATCGCCTCGACCACCGATGGAGCTGGTCGCGCAGTACGCGCAGCAGGGAGCCAGCGCCGACCTGGCGACCGTAGCCACCATCACCGACGACGACCATGCCCAGGTCCGGGTGGCGACCGGTGTGATGGCCCCCGTCCAGGGACGAGTCGTTCCGCTGGGCTCCTCGCTGGTCGGCCGGGTGATCCGAACCGGAAAGCCGGTCCTGGTCGCCGAGTACGAGCGTGAGTTCGACCCCGAGCTGGACTTCACGTTGCCCAGCACGGTCGGATCGTCCATCGGGGTCCCCCTGCAGTCGACCTCCGGCGTGGTGTTCGGAGCATTGACCGTGGGCCGCATCCCGGGCCGGGCTCCGTTCACCGACAATGACCGCGACCAGCTCAATGGCTTCGGCGCCAACGCCAGCATCGCACTCAAACTGGAAGAGGCGCGCACCGAACAGGAACAACTACGCAGTATCCAGGACCACGACCGGATCGGCGCCGATCTGCACGATCACGTGATCCAGGAGTTGTTCGCCGTCGGCATGGGCCTGCAGGGCATGGTCCGTCGGCTGCCCAACCAGAAGCTCAAGGACCTTTGAGCAGCTACGTGACGTCCCTGGACGCCACGGTCAAACGGGTGCGCGACACCATCTACCGCCTGCACGCCGACGGTCCCTCCCAACAGACACTGGTGCAGCGGCTCGGTGATGTCATCGAACGCCAAACAGCTGAGGCCGGATTACGGGTCGAGACCGAATACCGCGGCGCGGTCGCCGACCTCGAAACATCCGACCTTGCCGACGACGTCCTCGCGGTCATCCGGGAAGCGCTGTCCAATGTCGTTCGGCACGCCCAGGCCACCGTGGTCGCGATTCGGATCTCGGTCACCGCCGACTCGGTCACCGTCGATGTCACCGACGACGGTATCGGTGTCGGCACACCGGACCGGGCCAGCGGATTGGCCAACATGACCCGCCGCGCCTACGCCCACGGCGGCAACCTCCAGCTCAACGGACCACCCCGCGGCGGGACACATCTGCACTGGACCGCCCACCGCCGCTGACCAGGCGCGGGCCGCAGCCCACCGGCGATCGGTCCGGGCCCGGAGCACGCCACGCCAATGCCGCGTCACTGTCCGAGACCCGCCGTTTCACGGGTCTTCAGAGTTGATGGGGCTCCGGTCCTCCGACCTGCGGCGACGTGTGGGGTGAGTTGAGAGCGCGTGGCCTTAAGAACTGGTTGTTCGCAGGCAATCAGGTGAAGGACCACGAGCATGGATCAGAGTACTTCGCTGTCGTTGGACATCCGTCCTCCCGCTCCCAGGCCGTCAACGGACCCGACGCGGAGGAGGAGGCCTCAACCGGCACACCCGCCATCATCAGCGGCGCCTGACCGACGAAGATCACCGGCGGCCGACCCGTCCACTACACCACTCAGATGGGCTTGACCGAGCGTGTGACCGATGGTCGGGGAGCTCGGGCACTGCGGTCTCAGTTTTGGTCTCAGTTGCCACCGTCCGTCGGCGTTCGTCGAACTGGTCACGAGCACGACCCACGGCAGGTGAGGCACGCATAGCCGCAGGTGAAGCGCAGTGGCGACGATGACTGCCAGAGGCCCCGATCGCCCTGGACCGGAGACCGCTGGGATAGCTGGGCGGCTCAACCATCCGAAATTGACTGCTGATATCTCCGAGGATGTGCGCATGGTTCAGCACGGAGGCAAATGCGTTCCAATCTTCGGTGCTCCCCGCGTGCCCAATCCGGATGTGCTCGACCCGGCGTGATCGTCGTCAGCCAATCACCACGCGATGCCGAAATTCTGCGACGAGCCTCGATCGGTGGCGCTGTGAGGCACCTTTCGGGCGAAGCATTTGGTGGTGGTGCTGGGCGACGATTGCTACGCGTCAAGTCCGAGGTTGCCAGCTGAACGAGCGCAGCGCGAGGAGTAGCCCGGCGATGCCCCAGGCGGCGATGATGAGTACGTCGGTCCAGGAGAATGGCGTGCCCAGCAGCCCGGCCTGGATGCCGTCGGCGAAGTGTTTGACGGGGAAGATTCGTGCAGTCCAGATGATCCAGGCGGGTGCGTTGTCGCCGATCGGGATGAACACCCCGGACAGGAAAAGCAGCGGCAGGATCGTCGCGTAGACGATGGGGGCGGCGGCATCGGAGTTGGGGATGACCGCGGTGATGGCGAAACCGAGCGCGCAGAAGCTGGCGGCACCGACCACGAGTGTGACCAGGAGGCGGACCAGCGAAACGGCGTCGGGGATGTCCGCCTGGTACGCGACGACGCCGAACGTGACGGTGATCGCGACCAGTAGCACGGACACCAGCAGTGCGTGCAGAACCCGCGCAGCGAAGTAGACGGCGCTGGGCAGCGGGACGCCGTTGATGCGTTTGAGCACCCCCGTATCGCGTTGCACGGTCAGGCTGATGGCGGTGTTGTTGTAGCAGGTGGTGATGACTGCGAAGGTGGCCATCGCCGCGACGTAGTACGTCGAGAGATGGATGACGCGACCGTCCACAATGACCTGGCCCTGCCCGAGCAGCGCCGTGAAGATCACTAGGAAGATCAACGGCAACGCGAAGGTGAAGAACGCCGACGCCGGATTTCGCCAGAACGCCTTGTTGACGTACCGCAACTGGGAAAAGGTCAGCCTCGCAGTCTTCATCGGGATGTTCTCGGCTCGGTGCTACCGCTGCCTGCTGGTCGGTTCCGATCGGTGGGATCGGTGGTCGTGGTGGTCACACCGTCGGAGGTCAGTTGCAGGTAGACCTCCTCCAGGGACGGCCGCAGGATCCGCAGATCGTCCAGGGTGACGCCGTTGTCGATGGCCCAGCCGGTCAGTCGGTGCAGCGCCGGGGTGAGGTCGGCCGGCGCGAACTGGACCGCGCCGGTGTTGTCGGCGGCGCCCATACCCGGTGGCGGTGTC
This sequence comes from Microlunatus sp., assembly GCA_035719255.1. GTDB lineage: Bacteria > Actinomycetota > Actinomycetes > Propionibacteriales > Propionibacteriaceae > Microlunatus. The sequence goes on along the minus strand of DASTGF010000517.1, from coordinate 1,883 downwards.
ACTCCTGGCGGCAGCCGGTAGCTGATCCTGGGATTGGCTGTGTCGCGTCCGGCGAGGGTGTCCGGGGTGCCCTGGGCCACGATGCGTCCTGCGACGATGACCGCGACCCGGTCGGCGAGTTGTTGTGCCTCGTCCATGTAGTGGGTGGTCAGCAGCACCGTCTTGCCGAGTGTGGCGAGATTACGTACGACCTCCCAGGCCTCGTGTCGGGCGGAGGGATCGAAACCGGTTGTCGGCTCGTCGAGGAAGAGCAACTCCGGATCACCGATCAGGGCGACCGCGACGTCCAGGCGTCGCTGCTGACCACCTGACAGTCTGATCACCCGGGTGCCCCGAACCCGGGTCAACCCGGCCAATTCGATGACCGCGTCCACACTGAGGGGCCGCGAGTAGTACCCGGCGTACATCGCCATGGTTTCGGCGACCGTGAGATATCGGTCCACCGCTGTGGTCTGCAGAACGATCCCGATCCGCTTCTTCAACGCGATCCGGTCGCGGGCCGGATCCAGGCCCAGCACGGTGACCTCGCCGCCGTCCCGGCGTTGGTAACCCTCCAGGATCTCCACTGTCGTCGTCTTTCCCGCACCGTTCGGTCCGAGCAGCGCAAAGACCTCGCCGCGCCCGATACGCAGGTCGATCCCGGCCACCGCCCGAACATCACCGAACGACTTCGTCAACCTGAGCACTTCGACAACGGCACCGACCTCGGGGTCCTCGCCCATCACACCCTCCGCATCGCCGCGGGCCGATGACCTACGGACAGGGCCACGCTATGACCGCCCGCGTCGATGTTCGAACACGCGGGTGAGGCCCCACCGTCGACTGAACACCCGATGACGAACCGCCCAGCAGAGCCGAACGTCCCGCCACTCCCCACAACGGGCCGGAACCGGGCCACTGACCGCCAAACGTCCCCATGCCTCGGAACGCAGCGACCCACTGGGCCGTCGGCGCGGAGACGCCTGGGTGCCTGACCCGCTAAGGCATGTTGAGCGACTTGTCACTGTTCTGAATGTTGTCATCCCTTTGACTCGCAGGCCAATGGTGAGAACAGCCATATCGTACTAGCCGGTGTGCTGAGCGATCATTGCTTGAACCTCATATACGTCCACGCCTTTCCGGAACTCCTTCTTGATGGGTTCGTTGTGACCGGCGACCCAAATCTTCATTTCAGCATCCATATCGAAGTGGCCTGCCGTCTCAACCGAAAAGCGATGGATGTGCCGGTATGGTATCGAGGTGTAGTCGATCTTCTTTCCCGTCATGCCCTGCTTATCGACGAGTATCAAGCGACGGTTGGTGAATATCAAAGAGTCTCGGACAAGCACGAAAGCGGCCTGGATCTCCTCTCCCTGTCCGAGAAGCCGACCAAACTCGGCGACAGCCCGCTGAGGATCCAGTTTGGCCGCATTTCCTGTAAACCCGCTCATCATTCCCATTAGGCCCCCAACTGAAGGATGTGAGACGCCAGTCTCCTCAAGTATATCCTACTTGCATTTTCGCATAGGATGGTTGACTCGTCAGGATGAAACAGACTATTCCTGACTTGGTTTCCCGCGCGGCTATGTCCAAACGATCATGTGTTGTTTGACAAGGGAGCCGTCTACATCGGGGACAGCCAGGTCTATCGGACGTGCGATCGTGCCAGGATCGGGCCGCTGCGTGTTCGCCCGGCTCACGACCTCGCTGCGGATGCAATCCAATACCACAGATCGCGCCAATACCACAGATCGCGCTTTGCCGGTGTCGATGACGTCAAAGAGTGGTGAACTCAGGCGCGCTGGAGCTAATTGCCGTGACTCTTCCGGCGATGGCCGCAGCCCGCGCTTGGCTTGGATTAGTCACGCCGTGAAATCAGCACCTGGTGTCACGGAGAACTGCGG
>DASTGF010000516.1:0-5631 GCA_035719255.1 Microlunatus sp. | reverse complement strand
TTCGAGCCGAACTTCGTGTTCCCCATCCCCGCGGTCTGGTGGAAGTCGGTAGCGGTCGCGCCAGGTAGCAGCGCGGTGACTCCCACGCCGTACTCCTTCATCTCCTCGCGCAGCCCCTCGGCGAAACTCAGCATGAAGCTGCGAGTGGGTCCGTAGATCGACTCGTACGGCGTGGGCGTCAACGCCGAGCAGGAGGTGGTGATCAAGATGCGGCCGGCCTGACGATCGGCCATGTGCCGGACCACGTGCTTGGCCAGGCGCACCTGGCCGGTGACATTCAGGGCCAGCATCTGCAGCTCCTCGTCCAAGTCGGTGTCGAGGAAGGCGCCGCCGAGACTGCGTCCCGCATTGAGGCACGCGACATCGAGAGGACGCTCCAAGCCTTCGATCGCCGCCCACAGCTGCTCGATGCCCTCGGCCGTCGCGAGATCGGCCTGTACGGGCACGACCTCGACGCCGCTGATGTGGTCACCCAGGCCGTTGATACGCGCACTGGCCCCGACACCAATGATGTCGTACCCACGCTCGCCGAGCTGGCGGGCCAGTTGGAACCCGATACCGGAGGAGGCGCCTGTAATGAGAGCAACCTCGTGCGAGAACGCGCCCTGGGCGGGCCCGGCAGGCATCTCGGGAGCATTACGGTGCGTGAATGACTGACCCAGGGTTCGAGTCGTAAATACTGTGCGCGACGCCCCGCTCGGGGAGCACGTTGCTCTGCGGGCTGCTGGAGTCGTCGGGCGTCGCGGGCCATCCCGCCTCCTATTTCACCGCCGCGGGCTCCACGACTACGCCACCGGATGGCGGGTCCCGCGGCCGGCTGGAGGGCGCATCGACTCGGCGTACGTACAAGCGGCCCTGGCTGCGGGCAGCACCCCCAACGGTGTCTTCGGTGGAAGGTTGATGGCCGAGTCGCGGCCTGAACTGGTCGCCGACCTCGCCGCTGAGGCCGACCAGCCGCCGGTGAGTGAGTTGGAGCTGTTGGTCGATCAGTTCGGTCGGCTCCGCTTCGTCCATGTCCGTCGGCTGGATGTGGTGGCTCAGGCCGTGTCGTGGGCGAAGTCGCTGCAAACCCACTTCTGGCACCCGGAAGCGCATCGTAGCCCGGCGCCGAGGCGCCGCACTACGACGAGGAGTTGATCGGGCGTCTGGTGAAGGCGGTCGAGCAGTTCGAGGTCGGCTGGAACACGTGGTTCACGCAGCAGCGAATCACCCCTTTCGAGGTGACCTACGAGCAGCTAGCCAGTGACCCGCTCCTTGTCGCGCACCAGGTGCTCGACTTCCTCGACCTCGACATCGAGGAAGGACGCGAGTTCGTCGTCAGGGACCGACAGCAAGCCGACCAGGTCAATGCTCATTGGATCGAGAAGTTCAAGTCCCGCTGATAACCGTTGTGCCCTGCACGCCAGGGTCGAGCACGCACGAGGGTTCCGTTCAGCCGGACGCTGCGTGGTTGTCATCCCGGCGCATGCTGTGGTCCGTGCTCGCCTTGGGTCTCCGCGCGGCCGCTGGTGATCGAGAGCGTCAGCTTCGCCTTGGCCTGCTTTCGGTGGCCAGCCGAACCCTCAGGTGACGTTGTACCAGCGCCTGAGGTCTTAAGTTGTCTCGATCGGGCGCCAGGGATTCAGTTGGGCTTTCGCGCTTCGCACAGGGTGGGGCTGTTCTCGCAGAACTGCAGGTCATTGCTGTTGGTGGGCTTCAGGGCGGGTGGCGCACACAGGGAGGGGCTGTTCTCGCAGTGGAGGATGTAGGCCCTTGGTCCGTGGATGTTCGCCGTATTGCCGGCACCGTTCGACTGGGTGAGTGCCGGCGGCTTGTGCTGTGGGGCGGCGGCCACGGGAGGCGTAGTCGGAGCGGTCTGCGTGTGTGAACCGGTCGCGATGAGCCAGAAGGTGAGTGCGACGACGGCGAGGGCAGCGAGCGCGGCCGCGGCGAGCAGGACTGGACGGGCGTGCCGCCGCCTGCTCGGTGTGTCTTGGGCGCTGGTGGCCGTTGTACTGCCTGCTTGGTGAACGTCGTCGCGTTCGGTGATCGGGCGGGTTTCGGTCTGTTGGAGCCTTTGCGTGGACATCGGGTGTCCTGCCTCTCTTGAGAAGAGTCGCCCCGGGTTGGACGTGACTTCACGATCACGCGCGGGATTCCCGGGCGGGACGAGGCAGTGTTCCCAAGGCATCGGGAAGTTCGGCGGGAAGCACAGATCAGCGGCTGCGGCCGGCTGGCAGAGTTATGGGCGGCGGCCCAATCCCGCGTCGCGGGCGAGCGCGACGGCCTGGGCCCGGTCGGTCGCGCCGAGCTTGAGCAAGATCGTCGAAACGTTGTTTTGCACCGTCTTGATGCTGATGCCGATCCGGGCTGCGATCTCGTCGTTGCGCAAGCCGCGGGCCAGCCGGTCCAAGATCTTGTACTCGCGGTCGGTGAGAACGGGAAAAGGACGGTCCACCGGTTGGGTTCCGCTGGCAGCGACCACCCTTGCGGCGATGGCGCGGTCGAAGATCGCTTGGCCTTCGTGCACCGCGAGGATCGCGCGGATGATCGCCTCCGGTTCGGCGTCCTTGAGCAGGTACCCGCGGGCGCCGGCGCGCAACGCCTCCCGGAGATGCGCGTCATCGGAGTGCATGCTGAGCACGAGCACGGCCGCCTCGGGGTGGGAGGCGAGGATGCTGCTGGTGGCCAGTTCACCGCCGCCGCCGGGTAGGTGAAGGTCCATCAGGACAACGTCTGGGCGGAGTGTCAGGCTGACCTCGACGGCCTGTTGAGTGTCTGTCGCCTCGCCGACGATTTCGATGTCGTCGACCCGGCCGAGCAGTGCCCGCAAACCTTCGCGGAACACCATGTGATCATCCACGATCACCAGGCGGATCGGCGTCACGGTTCGACCGGGATCCGCGCCTGTAGCACGGTCCCGCCCCCTGGGGCGGTGCGGAGCTCAAACGTACCGGCGAGAGCCTGTACCCGGCTGCGCATGGAGGTAATGCCGACGCCGCTCACGTACGCCTGGCCGAGGCCGACGCCGTTGTCGGCAACCCTGATGATGAGCTCGCCGGACTGAACGGCAACGGTCAGATCGCACTGCTGAGCGTGGGCGTGACGGACCACGTTGTTCAACGCCTCGAGCACCACCAGGTAGGCGGCCTGGGCCATGCCGGGAGGCAAGGGTCCGGCGATGTCGGCGTCCAGGCGGATGGCCGGCATGTCGGGCGCGTCGAGTGTGGCGATGTAATCGGCCAGCGCCGTTTCGAGCCCTCGATCGTCTACGGGCTGGGGCTGCAGGCCGTGCGCGAGCCGTCGGATTTCGGTACTGGCGTTGCGGAGGCGGGAGGCGAGGCGTTCGGCGTCCTGCTCGTCGGGCGTCCCTGGCGTCATTCCCCTGCGCAGCGCCTCGGCCGTCAGCCCGGCGCCGGCCAGGAGCGGGGCGATCCCGTCATGCAGGTCGCGTCCCAGCCGGGCGCGTTCCTCGGCGACCGCGTCTAGGGCCTTGCGGCGCGTCGCTTGCAACTCGCTGTCTCGACGCAGGGCGTAGACGAGAGCGGACGTTTGATTGGCGAGTTCGTCGAGCAGCGCTCGGTCTGCCCGGCCGTAGGACTCGCCGGGGGTGCGCTGGCCGACTCGCATCTCGCCCAGCTTCTCGCCACGATACACCAGCGGCAACACGAGGCCGCCCTCCGGCTCAGCATCGGTGACCGACACGGTCTCGAGTCGGGGTCCGTGCTGCAGGGCCAGGGACACCGTTGGTGAGCGGACGGCGTGGGCCACGGTGGCGGTGATGGTGGCATAGACGGTGTTGTCGTCCTCGTCTCCGTTGGAGAGGGTGGTGTGGAGCCGGGCGAGCACGGCCAGCGGGTCCCCGCGTTCGCCGAGGTACCGTCGCTCCATCCGGGCCTGGATTCGCCGTCGGGTCGGTTCGGCGACCAGCACGGCGGCGGTGGCGAGGGCGACCGCGATCCAGCGGTACCGTGCCGTGGCGAACTCGTCGGACAGCATGGTCAAGACGGCGACGTAGACCCCGATGAAGAGGGCCGTGAGTGCGATCGTGAGGCCGCCGTAAACAACCACTCGCCGCAGCACGAGCGGCAGGTCGTACAGGTGGTATTTCCGGACGGCGATCGCGATCGTGATCACCACCGCAGGTGGCCAGACAGCGAAGACCACGCCCGGATGCAGGTTCAGGGCGATGACGTCCCCGAGCCACCCGGGAAACGTGGCCATGACGTGCACGGGGAACATGATCAAGGCGACGGCGGCGAATCCGGCGGTCTGGGCCCGAAGCAGGCCGCTGCCCCGGCGCCACCGTATGACGAGCGAGCTCAGGGTGATCAGCCAGGTCACGGTGAACAGCGCCGGTGAGAGAAACGCCCAGTACCAACCGAAGATCCCGTAGTCGGACTGGTTGTTGATCGCCGCCATCGCGACGAGTCCGGCGGACACGCCGAGCAGGACCCTCCACACCCTTCCGGGAAGTGGCCCGTCGGGAAAGATCTGAATCAGGACGATCAACGACAACCCAATAAACAGATCAGTCACAACACCGTTAGCTATGAAGAGCAGGTGGGCGGTATCGCTTAGCCTGCCGAAGGCAAACGCCGCCTGCAACCAAAGCCCGGCGAACAGTACGGCACAGCCCGCGAGGAGTCCGCAGATCACCAGGGCGGCGGCGGGCCAACGAGCCTGCCGGTAACCGAGCAGTGCCGCACCACCGATCGAGAACGCCACCGCGGCGGACAGCAGCTCCCGCACCGGCCAGTACGTGTCCGTGTACACACTCGGATCCGTGTCGCCAAAAAGCACCCAGCCGACGACGGCCGCCCCCACCGCCAAAACCGGAGATCCGAAACGCGCAGCTCGCGCCGGCCACCTGGACCTGGCGACGACCGCCGACCGATCGACCGGCCAGCCGGTCTCTTCCGGCGTACCGACCCCGCCCAGCCTGGTTGCGGTCATGGTGTCACGTTCCGACCCTTTACTCCCGGGCGTTGGGGGAGCGGCTCCCACTCCAAGCGGGAATCACAACTCCAGTCCTCGCTAGTCCATCTGCAGCCGACTGTCAAGACCTTGCCGACGCCTGGAGAGCTGAACTCGCCAGCAGCGCGTAGCGCACGGCGGACGACTGGCCCGCCTTGGCCCCTTTCGGGGGAGGGATCGCGAGATGCGATTTGCCAAGCTAGCGCGAGACACGACAACGCTGACAGGCAGCACATCCCGGGCGGCATGCACCGAGCGAAGCTCCCCCGATCGGGTTGGGCAAGGGCCGATGGCGGGGTCACTCCGGGCAGTTGCCAGGGTCGGTCCGCTCGATGCGATTGCTGCCGCCATGAGGCACATTGAAGAATGTGACCGCTAGTACGGCCGGCACGGTGCCATAGTTGATGGCGTACTGCTCATCCCCGGGTTGCTCAAGGTACACCTGTCCAGCGCTGTACGTGCGAGCGATGCATTTGCCGCCGGTGACCCGCTCGCTGAACAGAGTGAATGCACCGGCCTGCACGATGATTACGACGGTGCCTGGGTGCGAGTGCCAGCCCGAGGAGCCGCCGGGCGCGATGGTGTTCTGAGCCGTGACTACGTCGTTGCCCTCTTGCTGATGGATCTTGAACGGCCGATCCGCCTGACCACGTCCGATCAGCAGGCCCGTGAACC
>DASTGF010000515.1:0-3100 GCA_035719255.1 Microlunatus sp. | reverse complement strand
CCGGCGACGACCGTGTCGGCGTTCGGGTGGCGGCCCTCGCCGAACAGATTCTTCATCTGTGCCTCAGTTACCACCCCGGAGACGTTCAGTGTGACGGAGCCGCGGCCGGCCCATCGGCCGGGCGGCTGGCCCTTCGCCACGTAGTAGTCGGCCAGCGACTCCGACCGGCCCAGACGAGCGTCACACGCCGCGACCGAGCGGGTCAGGTAGGTGTACCCGTTCCCCGCATGCAGCACATGAACCGTCATCACTCGACTAACTGTAGTTACCATTCAGAGGATCTGCAAGAGGTGTGTCGTTCTGTGGTTCGTGTTTCTTGGTCGGGTCTTAACTTGGGGCCCGAGGCGGGTGTTGGCCGGTGACGCAGAGACAGACTGGTGTGGGACAGCCCCCAGATGTGTATGGCGCGGAATCGCCGGTTGCCGCTGGAATGGTGCTACTGCCTACAAGCACGCGCCACTGCTTTGGGCGGCGGCCCTTATGGCCAAACTTCTCGCCGCCAGGATCCAGCGGCACATTCACACCCTGACCGACTCCTTGCCGACATCGAGACCTCCGACCCGCGCGGCCGGCGCAGTGAGACGCGCACCTTCAAGACCACTGTCAGCTTCCTCGGGTCATGTGGGACTGGCTGGTCGACAACGAGGTGACGATCGCGGCGATGGGGTCGCCCTCGACGTACTCGAAGCCGCCGTACGACTTCCTGCAGGAGGTGATGGCAGTGTGGCTTCTCAGCACGGCCCGGATGAAAGCTGTCCCCGGCCGGAAGAGCGACATCCGGATCGCGCAGCTGCTGAAGCACGGGCGACTCAGGCAATGAACAAGTGCAGACCCGTCGACTGTTAACAGTGGAGAAGCTCGGCCAGACTCTCCTCCAAGGCCCAGCCGCCTAACCGAGAGGCACCCGCTCGGCGTCGGGCGTCAGTCCCGGCGCTACCGCAGCATGCCCGAGGCTGAGTCATTCACGGGTCAGTGTCAGAGTCAGTAGCTGTCGCCGCAGGAAGGAATCTCAAGAGCCCACTCGCGACGGGATGGTCCGCCGGATCGGATCGGTTCCGCGTACCGGTCACCAGCGGCCGGTGGCGGCGACTGGGATGTCCGCTGACAGCAGAATGGGGACTCTGCACGGATCGCTCCGGGTTGCTACGGCATGGGTGAGAGTCCGAGGCGCTCGACGCGTACTCGCGTGTGGTGATCGGTGTGGCGGAGATGGTGCTGCCGAGCGTGGCCAGTCTGCGGGTTTCGGCCGGCCGTGGTGAGGGCGCTGGCAGTGCGAGCGTCCTCACCGAGAAGGGTATCTGCTGACCAGCGCGCATGTCGTCGAAGGGGCCAGACACGCGCGAGCCGCATTCGTGGATGGCACCGAGCAGGACGCCACGGCCGTCGGACGTGACCCGTTGTCAGACCTTGCTGTCCTCCGCGCCCATGGGCCCGTGCCTCCCCCCGTCCAGCTGGGTGATGCGGGACGGCTGCGGATCGGTCAGCTCGTTGTTGCGCTCGGCAACCCGCTCGGACTTGCCGGCAGTGTGACCGCCGGGATCGTGTCCGGTCTCGGACGGTCGCTGCCCACCTCCGGCGCGGCGACCCCTCCCAAGCCTTCCGGATCCTCCACTCCTACGTGCAGAAGCTGCTCGACACCGACTACACCGACCTTGCCAGGAACGCAGCCATCGAGTTCATCAACCTGATGACCGCACTCGGCCGCGCCGCCGAAGCCGAACACATACGGAGCTACCTCCTCAACACCGGCGACTTCGGAAGCCGCGCAGCCCGCGACATCGTGGCCGACGCCCCCCACATGATCATCAACGGCGCAGAACCAGCCCCGCACCGGGTTCACACTCCCGCGCGCGATCTGGATGCCCGGCAAGCGCTCGAGTACATGCGCGACACATTCGACGAGCTCGCCAGACAGACCGAGGCTTCTAGGCCAACGTGACCGCTGCAACCGCCAGCCGTTCGAGGAAGAGCTGAACGGCCGGTTCTATCGCGCGGTTGACGTCGGGAACGCGCAAGCCAGGGTGGAGGTGATGGCATCCAGCCGCCGCCCTCGTCGGCAGCAGCGGTGAGGTCGACGAAGCAGACGCGCCCAAGGCACGCCGTCCTGACTCTTTGTCTGCGGTGCGTCAGTCTGCCGTCAGCGCAGCGTCAGCGTCGGGGTCGATGCTTCCCTCATGACAGCAATCGACGCCGACAGGCTGATCCGGGGGCTTATCGGCGGTCAGGCCGCGGCCGCCGTAGAGATCGTGGGTCGGGCTCAGACCTGCCAGGACCCGATGATGGTGACGGCGGCCGCGCTCATCGATCCTGGGGCGCCCGAGCTGCTTGCCCGAGGAGCCGAGCTGGCTCAGACATCCCGAGAGCGTCAAGTCGTCGCGATCGCCACCGCGTATCTGGCCGGCGACGGTGACCTGGTGGACGCTCTCGTCCGTGACCACCTCGTCGACCATCCCGACAGCCTCCTGGTCGCCTGGATCGCCGCCGGCGCACCACAACCCGCATCCTCCGAAGCCGATCCCGGACAGGAACAGTGAAGATCATGAACCGCAAGCTGACCGCCGTCTTGCTCATTGTCGCCGCCGTCGTCACCAACGTGGCCTTCACCGTGTTAGGCACGGTGTTCAACTACCCCGATGTGCTGAAAGATCCGGTTGAGGAGATCCTGGCCGCGTTCTGCGCGAACGAAACCACGGTGACGGTTTGGTTTGCGCTGATGGCGCTCTCGGCGGCGCTGATGGCCCCGATCGCCGTCGGTGTCGGGCGACTCTCGAACCATCCCGCGATGCGGGCTGCCGTCCCGGTCGGCATCGCCGCCGCGGTTGTCCAGGTCATCGGTTTGGCCCGCTGGCCGCTGCTGGTGCCGGGATTCGCCGCCGATGCGGCCAGCGCCGATCCGGCGGTCGCGGCCGCGGCCCGCGACTCGTTCCTGCTGGCCCACCACATCTTGGGCAACCTCATCGGGGAAACCTTCGGCTACCTCCTCACCGGCGCGTGGACGCTGCTGGTCGTGATCGCCCTGCGCCGTGGCTTCGCCGGTCTGTGGTTCCGCCTGTTGGGGGCCGTGTCGGCCGTGCTGATCCTGGCCGGAGCGCTGTCCCCT
>DASTGF010000514.1:0-6976 GCA_035719255.1 Microlunatus sp. | reverse complement strand
ATTCGTGGCCGACGAGCTGGCGGCCGCGATTTCGGGCAAGGCTCCCGAGGACTTGGTGTTCGTCTCGCCGGGTGGGGAGGTGCTGCGGAACACCAACTTTCGGCCGCGGTTTTTCGATCGAGCGGCAGACGAGGCGGGGTTGCCGGGGCTGACGCCTCATGAGCTGCGGCACACCGCGGCGAGCCTGGCGGTGGCGGCCGGGGCGAACGTGAAGGCAGTGCAGCAGATGCTTGGTCATGCGTCTGCGGCGATGACGCTGGACGTGTATGCGGGCCTGTTTGGGGACGATCTTGACGGTGTCGCCGAACGGCTCGACGAGGCCGTTGTCCGGCGAAATGCGGACTCAATGCGGACCGTGGGCGACCAGGCAGCGGTTCCATCGACTGTGGGAGGTGCGAAATATGTCGCTGACTAGGGCTTCAGCTGGAGCCGCCTTGGGGAATCGAACCCCAGACCTACGCATTACGAGTGCGTTGCTCTGCCAGCTGAGCTAAGGCGGCGCGTACGACACCCGTCGCCGGGCACGCACGAGCGCCAACTATAGCGAGCCGGACCGGGCGGGGCGCACACGAAGAGGTCAAGGGGGCGGTTCATAGCGTCGACCGGATGACAGCCCATCTCCTGCACAGCTCGGCTGAGCAGTCTGATCTGCGTCAGACGTCCGCAAGCGCAGGAGAATCACCTCGATGACCGCCAACCCCGATTAGTCCGTCCAGCCGTTCAGCCCGGCACCGCCGGAGATCCACGACCGGGCGGCACTCGATCCGGACCAGCGGGCGGCCGCCCCGGGCCGCGCTTGGTGCCCGCGACTTCGACGCCCGGCGGAGGCACGACCAGGCGCCTGCTGCAGACGGCCGCGGTCGGTGTCGCAGGGCTCGTCGCCGGTTGTGCCCTCACTGTTGCCGTCACGGCCAACGGGAACGTCGCCGGCAGCGGCGAGACCGGTCCGCGGAGCGGCCAGATCGCTGGCCGCAGTGGCCACGGCGCACTACCCGGGTACGTCCAGAGTGGTCCGACCCCACCGGAACAGGCTCAGACCGACCCGTGGGCGCAGCCCTCCACCCAGCCCGGCTGATCCCCGCGGTACGCCCGGCTTCAGACCGAGCCGCACGACCGCGCGAGCGCGAATTCCTCCGGAGCGAGCGCCGGCCCGACCAGTATCAACCCGGCGCGACATCAGCCTTGACCCGGGAGTCAGCAGGTGGTGCCGTCCGCCGGCAGTCGACCGTTCAGCAGGTAGGGCCTGACGATCTCCCCGTAGCACGCCGACCCGAAGGCGGTATGACCCGTTCCCCGATGGGTCACCAGGACGGCCGACTTCAACTGCCGGGCCATCCCCTGCGCCCAGGCGTAGGGGGTGGCCGGGTCGCCGGTTGTCCCGATCACGATCATGCGCGGCGCCTTCGGTGCGGTCAGCGGCATTCGCTTCGGCGCGTTCACCGGCCACGACGCGCATTCCACGTCGGTGCCCGCGACCGGGCCGAAGATGGGCGCCGCCCGCGCCTCCTCGCCCGCCTCGGTCCATGCCTTGGCGAGCCCGTCGTTCGAGGTGTCCGCGCACCGACTCGCCGGATACGCGTACGTGAACTGGGTCCGGCTGCCGTCCGGCCGCCTGCCGAGCAGGCTGTCGGCGTACCGGAGCAGCTGGGCCGGGCTGCTGCCGTTGATCGCGGCATCGAGTGCGCTGACCAGCCGCGGGTAACCGGCCTCGCCGCCGTACAGCCCCTGGAGCACCCCGACCGCGGCGAACGTCTGGGTCAGCCGCCGCCCGCCGTCCCGCTCCGGATCGGCGTCCAACCGCGACCAGAAGTCGGTGATCGTCCGGATCACCTCTGCCCGCGAGGTTCCGAGTCGGCAACCCGCCGATTGGGCCACGCACCAGTCCGCCATCGCCTCGAGCGCCCGGTCGAAGCCCTGCAGCTGGAGCACGGGCGACGAGCTGATGTTCACGGCTCCGTCGAGCACGAAGCGACCGACCCGATCCGGAAAGAGCTGGGCGTAGATCGCCCCGATCAGCGTTCCGTTCGAGAGGCCGATGTAGTCGATGCGGGACCGTCCGAGGACCGCACGGATGACGTCCAGGTCCCGCGCGGTGTCCGCGGACGACAGGTGCTGGAGCAGCGGTCCGGATCCCGCGAGGCAGGCCAGGCCGAGCCGTTGGGCTCCGTCGGCGAGGGCGGTGCGCTCGGCATCGTCGTCCGGGGACAGATCCACAGCGGCGTACGCATCCGCCTCGGCGTCTCCCCAGCAGCGCACGGGAGTCGACAGGCCGGTTCCCCGCGGGTCCCAGCTGACGAGATCGAGGTCGGCCAATTCCGGGCTGTCCATCCCGCCGAGGAAGGTCAGTCCGGATCCACCGGGGCCGCCTGGATTGGTGAACACCATTCCTCGGGTGGACCCGTGCGCCGTGCGCATCCCGACGGTCAGCGTGATCGCGGTGGCGTCGGGCCGGGTGTAGTCCAGCGGCACCAGGACGGTCGCGCAGCGCAACGACCCGCAGTCTCGCCAATTCAGAGCCTGGGAGCGGTAGCGGTCGAGTCCGTGCCCCGGCGGCGGATCGGCAAACCCCTGCGGTCGTACGTCCGGCACCGGCTGGGTGGGCCGGCCCGCGGCGGGTCGTGGGGGCAGCGGGTCGGAGGGGAGCTGCGGTTGGAGCGGAGACGAGGAGCAGCCCGACAGCACCGATGTGACCAGGGCCGACGCCAGCGCGATCGCGGTGAGCCGCACCCCTCGTACCCGGCTGGACGGGCCAGAACGACCACGATGCCGCAGCATCACAACGGTCAGCCCTCGCGCGTACGACGACGGCGGCCGCGGGCTCGGCCCCGCCGGCTCTCGGTACGCAGCGCAGGCTCCGCGCGACCCTCGTCCTCGACCGCCTCCACCGCCTCGACCGCGGTCGAGGCGGCGGTCGGGACGTTCGCATCGGGTGGTTGCGCCGGGGCCTGCGGGCCGCTCGCGCGCGCGGCACCCTCAAATGCCTGCCGGGACCCGCACACGGTCGAGAGCGCGCAACTCGTCATCGTCCCTGACCCGCTGACGCGGACCAGCACGGACTCGGCCGGGACCTGATGCGCGACCACCACCCCGTCGCCGTCCTCGGTGCTGACGCGTTCACCGACCGCGGGTGCTCGCTTGGCGAAGTCGACGTAGAGCGGGTGTTCGTACTTCAGGCAGCACATCAGCCGACCGCAGGCACCGGAGATCTTCATCGGATTCGGCGGTAGGTCCTGGATCTTGGCCATCCGCAGGCTGACCGGTTCGAAGTTGGTGAGGAACGTCGCACAGCACAGGTCGCGACCACAGTTGCCCAGACCGCCGACGAGCCGCGCCGCGTCTCGGGACCCCACCTGCCGCAAGTCGATCCGGGCCCGCAGCGTCCGGGCGAGCTCGCCGACCAGAACGCGGAAGTCGACCCGGTGCGGTGCGGTGAAGTAGACGACGACGAGCTCATCGAAGTCCTCACCGGAGTCGATGTAGTCGACGCCGACCACCTTCATCGGCAGCTCGTGACGCTTGATCAACTTCTTGGCGACCAGCTTCGCTTCGGCCCGCCGGCGGCGGTTGGTGTCGTTCCGTGCCAGATCGGCGTCGCTGGCAAGTCCGCCGCACACCGGGAGATCGGTGTAGTCGGTCTCGACGTCGTCGACCCACTCCGGCGCCCACACGCACTCGGCCACCTCAGCACCGGCCTCCGTCGGCACGAGCACCCGGTCACCGACCGCGTACGTCCCTTCGCCAGGGTCCAGATAGTAGAGCCGCCCGTAGCGCTCGAACGAGACCGCCATCACCCGACCCATGCCAGTCAGCCTATGCCGCAGATCACATCGCCCGTCCCGCCGACCGTGACCCCGGTCACCGGCGCGGTCATCGCGTGCGGTGATCGGGTGCGGTGATCGGTGCGGTGATCGGTGCGGTGATCGGCGGTGATCGGCGGTGATCGGCGGCCCGCTCGAATCCGCAACTGTGCGCATACGACAGCGACACGCCAATGACACCTGTCGTCTGAGCACAGTGCCGTGGAGTCCGGAGGTCCGAGCTGGGGTCGCGCCCGGACGGCAGTGGCGAGCTCTCGGCGGTGAAGCAGTGGCCCGTTCTCCACCGCCGATTCCCCCCGGGGTGATTCCTGTCGGCCGCGTGCTGACGAGCGCTCCCGATCCGCTGGCGAACCCCCCGAGCAGCCCCTTCCGGCCCAACGCGGGAGCTCTCGTCAGCGCCCCCACCCCCTCAGCTCGTCCCCACCGGACGCCCGCCGCCGACACAGGCGTGGCTCGCTCGGAGCGCTGACCAGCGCTCCCGATCCGCCGACGAAGCCCCCGACCAACCCCGTCCGGCCCAACGCGGGAGCTCTGGTCAGCGACCTGTTCCGTCAATTGGCTGCGCGGACCCTGAGTTTCATGCCTGACTCGATAGCCGAACGCGGGCGATCCCTCGGATCTGAGGCCGGAGCGCGGATCAGCGCCGCCCTGGATGTCCCGCCAGCCGGCGTGGCTGCCGGACCCAGCTCCACCCGGGTCGCGCGCTGACCAGCGCTCCCGATCTGCCCGCCAAACCCGTCAGCAGGCCCGATCCAGGTAACACGGGAGCGCTCATCAGCGCTGCTGGGCGGGCGGTGAAGCCAAGACAGGACGGTCGGTGCTCGCAGCGGTCAATATCGGGCCGGTCCGTCACACACTGTGCTGGAACGACAGCGACACGCCGGACAGTCCCGTCGTTTGCGCACAGTTCGCGAGGAGGGGAGCGCAGGGATGCGGGCGAGGCGACAGTCGAGGCCGGGAGGAGGCGCCGAGGACGCAAGACGACCGGCGCAGCCCGAGACGCCAGACGGGCCAGGCCCGGGGCACCAAGACGCAAGACGACCGGCGCAGCCCGAGACGCCAGACGGGCCAGGCCCGGGGCACCAAGACGCAAGACGACCGGCGCAGCCCGAGACGCCAGACGGGCCAGGCCCGGGGCACCAAGACGCAAAGCGACCGGCGCAGCCCGTTGACACAGGCGGGCCTGGGAGGGGGCGCCGAGTGGTCGAGGCGACGGGCGCAGCCCGAGACGCCAGGCAAGGCCAGGCCGGAGCAGGCGCCGAAGACGCAAGGCGACCGGCGCAGCCCCAGACGCCAAGCGAGGCGAGGCCGGAGCAGGCGCCGAGGGGGCAAGGTGACCGGCGCAGCCCGAAACGCCAGGCAAGGCCGGATGAGGCACCGAACCGCCCAGATTTGCGGACGCGGGCCAGGCGCGAAGGGCGGGGGCCGGGGAATGGGCGAAGACGGGAAGGCCAGAGACGGGCGAAGACGGGAAGGCCCGAGACGGGCGAAGGCCCGGCAGCAGTGCTGCCGGGCCTTGCGCCGGGTGAGCATTCGGGGGGGCGACGCTCACCTCGCCTCGGGGGGAGGTCTACTTCTTGATGATCAGCGTGGCGCCGACCTTCAATGCGTTCGGGTTCCTCACCGTCTTCTTGTTGAGCTTCCACAGGGCCTTCCAGCCGCCCCTGACGTGGTGGCGCTTGGCGAGCTTGGCGAGCGTGTCGCCAGGCCTGACCTTGACCCGCTTCGCGCTGGAGCCGGACTTCGTGGCCGGCTTCTTCGCCGCGACGGTGGTCGAGGAAGCGGATGGGCTCGAGCTGGAGGTGCGGCCCGACGCGGGCGTGGCCGCAGCCTGAGACCTGGAGCTGGACTTCTTCTTCGTCGTCTTGACGCCCGGGTTGGAGCTCGGCGTCGCCTTCTTGTTGGCCTTGCCGTTCTTCTTGGTCAGGTGCGCCTTCTTGCCGCAGTGCGGCCACGCCCTGGGACCCTGGCGGGCGAGCACCCGGCGGGCGATGGCGATCTGCTCGGCCTTGGTCGCCCTGTGCGCCTTGCTGGCGTACTTCTGGCCGCCATAGGCCTTCCAGGTGCCGCCCGAGAACTGCAGCCCGCCGTAGAAGCCGTTGCCGGTGCTGATGTGCCAGCGTCCGCCGCTCTCACACCTGGCGACCTTGTCCCACACGTTGCTGGAAGCGGCTTCGGCAGGGCCGGCCGCCGCAGCACTGATGCCGAGGGCCAACGCGATCGCGGCGAGTACGCCGACGATGCGCTTGACGATCGAGGTGGTCAACGCCTCATCGCTCCTTTGCTGACACCGGCCTGTGAAGTGAGCTGACGGGTTCGAGCTGTCAGTGCCCGGCCGATATCGCTCTCGGCTTCACCCCATCCCCGACCGCCTGACCGGCCACCGGAGAACTGGTTCCTCCACCTCCGCCGCTCGCCCGGGACGATCCCGGCGTGGTGCCCGCCCAGCGGAGCTCGGCGTAGCGGGCACACGGCCCTCGGTCGCGCATCGGGCGCTACCGCGGTTGCTGTTGCCCCGGCCCCTCGTCAGATCGCTTTTGCAACCACGATTTCATAACGAATTGGATACGAAGCTCGCCACACCGTAGACGCCTACCCGCCGGTGGCGCAAGTCGGGTGTATGTGAAGGTCACGGAAAGGACACGGTCCGGACCGGCCGCTCTCCCGTTCCCGACGTTGGCCCCGGTCAGAACTGCGGCCACCTCGACAACGAAGCGGCCAATCGTCTGTGTTTGCTCACATGCCCCGCTTCGCTGGCGAGCACACCGGAATCCAGGCCCGCGTGGCCGTGGTCAGCGCTACGTTGCTCGCGTCCGACCGCCCGTGAGCGGGCGAGCGAAGGCGGCAGCGGGAGGATCAGCCCGGTGAGGAAAACGTTCAACCCCTTGACGCCGGGCGCTTATCTTGTAAGAATCCGCGAGAGTTGGCGCCGGATCAACAGAGCGCATGCCGCAAGAGATTCGCGCCGAGATCGCAGGCGCGTGCCCGAGAATCGAGGGGAATCCTCGAATGATGGCGCCATGTCGCCAGCACCGTCCTCACGGCTCGGTGATCACGGCGCCCCCCCATGTCAGCCCTGTCATGGCCATCGGCCAACCGGTCTCTGACCAGGCGTGACGAGCAGGCAGTCCAATTGCAGCACACCACGGCGTCCGGTC
>DASTGF010000513.1:0-2051 GCA_035719255.1 Microlunatus sp. | reverse complement strand
GGCTACACGGCTACGTCGTCGACGGCGCAGTTGCAGTTGGTCGCGCACCTGTCGCGGTGGCTGGAGTCCCAGCACCTGGACCAGGGTGATCTCGATGGTCCGGTGATCGAGGGGTTCCTGGCCGTGCGCCGGGCTGACTATTCCAGCCACTACTCGTTGGAGGCGCTGGAGCCGGTCCTGAGCTATCTGCGTCGGCAGGGTCTGGTGCCGACGGCTGTGGTGGCGGTGCCTTCGTCGCCGGTCGAGGTGTTGATGGTCCGCTACGGGGAGTACCTGACCGAGGAACGTCGATTGAGCGTTCCGGTGGCCCGCGCGTACTCGCATTGGGTCACCCCGTTCGTCGAAGACAGGACCGACGCCGAGGGGCAGGTGAGCTTCGCCGATCTGACCGCCGGCGACGTCGCCCGGTTCTTGACAGTGCAGCTGCCCACGATGACGCGGAAGACGGCGCAGATGACAGCGTGCGCACTGCGGTGCTTCCTGCGTTTCCTGCATGACCGGCAGATGGTCGAGATGGCGCTGGCTGACGCGATTCCCGCGGTGGCGCACCGCAGACTGTCCGGGCTACCTCAGCCACTGACCTCAAACCAGGTCACCGCCTTGCTGGACGCCTGCGACCGGTCGAGCGCGGTGGGACGCCGCGACTTCGCGGTGATCACGATGCTGCACCGGCTGGGTCTTCGCTGCGCGGAACTCGCTGGGCTGCGGCTGGAAGACGTGGACTGGCAGGCCGGGACACTGAGGATCCGCGGCAAGGGCAACCGGGTCGATCTGCTGCCGCTGCCGGTCGACGTCGGCCGAGCGGTCGTGGACTACCTGCGCGACGGCCGGCCCCACGCGACGGCGCGGACCGTGTTCGTGATGGCCCGAGCCCCCCACACCGCGTTGGAGCGCTCGAGTGTCAGTTGCATCGTGGCCCGGGCCGCACGGCGGGCCGGCTTGGGCACGGTCCACGCGCATCGGTTGCGGCACACTGCGGCGAGCCGCGCCCTCAACGCCGGAGCGAGTCTGAAGCAGGTCGCGCACCTGCTTCGACATGCCAGTCCAGCGACGACCGCGATCTACGCCAAGACCGACCAGGTCAGGCTGTCGACGCTGACGCGTCCATGGCCAACAGCTCCAACCGGCGGTGGCGCGTCATGACCACCGGGTCGGAGGAACTCCAGCACTTGCAAGGCCTGGTCGAGGACTACCTGACGGTGCGCCGTGCACTGGGTTACAAGCTCGACGGCGCCGAGAGCATCCTGGGCCGGTTCTTGGACTACCTGCACGATCACGACGCCCATGCCTTGACCGTCCAGCACGCACTCGAGTTCGCGACGGCGTCACCGGCCTCGCCGCGAACCCAGGCCCTGCGGCTCTCCGCCATCCGATGTTTCGCCCGGTGGGCCAGCTGCCAGGATCCGGACATCGAGGTGCCACCGGGCAGACTCCTCCCGGCCAGACCTACTCGGGTCGCGCCCTACATTTACACCGTCGAGGAGATCCGGGCCCTGCTGGAGGCCGCGGGAATGCTCAAGCCGGAGCTGCGGGCCGAAACGTTCCGCACCTTGATCGGGTTGATGGCGGCCACCGGGATCCGCACCGGGGAGGCCATCGGCCTGGACATCGCAAGCCTCGACCAGGACGCCCACACCCTGACGGTCACGGGAAAGTACGGCAAGATCCGGATGCTCCCGTTGCACCCCACCGTGGTTGATGCCCTCACCAGCTACCTTCGGCAACGCGACCGGCTGCTACCCGCTGCGACCTGCCCCGCGCTACTCATCTCCAGCACCGGCGCCAGACTGCGTCCCTCCACTGTCCACCCGACATTCCGCGGCCTGACCCGTCAGGCCGGGCTGAAGCCGGTCTCGTCGTCATGCCGTCCGAGGCCGCACGACCTCCGCCATACCTTCGCTGTCTCGACCATGCTCGACGCCTACCGATCCGGGGGCGACCCCGCCGTGGTTCTCCCCATCCTCTCGACCTGGATGGGACACACCGAACCCCGCGACACCTACTGGTATCTCAGCGGCACCGCGGAATTGCTGGGCGCCGCCACCGAGCGT
>DASTGF010000512.1:0-17583 GCA_035719255.1 Microlunatus sp. | reverse complement strand
CACCGCGTGCGGTCACCTATACCGCGCCTGGTGAGGATGGCGACGTCCAGCGCAGCGGCCCCTCGCCCGCCGACGCCGATGCCGACCCG
The DNA here is from genome assembly GCA_035719255.1 of Microlunatus sp. Taxonomy (GTDB): domain Bacteria; phylum Actinomycetota; class Actinomycetes; order Propionibacteriales; family Propionibacteriaceae; genus Microlunatus. The sequence goes on along the minus strand of DASTGF010000512.1, from coordinate 17,494 downwards.
TACGCCCATGTCGGTCGCAACGCGCCGTGCCCGTGCGGGTCGGGCAAGAAGTTCAAGGTCTGCCACGGCCGCGCCGGCGCCCGCTGACGCCCTCGAGTCCTGAGGCAGATCGGACGTCGGGCAGGTCGAACCGCTGGTGCCGACATCGAGGTTCGTCTGGAAACGTGGTCACACCGTGGCCGCGGTGGTCGCGGTTGTGGTCCTCGTGGGCGGTGGAACGGCGACCGCGCTGATCGTGGGCGGGAACGACAGCGCCACGACCGCCCCGGTGGCCTCCGGCTCGTCGACGGCGCCCACCACGACGCCAACCAGCGCTCCGTCCCCGACGCCGGTCGACCCGCTCACCGGTGGACGGGTGGCCGATCGCGAGGTGATCGCGGTCAAGGTGGAGAACATCGCCGCCGCCCGACCCCAGGTCGGGCTGAGAAACGCCGACATCGTCTTCGTCGAGGAGGTCGAGGGCGCTCAGACCCGGTTGGTTGCCGTCTACCACACCGACTTCCCCCGGCGGCTCGGTCCGGTCCGCTCGGCCCGCAGCACCGACGTCCAGTTGTTGCCGCTGTTCGGCAAACCCGGGCTGGTCTACAGCGGTGCCAACCGCAACGTCCAGGGCAAGATCCACGGCGCCTCGATCGTGCCCATCGAACGTTCCACCCGGGATCGGCGGCGGGTGGCGCCGCACAACGTCTTCGTGAACCTCCACTCGATCGCGGACTCGGTGAGGACCGGCGCCGCCCGAGATATCGGGTGGAGGTTCGCCGCCGACGATCCGCGGTGGGACCCCGCGCCCGCGGCCGAGCGCCCTTCCGCCACGGTCGGCAACGACACCTTCACCTTCGACTGGTCGCGGCACCGCTATGGCGTGCGGTGGCGCGGGCAGCCGTACACCGACGGTGACAGCGGCAAGACCGCGACGACCGACAACATCGTGGTGATGGCGGTGCGCAACCATCCAGACGGCAATCGGGACGTGCTCGGTTCGGCCTCGGTGATGTCGGACACCGTGGGCCACGGCAAGGTCACCGTCTATCGTGACGGCAAGAAGATGGCGGGCGCCTGGCGGCGGACGTCGCCATCGGGCGTGCTGCGCTTCATCGACGCCGACGGCCGGGACATCCCGCTGGCACCCGGCAAGACCTGGGTCCTGCTCAAGGGCTGAGATCCGGCCGCCTGCCGGTGGCAGCAGACTCTCCATCAGCGCGAGACCAGGCGAACCGATGACCAGAGCGTTTCGTCGGTCCGATACTCCCGGGCACGTGGGTGTAAGGCTTGACGCCATGACACTCGAGGAGATCGTCGGTCTGGTCGAGCGGTGGGAAGGAGTCCTTGTGCTGCGGCCGGGGGAGGGAGACGGTACACCGCCGATCGCGTGGGGTGACGTCTTCTTCTTCTACGCACCAGACGGTGCCGTGCCTGCGACCCAGCCGTTCGCGACCATCGTGACCAAGGACTATCCGGACGACGCTTCCGGACGACTCGATCGACCGGGTGCGTTCCGGGTCAATGCCGGGGTGGGACGGCAGGAGTACATGGCGCGCACCGGTCAGCATCCGCGCGAACCAGCCCCAGCGGCCCCGCCGGTGCAGGTCGCCGACGACGTACTGCTGCCGCATCCGGTCTACCGGAGCCAGGGCTGGTTGGCGGTCGTGAACCCGGGCTCTCGTACGTCGGCCGTGCTGGTCGACCTGCTGCGGATCGCCTATGACGGCGCACGTGCCCGGTGGATCCGCCGCGGGCACCCCGTCGATGGCTGACACGCGTCCGTTCGATCACCCTGCCTCGCGGGGTGGCCCGGGCTCGCGGCCCTCGCGGGGGTCGAAGGCGATGGCGGTGCACAACCAGCGGTCACCCCAGGTCTCCAGGCGCAGGGCGATCGCCGCCGAGCGGCCCGGCACTGCGACATGGGCGCAGACCTCGGCGACACCGCGCCGGGGGTGCTGAACCCGAACCGACCGAAGTGCGGCCGGTCGACCCGGCGGCGGAGCCCCGGCGTGCCGACGATGGTGTGCGATCGTGGCGGTCACCCGGTCATCGACCCATCGGGCCAGCTGTCCGACCGGTCGCCGCCCCCGAAGCGCCTCGAACACGGCGACGGCCAGCGTTCCGCTCCAGGCCTCGACTCCGCTGTCGCCGCCCGCCCGCTCCTCCGTACGACCGTGCGGAAGCCGGATGCGCGATGCATCGGTCGGGTCCGACTCGAGCTGACCGGTCGTGTGATCGATGAATGGCAGCATCGGGTGCGAGTCGAGGGGCTCGACCTCGCAACCGAACACCACCAGAGCGGGTGGCCGCCCGTCGGGTGCGGGTCGCCATCGAATCGGACGATCGGCGACCGGCGTGGGGACCATGGGTGACCTTTCGGTCGAGCGGAAACGACAACCCGGCATGGGGTGTCGGCCACGAGCCTGGACCTCCTGGCGTACGCCGACGTGAGGCGTGGGCTAATCTGTGGACAACTTGCTTTCTGTATCGTTTAAGACTTCAATTCTCTTAAACGATAGAGAAGCACTCAGAGCTGAGCGCGCCACGAGAGGAGCACCTCATGACCATCGTTCCGTGGGCCACCCTGCAGCCGAGTCGCGACCTCGTCGCATCGGCGCAGTCCCGAGCGCCGATGCAGCCGGAGCAGCCCCGCGTCGTCACGACGCTCTGGCGCCGGCTCAACCAGCGCTGAGGGCCAGGAGACTACCCGGGTCCCTTTCCTGGCAAGTGGGCTGGAACGACAGGTTCCATCGGCGTGTCGCCGTCGTTTGTGCACACCTGCGGGGGAGGGGCGCGACGAGCTCAGACCACGAGGGATGACTGGATCGCGTAGTGCTCGGAGCGGTAGACATGGCGGCCGAACTCGACGAAGGCGCCCGTGTCGTCGTAGACGACCCGGTCCGCGGTCAGGCAGGCGGCGGGCGAGTTCTCCTCGAGCAGCCTCGCCTCCTCCTCGGTCATCAGCCGGGCGTTGATCCGCTGGTGGGCGATCTTCAGGTTGATCCCGAGTGAGCGCAGGCAGTCGTACAGGCTGCGCTGCTGCAGGTCCTCCGCGCTGATCGAGAAGCGGGCCGGCAGGTAGTTCGTCAGGATCGCCAGCGGCAGCTCGTCGGCCAGCCGCAGCCGCCTGATCTTGATCAGCTCCTGGTCGTCGAGGTCGGCATCGATCAGCTCCTCCAGCTCGGGGGTCAGCTCGACCTTGGTGAACTCGAGGAGGCGCGTGGCCGGCTTCTTTCCGGCCCGGGCCAGGTCGTCGTTCAGACTGGTCAATCGCTCGTCGCGGCTGAACTTCGAGCGGACGACCTGAGTTCCGACCCCGCGTTTGCGGACCAGCATGCCCTTCTTGACGAGCTCTTGGATGGCCTGCCGCGCCGTGGGTCGGGAGAGCCCGAGCCGGGTGGTCAGCGACAGCTCGTTCTCCAGGCGATCGCCAGGCGCGAGCGCCCCGGTGGCGATGGCCTGCTCGATCGCCTGGGCGAGCTGGTAGTACAGGGGAACCGGCGAGTTGCGCTCGAGGGTGATGTCGAGCTCCTTGGCCACCGGTGGCTCCGTCATGGCCGAAGTTTATCGCTCAGACGGTAGTTGTGATCATCAAGACAATAGGCTTTGACCGGCCAGGTCAGGGTGCGAACAGCAGCACCAAGCCGGCGCAGGTGTAGCCGACCATCACCGCGAGCATCGGCACCTGAGCGATCAGGGCCCGTTCGGGCCGGACCAACTGGAGGGACCGCTCGTGGGCGACCACGATGCCGAGCAGGTGCCCGCCGACGATAGCCACCACCTGGGTCACCGCGATCGCGGTCGGATGATCGAAGATCGCCTGGTTCACGCCCATGCGCGCGGAGCCCAGGACGTTCCACCCGATCCCCAGCGGGTCGGAGAGATTGATCGCCGTCCGCTGGCCCTCCACGACCAGCAGCGTCAGGTAGTGGGCGATCGCGTAGCCGACGACGATCGGCACCACCGACCCGGCCATCAACCGCGGCAGGTCACCGGGGCGCAGCTCGGGATCGCGCCGATAGCGGTGCATCCACACGGCCGCCAGCGCGAAGCTCCCGAGCACGATGCCGATCATCGCGAGCAGCCCTGCCGTGCCCCACGCCAAAGGAGTGACCGCAGAGCTCTGAACGGTCCGGATCCACCAGCTGTTGTTGGTGAAGCTGTCGTACGCCGTCGATCCCAGCAGGGTCGCCACCACCGCCGCCGACCCGGCCGGCGGCTCCCATGAGCTCAGCCCGGCCACTGGGTTCACCAGCCGGAGGGCCCCCTGCACCCGCCGCCACGGCGACAGCTGGGCGACGGTGGTCGCGTACGCCTCGAACGGATCGGCCGACCCGATCCACTCCTCGCCGAAGGCCACCGCACCGATCACCAGCAGCACCAGCCAGGCCAGCGCCCACACCCGGATCACCGCCAATGTGGTGCGGTCCGGCTCGATCAGCTCCAGCCAGGCGAAACCGAACAGGGCCACCGCGGCAGGCCAGACACCCAGTCCTCGAGGCAGGGCGATGAGCCCGTCGTGCCGGTCGATTCGCGCGAGGCCGGCGAGCCCGCGATGGATCGTGCGCACCGGGTTGACGACCCGCCAGACCGGCCCGAGCAGGATCGACAGCGGGACCAGACCGACCCACAACCACACGTAGACGAAACCGAAGACCGGATTGGTGAGGTTGTCGGGCCCACCGACCGCTCCGAGCGCGACCCAGGCGAACAGGGCGAGCACGAGCCCGCGGGCCGTCCAGCGCACGACCGGATGCTCGACGAAGCGGCCGAGCCCGCTGAGCAGGCGACCGCCCGGCTCGACGAATCGCGGCTGCCGCCAGGCGAGGAAGAGCACGACGAACGACAGCACCAGCGCGAGCGCGGCGCCGGTGACGACGAAGGAGAACGGCAGCGGCAGGTCGTGCCGGGTGCCGATTCCGTGCAACGGTACGAGCACGGCAGGTCAGCGCACGTTGAGGATGGCGATGACCTTCTCCAGATGATGCGACTCGATCTCGAAACTGCCCACGTCGGATGCGACGAAGCTACCGCTGGTCGGCTGACCGGCTTTCACCTCGAGTTCGTACCCGTCGCCTGCGGTGTGCGCGTGGATCTCGTCGTCGGCGTCACTGGTGACGTTCAACGTCACGGTCGTGCCCCGCGCCACGTCGATCTTCTCGGCGTTCGGGGTCACCTGGTGGTCGGCGATGGTGATATCGAGGGTCAGGGTTCCCGTCGACGGCGAGCCGCTCGGGGAAACCCTGGACGCGGACGCGCCGGATGAGGGGGCCGCGCCGGACGACGGGGTCCCTCCGGTCGTCGGCGGCTGATCGGCCGGGGCCGGCGTACAGGCCCCCAACCAGATGACCAGTCCCGCGATCCCGACTCCGGCCAGCGCTCGGAGCCGATAGCTGCGGGTGTGGGACGAAGACACGGGCGGGACCTCTCGTACGGACCGGGCGAAACCTGCTGGGCGTCAACGGTAGCGGCCCGGCCCGACGGGCCTCGAGCATCCGACGCCGGGCGGCGCGACCCTTCACGCCGCGATCGCGCGAGCGGCCGGGTAGTACGGTTGGCCGTGTCGGGCGCTGGACGACACCGGGTCGGGGAGAGGAGACGCCACGTGCCGCAGCGGCTGAGCCCCCTCGAGGTCTCCATGCTCGCGCTGGACACCACGCACACGCCGGGTCATGTGGGCACCATCGACATCTTCGAGCCCGGTCCCGACGGCTTCGACTACGAGCGGCTGATCGCGCTGGTGCGGCAACGGATCGAGTTCGTCCCGCGCTATCGGCAGCGGGTACGCGACGTGCCGGGCCGGCTGGCCAGTCCGGTCTGGGTCGACGACGAGAATTTCGACCTCACCTTTCACGTCCGCCAGTCAGCTCTACCCCGGCCGGGCACGCTCGCACAGCTGCGCGAGTTCGTCGGACGGGTGCTGGCCCGCCGGTTGGACCGCTCCCGCCCGTTGTGGGAGATGTATCTGGTCGAGGGTCTGGAGGACGACCGGTTCGCCCTGGTCGCCAAGTCCCATCTGTGCCTGGTGGACGGCATCGACACCGTGGACATCGGCCAGGTGCTGCTCGACACCGACCCGCAGACCTCGGCGACCACCACCCGGGCGGAGTCGACCTGGCGGCCGCTCGCGGAGCCGTCGGCCGCCGAGCTGGTGGCCGGCGCGCTGCTGGAGAGCGCCAAGGATCCGATCCGTGCAGTGCAGAACACGCGCGGCGCCCTGATGGGGGTGCTCGGGATTGCGATAGCGGTCGGTGACGCGGTGGGCGGTCTCGGTGCGGCGCTGGGAGCGTTGGCGGCCGACGCGCTGCGCGGCACCCGGGCGCCGTCCGGCTCTCCGCTGAGCGGGATGCTGTCCGAGCAGCGCCGGGTCGCCACGCTCCAGCTCTCCCTGGCCGACCTCAAGGCGATCCGCAGCGAGCACAACCACACCATCAACGACGTGGTGCTCGCCGTGATCGCCGGTGGCCTGCGGTCCTGGCTGCTGACCCGCGGAGAGGCCCTCAGCGCGGGCGCCACGGTCACCGCCCTGGTGCCGATGAGCGTGACCGAGGAGGAAGGGGTCCCGACCTCCCTCGGCAGCTCGGTGGCGCCGCACCTCCAGGCGCTGCCGATCGGGGAGCCCAACGCGCTGATGCGGCTGCACCAGGTCGCGTTCGGTACTCAGGCGCATCGCGAGAGCGGCCGCGCGGTCGGGGCACGCTCGATCTCCGACATCGCGGGCTTCGCCCCGACCACGCTGCATGCCCTCGGTGTCCGGGTAGCCGCCGAGGTGGTCCGCAAGCAGCACGACCTGGTGGTCACCAACGTCCCGGGACCGCAGCTGCCGATGTACGCCGCGGGTTCGCGCTTGATCAGCAGCTTCCCGGTCCTGCCGCTGACCGCCGGCCATCTGCTGGCGGTCGGGGTGACCTCGTACGACGGTGAGGTCTATCTGGGTATCAATGCCGATCGGGACGCGGTCGGGGATCTCGACGTCCTCGTCCAGTGCCTGGACGATGCGCTCGAAGAGCTGCTGGACACGACCGTCAGGGCGGCCGCATCCCGCCAACCCACCCGCAAGGCCACGGCGGCGGCCAAGACGGCGGCGGCCAAGAAGGCGGCCGCTCGCGAGCAGGCGCGAAAGACTACCGGTCAGAAGCGTGCGGCGGTCCGCAAGCTGGCCAGCACCGCCGGCACGATCGGGGCGGCCACGCTGCGACCGGCGGCTAAGCGACCGCCCCGTAAGACGGCGGCCGCCACGCCGGCGGGCTCGAAGACCGGAGCCTCGATGACCGGGGTGCCGAAGTCGCCCGGCCCGAAGTCGCCCGGCCCGAAGTCGCCCGGCCCGAAGTCGCCCGGCCCGAAGTCGCCCGGCCCGACGTCGCCCGGCCCGACGACGCCAGGCACTCCCGCGAACCCGGACACGCCCGACTCCGGTGAGGCATCTCCCACGGCGGGGTCCTGAGCCGTACCGTGTCGCCGGTGATGGTGTACGTCCCGCTCGCGCAGGATGAAGCGCTCCGGCTCCGAGCGGCCGGTGTTCTCGAGGGTCCGTGGCTCGGCCATGCCGCGACCCCCGGTCTGCTCCGTGCTCACGACCTGACCGGCGAGGAGGAGGACGCGGAATACACCGCCCTGGCGTACGCCGGGGTCACGTCGCTGCTGTCCGGCGCAGCCTCGCTCCGCCTGGTGCTCGCGACCGAAACCGCCGATGCATCGGTCCTGGACCCCGACGACGCGTTCGGGCGGGTATCGGTCCCGCGGTTGAGGTGGGCGGCGGTCTCCTCGCTCTTCGCCGACGAGGCGGACAGTGCCGAGCGGCTGGCGCGGGCCCGCAGGCTGGTCGATCGGCTGGACTTCGAGCAGGCGGTGGACTCTGAGCAGATCGAGGAGTTGCTGGACGCGAGCGATCTGCTGTGGTTCGCACCCGAGGAACTGGAGCGGCTTCCGCGCAGCACAGTCTGAGCCGATCGGGCAGACTGGTCGCCATGCCTCGCTCAATCTGGAAGGGTGCCATCTCCTTCGGTCTGGTGACCATCCCGGTGAAGCTCTTCTCGGCCACCGAGGAGAAGGACATCAGTTTTCGCCAGGTCCACCCCGAAGACGGCGGTCGGATCAAATACAAGCGGGTCTGCGAGAAGTGCGGCAGGGAAGTCCCCTACGCCGAGATCGCGAAGGGCTACGAGCTGCCCGACGGGCGGATGGTGATCTTGGAGAAGGAGGACTTCGACAACCTGCCGCTGAGCACCACCAAGGCCGTCGAGGTGGTCCAGTTCGTGTCCGAGGACGAGGTCGACCCGACCTACTTCGACAAGACCTACTTCCTCGAGGCCGAGGGACCCGGCACCAAGCCGTACGTCCTGCTCCGCGACGCCTTGATCAAGTCCGGTCGCGCTGCTGTGGTGAAGGTGGCGTTGCGCTCGCGCGAGTCGCTGGCGCTGGTCCGCCCCAAGGAGGGCGTCCTGCTGATGCACACCATGCTCTGGCCCGACGAGCTCCGGGACGGCTCGTTCGCCGCGCCGCCGGAGAACGTCACCGTCTCCGATGCCGAGGTGACCATGGCCCAGTCGTTCATCGAGGCGCTCGCCGGGGACTTCCATCCCGAGGAGTTCACCGACGCCTACCGGGAGGCCCTCGAGGCGGTGGTGCAGTCCAAGGCCGACGGCATCCCACTGGCCGAGGAGCCGGAGGCGGCTCCGAAGGAGGCCGAGGTCGTCGATCTCGTTGCGGCCCTGCGGGCGTCGGTCGAGGCGGCCAAGAAGCGGCGCGAGGAAGCGGAGAAGGCCAAGGCGGCGATCTGATCGATCGCCGGTGGTCCGAACCGGGCGCGAGTAGCCTCCGGGTGTGGACGCGATCACCGACGTACCCCCACCCCGCAACGAGACCCCGCGGACGTACGCGCCGGGAAGTCCGGAACGCGCGAGTCTGGAGGCCAGGCTGGCCGAGCTGTCCGACGCCGATCCGCTCGACCTCACCGCCGCGATCGGGAGCGAGCGCCGCCTCGGCGGTGGCGAGCGTTTCGAGGTCACGATGCCGAGCGATCACCACCACGTCCTCGGGGTCGCAGCGCACGCGACCCAGGACGACGCCGCAGCAGCCATCGCCGCAGCCTCCGACGCGGCGGGTGACTGGGCCCGGCTGAGCTTCGACGACCGGGCCGCGATCTTTCTCCGGGCCGCCGACCTGCTCGCCGGTCCGTGGCGGGACAGCCTGAACGCGGCCACCATGCTCGGCCAGGGCAAGACGGTCCAGCAGGCGGAGATCGACGCGGCCTGCGAACTGATCGACTTCTGGCGGTTCAACGTGGCCTTCGCTCGGCAGATCCTCAGCGATCAGCCCGTCTCCTCACCGGGGGTGTGGAACCGGACCGACTACCGGCCGCTGGAAGGGTTCGTCTACGCGATCACCCCGTTCAACTTCACCGCGATCGCCGGCAACCTGCCGACCGCCCCGGCGCTGATGGGCAACACGGTGTTGTGGAAACCGAGCCCGACGCAGCAGTTCGCCGCCCAGCTGACCATGGATCTGCTCGACGAGGCCGGACTGCCGCCGGGGGTGATCAACATGCTGCCGGGGGACGGCATCGCGGTCTCCGAGGTCGCCCTGGCCGATCCGCGGCTCGCCGGGATCCACTTCACCGGCTCGACCGCCACGTTCCAGCGGCTGTGGGGAAGCGTCGGTCACAACCTCGCGGCGTATCGCAGCTATCCCCGGCTGGTGGGGGAGACCGGCGGCAAGGACTTCGTGGTGGTCCACCCCAGTGCCGATCCCGCGGTGACCATCACCGCTCTCGTCCGCGGCGCGTTCGAGTACTCCGGGCAGAAGTGCTCGGCCGCGTCCCGCGCGTACGTCGCGCGCAGTGTCTGGGACCGGATCCGTGACGAGTTGGTGGAGATCACCGACGGCCTCAGTGTGGGCGATGTCCGCGACCTGTCGCACTTCACCTCCGCCGTGATCGACCAGCGCGCCTTCGCCAAGCACGCCGCCGCCATCGCCCGGGCGCACGCGGCTTCCGACGCCGAGATCATCGCCGGCGGGGCCACCGACGACACCACCGGTTGGTACGTCCGGCCGACGATCGTCATCTCGGCCAATCCGCGGCAGGAGATCTTCAGCACCGAGTACTTCGGTCCGATCCTCGGTGTCCGGGTGTACGACGACGCCGACTTCGATGCGGTCCTGACCGAGGTGGACGGTGCCGCACCGTACGGCTTGACCGGGTCGATCCTGGCCACCGACCGGACGGTGCTGCGCCGGGCGGCCGACGTGCTGCGGAATGCGGCCGGCAACTTCTACCTCAACGACAAACCGACCGGTGCGGTCGTCGGCCAGCAGCCGTTCGGTGGTGCCCGCGCGTCGGGGACGAACGACAAGGCCGGCTCGGTGTGGAATCTGATCCGCTGGACGAGCCCGCGCTCGATCAAGGAAACCCTGGTGCCGCCCACCGATCACCGCTATCCACATATGGGCTGACGCGAGGTGTCAGGTCGTCGGAGGGCTCTGGCCCACCGACGGCCGGACAACTCGCGGAAGGATGGGGGGACGGGGAAGGTTCAGACGGCGAGCCAGCGGTCGCCGACCTTCTGGTGGGTCCGGAAGCCGGCCATCACCGCCGGTGCCGCGGACTCCTCGAGCTTCTTGCCCAGCAGCGGGATGGCGACCTTCAGCACCCCGTCCAGGCTGAGGACGGTCCCCGGTCCGGCTGGCGCGATCCGCATCGTGCCGTTCATGGTCACCGGCTGCCCGGGGATGGTCATGGTGACCTTGCCGGTCCGGGTGCCGCCGCCCTCGCCCGCGCCCCAGGTGACCTCCTCGACGACGGTCAACTCAGGTCCGGTGAACTTCGCGGCGGAGGCCGGTGCCTTCAGCGACCGCGTGGACCTGGTCTTCGGTCCGACCACGCTGACCTCGTACGTCGAGGCCTCGGTCGCCCGGCAGACCTCCTCCAGGTAGGCGCGGTCGGTCATCATCGCGTACACGCGATCGGGGTCGGCGGCGAACTGGGCGCTGGAGGAGATGTCCACGAGCCCATCATGGCATCCCACTGGTGAGACGGATTCGCTCCCGGAGGGGCATGCGGCCCGTCCGACCGGGGCGATCGGGACTAATGTCGTGTCCAGTCCACGAAGCGGTGGGTGAGGGATCGGAGCTGAACAGTCGTGACCACATTCGAACTGGAGCAGGAGCAGCACAAGGCCGAGAAGCTGGCCGAGGTCGCCAGCCGCGGTGCTGTGATCGCCTCGGAGGTGGGTGAGGATCCCGAGCGGGTCCGCGCCTTCTTGCAGCACTACTTCCGCCACGTCGATCCCATCGACATCGACGAGCGCAGCGTGGACGATCTGCTCGGTCTGGTCGAGAGCCACTACCGCACGGCGATGCATCGGCCCTCGGCCCGGGCCACGATCGCGATCCGCACACCCGCCGCGGCTGCGGACGGCTGGTCGGCGGGCGGTGCCACGGTGGTCCAGATCGTCACCGACGACCGGCCGTTCCTGGTCGACTCGGTCACGATGGAGGTGCTCCGCCAGGGTTGGAGCATCCGCGAGGTGTTCCACCCCCAGTTCCTCGTCCGGCGTGATCTCGGGGGCACCCTGCACGGCATCGTGACGAGCGCGCAGGCGGCCGGCGACCCCACCGTGCTGCCCGAGTCGTGGATGCACCTGGAGATCCTGCCGCCGGCGCGGATCGAGGTCGACGACACCTTGGTGCCGCGGCTGGAACAGGGTGTGCTCGAGGTGCTGCGGCTGGTCGAGGAGGCAGTCCAGGACTGGTCGAAGATGATCACGCGGGCGGAGGAGACCGTCGGCATGCTGGAGCGGTTGGCCGCCACCGACGGCAGGCACGACGAGGCGGCCCAGGCCGTGGAGTTCCTGCGCTGGTTGATCGACCACCACTTCACCTTCCTCGGCTACCGCGAGTACACCTGGTCGGGCTCGGGTCCCGACGGCAGCTATGCCCCGGTGCCGGCCACCGGCCTCGGCATCCTGCGGGCCGATCAGGACGATCCGGACGCGTTCCACGCCTGGCCGCGACAAGACCGGTCCTCGGTCATGATGATCACCAAGGACAACCACAAGTCCCGCGTGCACCGCCCGGCCTACCTGGACTACCTCGGCTTCCGGGTGTTCGCCGCCGATGGCACCGTGGTCGGTGAGCGACGCTTCCTCGGACTGTTCGCGTCCTCGGCCTACTCCGAGTCCGTGCTGCGTGTGCCGATGCTGCGCCAGAAGGCCCGCGAGGTGATGCGGCGCTCGGGCTATGACGAGAGCAGCCACGGCGGCAAGGCCATCATGGACGTGCTGGAGAGCTATCCGCGCGACGAGCTGTTCCAGGCTCCGGTCGCCGAGCTGGCCGTGACGGTGGACAAAGCCGCCCACCTCACCGAACGTCGCCAGGTGCGGCTCTTCGTCCGCCGCGACGAGTACGGCCGCTTTCTCGCCTGCCTGGTCTACCTGCCCCGCGACCGCTACACCACCGCGGTCCGCAACAAGATGCAGGAGATCCTGCTGGAGCGACTCGGTGGCGCCTCGATCGACTACACCGCACGCGTCACCGAGTCGGTGCTGGCGCGATTGCACTTCGTCGTCCGGATGCCGGTAGGACGGGCGCTGCCGGACTTCGACGTCCGCGGCCTCGAGCGCGAGCTCACGCTGGCCACCCGGACCTGGAACGACGAGTTCGCCGACCTCGTCGCCGGCGGGAGGCTGACCACGCCGGACGGCCGGCAGGTGTTGGCCGAGCAGCTCGTGGCGCTGGTCGGGGTGCTACCGGAGGGATACAAGGAGGACTACACCCCCAAGCAGGCGCTGAAGGACATCGAGGCTCTCAGCGGTGGCGGCGAGATGGCGATGGCTATGTTCGTGCCGGAGCGTCCCGAGGACGAGGCCGATCTGCGGCTGAAGATCTTCCGCCGCGAGGCGACCCTCTCGCTGTCCAAGCTGCTACCGCACCTGACCCTGCTCGGTGTCGACGTGATCGACGAGATCCCCTACGAGCTCCAGCTGCCCGCAGAACAGGAGCGCGCCTTCATCTACGACCTGGGCCTGCGGGTGCCCGGCGGCCGGGATGCGGTGAACACCCGCTGGACGCAGGAGGCACGCGAGCAGTTCATGGACGCCTTCGCGGCCTCCTTCAGCGGCGCCAGCGAATCCGATGGCTTCAACGCCCTCGTCATGGGCGCCGACCTCAACTGGCGGCAGGTCGCCGTGCTGAGGGCGATCGGCCGCTATCTGCGCCAGGGGGGCTCGACCTACAGCCAGACCTACCTGGCCCAGGCGCTGGTGGCCAACGTGGACCTGGCCAAGGCGCTGATCGTGTTGTTCCGGACCAAGTTCGACCCCTCACTGGACCTGGATGCCGACGCCCGTGCGGCTCGGGTCGCCGAGCTCGGCACCAAGATCACGACCGCACTCAACGACGTGGCCAGCCTCGATCACGACAAGATCATCCGGTCCTATCTCGCGGTGATCTCGGCCGTCGTCCGGACCAACGCCTACCAGACCGACCGGAACGCGATCGCGCTGAAGCTGCTGCCGCAGAAGCTCACCGACCTGCCCGAGCCGCGGCCCGCGTTCGAGATCTTCGTCTATTCCCCCCGGGTGGAGGGGGTGCATCTGCGCTTCGGTGCGGTCGCCCGCGGCGGACTGCGCTGGTCGGACCGGGCCGAGGACTTCCGGACCGAGATCCTGGGGCTGGTCAAGGCCCAGATGGTGAAGAACACCGTGATCGTGCCGGTCGGTGCCAAGGGTGGCTTCTACGCCAAACGGCTGCCCGACCCCAGTGACCGGGACGCCTGGATGGCCGAGGGCATCGCCTGCTACAAGCTCTTCATCACCAGCCTGCTCGACGTGACCGACAACATCGTCGACGGGGCGGTCGTCCCGCCGCAGCAGGTGATCCGTTACGACTCCGACGATCCGTACCTGGTCGTTGCCGCCGACAAGGGCACCGCCACCTTCTCCGACATCGCCAACGACATCTCCACCAGCGCAGGGTTCTGGCTGGGAGACGCCTTCGCCTCCGGCGGCTCGGCGGGATATGACCACAAGGGCATGGGCATCACCGCTCGGGGCGCTTGGGAGTCGGTTCGGCGGCACTTCCGGGAGATGGGCATCGACTGCCAGGCCACCGACTTCACCTGCGTGGGCATCGGCGACATGAGTGGCGACGTGTTCGGTAACGGGATGCTGCTGTCCCAGCACATCAAGCTGGTCGCCGCGTTCGACCACCGGCACGTGTTCATCGACCCGACCCCGGATCCCGCCGCCAGCTGGGAGGAGCGGGCCCGGATGTTCAAGCTGCCACGGTCGAGCTGGGCCGACTACGACACGTCGTTGATCAGCGAAGGCGGCGGGGTGTTCCCCCGCACCGCGAAGTCGATCACCATCACCCCGCCGATGCGGGCGGCCCTGGGTATCGCCAAGACCGTCGACGCGCTCTCACCGGTTGAGTTGATCAATGCCTGTCTCAAGGCGCCGGTCGATCTGTTGTGGAACGGCGGCATCGGGACGTACGTGAAGGGCACCGACGAATCCAACGCCGACGTCGGAGACAAGGCCAACGACGGGCTGCGGGCGGACGGCTGCGAGCTGCGGGCCCGCTGCGTCGGCGAGGGTGGCAACCTGGGGCTGACCCAGCTAGGCCGGATCGAGTACGCCCGCAACGGCGGCCGGATCAACACCGACTTCATCGACAACTCCGCCGGTGTGGACACCTCCGACCACGAGGTGAACATCAAGATCTTGCTGACCGGCGAGGTGTCCGCGGGCCGCCTGACGCTGGCGGAGCGCGACGAGATGCTCGCCTCGATGACCGACGAGGTCGCCCAGCTGGTGCTGGCGCACAACTACGGGCAGAACCTCGCCCTGGCCAACGCCGTCCACCAGGCGCCACAGATGATGCACGTCCACGCCGACTGGATGGAGCGACTGGCCGACGGCGGCATCCTGGACCGCGCGCTGGAGTTCCTGCCGAGCGATGAGGAGATCGAGAGCCGACGCTCGGCCCACAAGGGCCTCAGCTCCCCGGAGTTGTCCACGCTGCTGGCCTGGACCAAGATCGCGCTCGAGTCGGAGATCTTGGCCTCCGACCTGCCCGACGACCCCTACCTGGCCGACCGGCTGATCGACTACTTCCCGCGGCAGCTGCGGGAACGGTACGCCGAACAGATGCCGAGCCACCGGCTCCATCGCGAGATCATCACCACGATGGTGGTCAACCAGTTCGTCAACCAGTCCGGGATCTCCTGCTTCCACCGCCTGTCGGGGGAGACCGGTGCCGGGGCCGCCGATCTGATGCGGTCCCAGATCGCCGCCCGGTCGATCTTCTCCGCGGACACCCTGGAGGAGGCGATCCGGACGCTGGACCATCGGATCGACGCCGAGGTCCAGACCCGGTTGCGGATGGAGGTCCGCACCCTGGTCGAGCGGGCCACCCGCTGGCTGGTCAACAACCGCCGCCGTCCGGTGGACATCGCGGCTGCCGTCGAGCAGTTCGCCGGCGGCGTGCGTCGAGTGCAGGACGCCCTGCCCCAGCTGCTGGAGCGGCGGGACCGGGAGGCGTACGAAGCTCGGCTGGAGCAGTACGTCGAGGCCGACGTGCCCGAGGACCTGGCCCTGGCCGTCGCGGTGCTGCCGTCGGCGTACGCGTCGCTGACCATCGTGCAGACCGCCACCCGGGGGGAGTTGGACCCGGTCCAGGTGGCCCGAGTCCACTTCACGTTGGGACAGCAGCTGGGTCTCGACCGGCTGCTCAGCCGGATCATCGAGTTGCCGCGCGAGGACCGCTGGCAGACCATGGCGCGGGCCGCACTGCGGGACGACCTGCACGCCGTTCACGCCCAGCTGACGGCGGACGTCCTGGCGCGGGCGCCCGAGGGGGTCACCGATCATGCGCAGCTGGTCAGGCACTGGGAACGCGGCAACCGCGGCGTGCCGGACTCGGTGAAGACGCTCCGATCCATCACGGCCGGCCGCCCCGACCTGGCGCGGATGTCGGTGGGTCTGCGGGTCGTGCGCGGACTCGTGCCGTCGGTCTGATCAGCGTCCCCTCCACGGCGGGCCCGGGCCGGGCGCCGGCTCGCGGGCGGCGGGTTTGCGAGCGGGTGCGTGCGGGGGACCCGTGGAAGGCGGGGTGAGGTGGGCGGTCCAGAGATCCGGCCGGCGGGTCGAGACGAGTTGCGGACCCTCGCCGCCCTTTTCGGCGCCGCGCGCGCGACCCGGCACTGCTGGTGCACGGCCTTCTGCACGACCTCGTGGCAGTTCGCCACGGGCTGGTACGGCGGTGGGAACCGGCGGCGATTCGAGGCCCTGGCCGCCGCCTCGCCGGCACCGATGGGGGTGCTGGCCTTCGAAGGGGACGACCCGACCGGCTGGTGCGCGTGCGGGCCCCGGTCGCGATACGCCGCTGCGCTGGCCGGTCGCAGTCGGCTGCTCGCGAGCCGCCCCCGGGACGAGGACGACGACGTCTGGTTGATCGCCTGCCTGGTCGTCCGGCCGGACCGGACCGGCACCGGACTGGTGATGCCGTTGCTGCGTGGGGCGGTCGCGACGGCTCGCGAGGGCGGCGCCACCGCGATCGAGGCCTGGCCGCTGGCCCGCGGCGTCCGACGGCCGGGAACCGAGCATGTCGGTCGGGAGGCACTGTTCGCCCGGCTGGGATTCCGCCGCGTCGACCAGCCGGCCCCGGACCGGGTGCTGATGCGCCTCGAGCTGTCGGGCTCCCGGGCGCCGTCACCGGACGCCGGGCCTGGTTAGGGTTGGGGACATGCGGATCGACCTGCACACGCACTCGGCGGTCTCGGACGGGACCGACACTCCGGCCGAGCTCGTGGCGAAGGCGGCGGCCGCCGGACTGGACGTCGTCGCCCTGACCGACCACGACACGTACGCGGGGCTGGACGAGGCGGTGGAGGCGGGCACCCAGCACGGTGTGGAGGTGCTGCGCGGAGTCGAGCTGTCCACTCGGTTCGGCAGTCAGAGCGTGCATCTGCTGGCGTACGGACCCGACGAGCGCCATCCGGGTTTGGAGCAGGAGATGAGCCGGATCCGCGACGGCCGCTCGATGCGTCTGGCGCCCGTGCTGGACCGGCTGGCCGCGCTGGGCCTGACCCTGACCGAGGAACAGGTCATGCGGCACGTCGGCGGGAGTCCCTCGGTCGGCCGTCCACACATCGCCGACGCCCTGGTCGAGGCCGGCTATGTCGCCGACCGCAGGGAAGCCTTCGACCGCTATCTGGCCGATGGCGGGCCGGCCCATGTGCCGCGCTATGCCGTCGAACTCAGCCGAGCCGTCGATCTCGTCCACGACGCCGGGGGTGTCGCGGTGATCGCCCACCCCTGGGGTCGAGGCCGCGACCGGGAGCTTACCGAGGCGGTGATCAGCCGCCTGGTCCGCGAGCACGGTCTGGACGGCTTGGAGGTGGATCATCAAGACCACGATCTGGAGACCCGCTCGCGACTGCACCGTCTGGCCGAACGGCTCGACGTGATCGCTACCGGCTCCAGCGATTTCCACGGGGTCGGCAAGGTCGGTC
>DASTGF010000511.1:0-36997 GCA_035719255.1 Microlunatus sp. | reverse complement strand
GAGGCCGCGTGACCCAGCGCGGCTGACGGGCGCGATGAGCGACGGAGCCAGCGGGCCGGCGGCGACCAGCGCGCCCTTCGGGGCGGCCGCAGAGCTGCGGTCACCGGCTTCCCATCCGGTCTGGTGTCGCGCCCGCCGGGGGTGGGCCGCTCGCGGGCCCCAGCACAGTTGGGCCGCACCCACCCGGCGGGGCGCGATGGATCGCGCCGGCGCCAGGGCAGTTGACGCAGCGGATCCCTGGCGGCGATCTCGCGCCGGGCGTGCCCGGCATCCTTCGCGGCGCGCTCGTGGATCCGTCCCGACGTACGGCTCGAGGACGGTGACCGGAGATCCCCGCCGACCGGGCTGGCTAGTCTGAGTCCGGCGTCTCGTACGCTAAGTTCCTCGCGAGTAATATGGCGGTGTCGGAGCCGCCGGAGTCGGTCGATGAGAAACGAGGCCTGATGAAGATCGTCGTCTGTGTGAAGTACGTCCCCGACGCCACCGGTGAGCGCAGCTTCGCCGCCGACACCACCGTCGACCGGGCGGCGAGCGACGGGTTGCTCTCCGAGCTCGACGAGTACGCCGTGGAGCAGGCGCTGCAGCTCGCCGCGAAGGGGGACGATGTCGAGGTGGTCGCCCTGACCGTGGGACCCGACGACGCCTCCGACGCCATCAAGCGTGCCCTGCAGATGGGCGCCTCCGCCGGCATCCATGTGCTCGACGACGCGATCCACGGATCGGACGCGCTGGCCACCAGCGCCATCCTCGCCGCCGCGGTGCAGCGCGCCGAGCCCGATCTGGTCATCTGCGGCATGGCCTCCACCGACGGCTCGATGGGGGTGGTCCCGGCCATGCTCGCCGAGCGGTTGGGCTGGCCGGCCGCGACGCTGGGAGCGACCCTGTCCCTCGATGGACGGACGGTCACCATCCGCCGCGACACCGACACCGCGAGCCTCACCGTGCAAGCCGACCTGCCGGCCGTCGTGAGTGTCACCGACCAGTCCGGCGAGGCGCGCTACCCCTCGATGAAGGGCATCCTCGCCGCGAAGAAGAAGCCGGTCGAGGAGCTGTCCCTGGCCGACCTCGGCATCGAGCCATCCCAGGTGGGGCTGGAGGCGGCCTGGACGAAGGTCCAGCAGACCGCACCCCGACCGCCCAAGGAGGCGGGCCGAGTCGTCACCGACGCGGACGGATCGGGGGCGTCCGCGCTGGTCGACTTCCTCGCCGCCGGCAAGTACATCTGAGCATCCGTACGTCTGGGAGAGGAAGAGACGAGACATGTCCGACGTTCTGGTTGTCGCGGAGCTGGCCGAGACCGGCATCGCCAAGCCCAGCCTGGAGCTGCTGACTCTGGCGCGCCGCCTCGGGACGCCGGTGGCGGTGGTGTTCGGCAGCGCCTCGGCGGTGGCCGGCACCCTTGCGGAGTACGGCGCCGCTCGCGTGCTGGAGGTGGACGACCCGGCCATTGGGGAATACCTCGTCGCGCCCAAGGCGGAGGCTCTGGCGCAGGTGGTCGCGTCGGTCGAGCCGGCGGCGGTGCTGCTGACCTCGGGCGCGGAGGGCCGGGAGATCGCCGGTCGGCTCGCGGTGAAGCTGGGCTCGGGCCTCATCACCGATGCCACCGACCTCAGCTCGGACGGCTCCACCGTGCAGTCGGTCTTCGCCGGCAATTGGACCGTGACGGCTTCGGTCACCCACGGGACCCCGGTCATCACCGTCAAGCCCAACGCCGTGGCGCCGCAGCCGGCTCCGGCCGCCGGGGCCGTCGAGGCGGTGTCGGTGACCATCTCCGACGCCGCCAAGGGCGCCCGGATCGTCAAGGTCGAAGAGAAGCAGGCGAGCGGGCGACCGGAGCTGACCGAGGCGGCCGTGGTCGTCTCCGGCGGGCGGGGCACGGGTGGCGACTTCGCCCCGGTGGAGGCACTGGCCGATTCGCTCGGCGCGGCGGTCGGCGCGTCCCGCGCCGCCGTGGACTCGGGTTGGTACCCGCACGCATACCAGGTGGGACAGACCGGCAAGACCGTTTCACCGCAGCTGTACGTCGCGGCCGGCATTTCCGGCGCCATCCAGCACCGGGCGGGCATGCAGACCTCGAAGGCGATCGTGGTGGTCAACAAGGATCCCGAGGCGCCGATCTTCGCGCTGGCCGATCTCGGCGTCGTCGGTGATCTGCACACCGTGCTCCCCGCGGTCACCAAGGAGGTCCTCGCCCGCAAGGGCTGAGCGGTCGTTCTCCAGCGCGCGGGGTGCAGACTGGGGTCCATGCGCCGCGCCTATCTCGACCACGCCGCGACCACCCCGATGGTCCCCGAGGCGATCGAGGCGATGTCGCGCCAGCTCGGCGCGGCCGGGAACCCGTCGTCCCTGCACGGTTCGGGTCGGCTCGCCCGCCGGACGGTGGAGGAGGCCCGCGAGTCGATCGCCGAGCGGTTGGGCGCGCTGCCCGTCGAGGTGGTCTTCACCTCCGGCGGAACCGAGGCGGACAACCTCGCGCTGCAGGGCGGCTGGTGGTCCGTGTCGCGCCGCGACCCGGCCCGGACCGGGGTCGTGGTCAGTGCGGTCGAGCACCATGCCGTGCTCGACACCGCGATCTGGATCCACGATCAGCTGGGGGCGCCGGTGGAGCTCGCCCCGGTCGACCGGGACGGCATCCTCGAACTCGACCGGCTGGCCGGCCTCGTCGGTCCCTCCACCGCCGTCGTCTCGGTGATGTGGGCCAACAACGAGGTCGGCGCGATCCAGCCCGTGGCTGGAGTCGCGGAGCTGGCCGCGACCCACGGTGCGCTCAGTCACAGTGACGCCGTCCAGGCGGTCGGTCACGTCCCGGTCGACTTCCGCGCGAGCGGCTTGGACACCTTGTCGTGCACGGCCCACAAGCTCGGCGGACCGGTCGGTGTCGGCGCGCTGGTGATCCGGCGTGGTCTCGAGCTCACCCCCTTGCTGCACGGGGGCGGCCAGGAGCGCGACGTCCGCTCCGGCACGGTCGACGTCGCCGGGGTGGCCGGCTTCGCCGCCGCCCTCGCCGTCGCCGACGACCGGCGGGCCGCCGAGGACGAGCGGCTCCGCGGGTTGAGGGCCGAGTTCGTGACCGGGGTCCGCGCGGTCGTACCGGAGGTGGTGGTGAACACACCCGCTGCACCCAGCCTGCCCGGTGTGATCAGCCTGACCTTCCCCGGCTGCGAGGCCGACGCGATGCTCATGCTGCTCGACGCCGCCGGGATCGATTGCGCCAGCGGCTCGGCCTGCGCCGCCGGGCTGTCGCAGGGCAGCCACGTGCTCCTGGCGATGGGCCGCACCGAGCGCGAGGCCCGATCCACGCTGCGGTTCTCCCTCGGCGCGACCAGCGACGCCGACGATGTGGTGGCCGTGCTGCGTGCGCTGCCCGAGGTCGTCGGCCGGGCCAGACTGGCCGGTTCCTTGCACGGTGTCCGCTAAGGTGACCCGGCGATGAAGATCCTGGCCGCCATGTCCGGTGGCGTTGACTCCGCGGTCGCCGCCGCCCGGGCGGTCGAGGCGGGTCACGACGTCACCGGCGTACACCTCGCTCTGTCCAAGAACCCCCAGTCGTTCCGGTCCGGAGCGCGCGGGTGCTGTTCGAAGGAGGACGCGCACGACGCCCGCCGGGCCGCCGACGTCCTCGGTATCCCGTTCTACGTCTGGGACCTGTCCGACCGCTTCGCCGCCGACGTGGTGGACGACTTCGTCGCCGAGTACGCGGCCGGCCGGACCCCGAATCCGTGTCTGCGCTGCAACGAGAAGATCAAGTTCGCCGCGGTGCTCGACCGGGCGGTGGCGCTCGGCTTCGACGCGGTCTGTACCGGACACTACGCCCGCCTGGTCGGCGGGCCCGACGGCGTCGAGCTCCACCGGGCAGCCGACCCGGCCAAGGACCAGTCCTACGTGCTCGGCGTACTGACCGCCGACCAGCTGGCCCGCTCGTACTTCCCCCTCGGCGACTCGCTGAAGACCGACATCCGGGCCGAGGCCGCTCGCCGGGGTCTCGCGGTTGCGGAGAAGCCCGACAGCCACGACATCTGCTTCATCGCCGACGGGGACACCGCGAGCTTCCTGGACCGGCGTCTCGGGGCCCGGGCCGGGGAGATCGTCGACACCGGCGGCCGCCCGATCGGCACGCACGACGGCACCCACCACTTCACCATCGGCCAGCGGCGCGGGCTGCGGATCGGGGTCCCGGCCGACGACGGCCGACCACGCTACGTGCTCGACATCTCCCCCGTAGCCAACACCGTCACGGTCGGTCCGCGCGAGCAGCTGGCCGTCCGGCACATCGTCGGCACCCGGCCGTTCTGGGCCGGCCCGCGTCCGGCGGCCCGCTGGTCCGGCTTGGTCCAGGTACGCGCCCACGGCGATCGCGTGGCCGCGGCGATCGCCACCGACGGCGATGCGGTCACCATCGACCTGGACGACGAGCTGCTCGGCGTGGCGCCCGGTCAGGCCGCAGTGCTGTACGACGGCACGCGGGTCGTCGGCAGCTCGACCATCGCCAGC
The DNA here is from genome assembly GCA_035719255.1 of Microlunatus sp. Taxonomy (GTDB): domain Bacteria; phylum Actinomycetota; class Actinomycetes; order Propionibacteriales; family Propionibacteriaceae; genus Microlunatus. The sequence goes on along the minus strand of DASTGF010000511.1, from coordinate 32,506 downwards.
ACGCGATGAGCGAGCCCCGGCGATGAGCGCACCTAGCCGGCCGACCGGCGGCGACGACCATGTCCGCAGCACCGGGATCGGCTCGTGGCCGGGTGCCGACGTGACCGAGGCGGTGAAGATCGCCTTCGCCGAGAGTCCCGAGATCCCGTACGTCCCCGAGCTGCCGGCTCGCGGACCCTGGGCGTCGATGATCGGCCGCGCGACCGCGTTCCTGCACGAGCTTCCGGTCGATCTGCGGCCGGCCGGCTGGCGGCTCAGCGACGCGTCCAGCCGTGAGCACCGTCAGGCGAAGGCCACCCTCCGCTCCGACCTCGATCAGCTGGAGGAGCAGGCGCAGGGCTACACCGGTCCGGTCAAGCTGTCCGTCGCCGGTCCCTGGACGCTCGCGGCGTCGATGGAGCGGCCCCGCGGTGACAGGGTGCTGGCCGACTCCGGCGCCCGGCGGGAGCTCGGCCAGTCGCTGGCCGAGGGGATCTCCGAGCTGCTGGTCGAGCTTCGCCGCCGCCTGCCCGGGATCGGCTGGTGGGTCCAGCTGGACGAGCCGCTGCTGCCGTCGGTGCTCCACGGATCTGTGCCGACCGCGAGCGGCATGAGCCGGCACCGGCCGGTCGATCGGCCCGAGGTGACGGCGACCTACCTCCAGCTCGTCGACCGCATCCACCGGGTGCACGGCGCCCTACCGGTCTTGGTGCACAGCTGCGCGCCGGAGGTACCCGTGGCCCTGCTACGACCGACCGGCGTCGCCGGTGTGCTCCTCGACCGCGACCAGGCCACCACCCGGGTCTGGGACGAGGTCGGCGAGGCGATCGAGGCAGGGTTCCTGATCGGAATCGGCGCCCTGCCGACCGCCAGCCCACCGAGCGCGGACCACCCGCCGACCTCCCGCCAGATCGCCGATCGGGCCCTCCAGCCGTTGCGTACGCTCGGGCTCGGCCCGGACGTCGCCGACCGGCTGCTGATCACCCCGGCCTGCGGTCTGGCCGGTTTCGATCGGGCCGGGGCGATCCGCGCGCTGCGCACGGTGCGGGAGGCCGCGGAGATCGTCACCGAGGAGCTCGCCCGCTGAGTGGGTAACAATGACGGCGTGCAGCTGAAACAACTCCGCATCATCTCCACCGTGCTGCTGGCCTTCGCCATCGCGCAGGCCGGTCTCGGATCGGGATACCTCGACGGTGGCCACTGGCTGCTCGTCGCGCACGCCACCAACGCGTTCGCGGTGTTCGTGCTCACCGTGCTGTCGGCGGTGATCGGCTTCAGCTACCGGCGCAGCGGTGGTCCCGGCTGGACCTTCTCCTTCCCGCTCGTGCTGGTCGGCGTGGCCGGCCTGCAGATGACGCTCGGCTTCGCCGAGCTCAAGGGGGCTCACGTCTTCCTCGGCGTCTTGTTCCTGTGCGGGGTGACCACCTTCTGCTCCTACAGCTGGCGGCTCAAGCCGCTCGCCGAGCAGCCCGTGTCCGGCTCGGCACCCGCGCCCGCCTCCTGAGACCGGCCGGAGACGACCCGGTCGGCACGAACCGCCGAGCCACCGGAACTGTCCGGGGGCGGCATTAGGGTCGTGGTCGTGCCCGACGACACCGAGGACGCGATCGACAGCGACCCCATCGACCTGCTCGACGACACCGCCCCCGCCCAGGCGGAGCCGGACGCGGCGGCTCGCGAGCGCCACGCCGAGCTGAGCGAGAAGATCACCGATGCGCGCTGGCGCTACTACGTGCTCGATGCGCCGACGCTGTCCGACGCCGAGTTCGACGCGAGCATGCGGGAGCTCGAGGAGCTCGAGGACGCCTTTCCCGCCCTCCGCACGCCGGACTCGCCGACCCAGCAGGTCGGCGGTGCGCCCGCCGCGACGTTCGCGCCGGTGGAGCACCTGGTCAAGATGATGAGCCTGGACAACGCCTTCTCCGACGAGGAGCTGGACCGGTGGGCGGCCCGGGCGGTCCGGGAGCTGGGCGAGGCGCGGATCGCGCGGTCCGGCTATCTCTGCGAGCTGAAGGTCGACGGGCTGGCGCTGGACCTGGTCTACGAGCAGGGCCGGCTGGCCCGCGCCGCCACCCGTGGTGACGGCAGGGTCGGTGAGGACGTCACCGCGAACGTCCGCACGATCGCGGTGATCCCGGAACGGTTGATCGGTGACGACGTGCCGGCCCTGCTGGAGGTGCGCGGGGAGGTGTTTTTCGCCGTCGCGGACTTCGCCACGCTCAACGAGCACCTGGTCGCCGAGGGGAAGGCCCCGTTCGCCAATCCTCGCAACGCCGCGGCCGGTTCGCTGCGGCAAAAGGACCCCAAGGTCACCGCCGGCCGCAAGCTCGGGTTCGTGCTGCACGGCATCGGAGCCGCCGACGGCTTCGCGCCGGCGCGCCAGTCCGAGGCCTACGAGGCGTTGCGGGGCATGGGCCTGCCCACCAGTGCCCGGTTCACCGTGGCGGCCACGATGGCCGAGGTGCGGGATTACATCGCCTACTACGGCGAGCACCGGCACTCGGTGGAGCATGAGATCGACGGCGTCGTGGTGAAGCTGGACGAGCGGGCCGTCCAGGACCAGCTGGGCTCCACCACCCGAGCACCGCGCTGGGCGATCGCCTTCAAATACCCACCGGAGGAGGTCAACACCAAGCTGCTCGATATCCGGGTGAATGTGGGCCGCACCGGGCGCGTCACGCCGTACGGGGTGATGGAGCCGGTGCTGGTGTCGGGATCGACGGTCGGCATGGCCACCCTGCACAACGCGAGCGAGGTCAAGCGCAAGGGCGTCCTGATCGGCGACACGGTCGTGCTCCGCAAGGCCGGGGACGTCATCCCGGAGATCGTCGGCCCGGTCGTGGCGCTGCGCGACGGCAGCGAACGGGAGTTCGTGATGCCGACGCACTGCCCCGAGTGCGGCACCGAGCTGCGCCCGGAGAAGGAGGGGGACGCCGACATCCGCTGTCCCAACGCCCGCTCGTGCCCCGCGCAGCTACGGGAGCGGCTGTTCCACCTGGCCGGCCGGTCGGCCCTCGACATCGAGGTGCTCGGCTACCGCAGCGCGCAGGCTCTGCTCGACGCGGGCCTGCTCACCGACGAGGGGGACCTGTTCGATTTGACGGCCGAGAAGCTGGAGGCGGTGCCCTTCTTCACCACCAAGGACGGTCGCCTGTCGGCCAACGGGACCAAGCTGATCGCCAATCTCGAACAGGCGAAGAGCAAGCCGCTGGACCGCTTCCTGATCGCCTTGTCCATCCGCCACGTGGGACCAGGGGTGGCACCCGACCTGGCCGCCGCCTTCGGCGACATCGACGCCATCGCCTCAGCGACCCCGGAGCAGCTAGCCGAGGTCGAGGGTCTCGGGCCGACACTGGTGGCGGCGATCGTCGACTGGTTCGCCGAGCCGTGGCACCGCGAGATCGTGACCAAGTGGAAAGCCGCCGGGGCGGTGATGCGGGACGAGCCCAAGCAGCTCGCCGATCAGACCCTCAGCGGGCTGTCGGTGGTGGTCACCGGCACGCTGGACGGGTTCACCCGCGACAGCGCGGCCGAGGCGATCACCTCTCGTGGTGGCAAGGTGTCCGGCTCGGTGTCGAAGAAGACCTCGTTCGTCGTGGTGGGCGAGTCGCCGGGATCGAAGTTCGACAAGGCGGTCCAGTTGCAGGTGCCGGTGCTGCACGGCGCGGACGCGTTCCGGGTGCTGCTGGACCGAGGGCCGGAGGCGGCGGCCGAGCTCGCCACGACCGGAGGCTGACCCGCCCGCCCGACTACAGTGGCGGCGTGCCGCGGATCTTCTCCAATCTCAACCTCAACGGAGCGACCCCGCCTCGGGTCCAGCCGAACCTGGGTGAGTGGGGACCGGTGAAGGTGCCCAGCACCAAGGCCAAGAAGCGGATGCGGATCTGGGCCAGCCTCGCCCTCTTCGGGGCCCTGCTCGCGCTGTTCCTCCTCGGCTGGTACGTCTACTTCCTGATGACGGGCTCCTGGGGGTTCGGCATCGGCGAGACCATCACCCTCCGCTGATCCCCGCCGGCCGCCTGCCCTCCCCGGCAACTGTGCGCAGACGACAGCGACACGCCGGCAGAACTCGTCGTTCGGTCCCACTCGCCGAGGAGGGAACCATCGCTCGGCGGGCGCCGGTCAGGAGAACCACCGACCGAGGTTGAGCGAACCCTCGGCAATCAGCACGAAGCGGACGATTCGCCCGCTGAGCACCATCAGGGCGAACAGCGACGCCCGCATCCTGGTGGCCCCGGCGAGCAACGCGACCGCGTACAGGGGCGGGATGCCGACCACGGCGGCCAGGAAGGTGATCGGCAGACCCCATCGCTTGGTGCCGACCAGCCGCAGCAGCCAGGCCATCGCCGCGTCGAACCGCAGCCGGAACCGGCCCCTCGGGCGGGCCTGGGCCCGCTGCCGGCGGTGCTGGGCGAACCGCGAGTCGCGCCCCGCGCGGACGCTGTAGAACAGCGCGAGCTTGCCGATCGTCTGTCCCACGGCCACTCCGAGGGCGATCGGCACCGCCCCGATCACGGCCGAGACCTGCGACACGATGACGTACGCCTCGGCGTTCACCGGCGGGAAGATTGCCGACACCACGCCGAAGCCGATCGAGGTGACGAAGGCGAGCAGCGCGGCCCAGACGTCCTCGCCCATGCCGGGGAACCTACCCGACGCCGCACCGGCGTCCGGTCACTTGACCAGCGCCGCCAGATGGTGCAGCCGGGCGATCTCGGAGTCCATGAAAGACGGGCCTCCCAGACGACCGATGATGATCGCCCGGTCCCCGGCCACCGGGGTGACGACGACGGTCGACTCACCCCAGCCGGGCAGCCAGCCCTGCTCGAGATCGCTGCGATGGGTGTGGTCGAACGGCGCCAGCCGGTCGACCAGGGTGTCAGTGAGATCGGGCGCCAGGGTGGTCGAGGTGACCATCCGCGCACCGGCGTTGCTGAAGTCCAGCAGCGTCGCCCAGTGGGAGCGGAACACCACCGGACACAGCGCCACCAGCGTCTCGGCGGCGCGGGACGGATCCGCGGTCATCCGCTCCAACGCCTCCAGGTCGGACTGCAGTCCACCGCCCTCGGGGTAGCGGGAGATCCACTGCACCTTGACGCCGTCCAGGCCGTTGCAGGCGGTCACCAGCGTCTCGGGCAGCTGGCCCTGCGGCAGGTCGACGATGAAGTCATCCACCACCTCGCCGTCGCCCTTGTCGATGATCTCTACCGCGTTGATGTCCGCGCCGACCCCGCCGAGTGCGGTCGCGACCTTGCCGAGCGAGCCGGGACGATCCGGCAGCAGGACGCGCATCAGGAACACGCGTCCATCTTCGCCTACGTGGCGTTACCACTGTGTTGCGGGGACATGACGCGCAGGCTGCGTGAGACCCGGACACGACGTCGTGTGGCGGGATGGAAACCTTGTCCGGTGCCTCGTTTCGAACCGTTCCGCGCACTCCGTTACGCCACCGACGACCTGGGGCCGGTGATCGCACCGCCCTACGACGTGCTGTCCGATGCCGAGGTCGACGCCCTCCAGCAGCGGTCGCCGGAGAACATCACCGTGGTCGACGTGCCACGCGGGGGGGACGATCGGTACGAGCGTGCCGCGGAGGTTCTCCGGGACTGGCGCGAGCGCGGCGTCGTCCTCACCGACCCGGAGCCGTCCTTCACCATCTACCGGCTGCGTTTCACCGACGACCTGGGTCGCGACCGCGACATCGCCGGTGTGCTGGGCGGACTCGAGGTCCTCGACCCGGGTGCGGTCTCGTCCGCCGAGGCCGTACCGCCGACCCGCGTCCTCCCGCACGAACGGACCACGCCCAAGGCCTCGACCGACCGGCTCGACCTGACTCGCGCGACCCGCGCGAACCTCTCGCCGGTGTGGGGGGTCTCGCTCGCGACCGGACTGACCGCGCTGCTCCGCGAGTCGGGGGAGCCGATCGGGACGGTGACCGAGGACGAGGTCACCCACGTCGTCGAGCGCGTCACCGACCCCGAACGGATCGCCGCCATCCAGGCGGTACTCGCCGCCGACGACGTGCTGATCGCCGACGGGCACCACCGCTACGGAGTGGCGCGGACGTACCGCGACGAGGTGCGGTCGGCCACCGGGCGTACCGACACCGCCGCCGAGGAGACGCTGACCTTCGTCAACGAGCTGGTCGCCGACCAGCTGAGCATCGCGGCCATCCACCGGCTCTACGACGGCATCGCGGCGGACGAGCTGCTGACCGCACTACGGCGCCGCTTCGAGGTGTCGCCGGCCGCCGCACCGACCCCGGACACGCTGCGAGCGATGGAACGCGACGGCTACCTCGTCCTGCACACCGCCGCCGGCACCTGGACCCTGAGCCCGCGACCGGGTGCGTTCGACGACGTGCGCACCCTCGACGGTGCCTGGCTGGAAGCCGCGCTGGCTGACCTACCGCTGGAGGTCACCTATCAGCACGGGCTGGAGCAGGTGCTCACCGCGATAGCCGACGGCCGGGCGGCGGCCGCGGTGCTGATCCGGCCCGTCGGCATCGAGGAGATCGAGCGCACCGCGCGGGAGGGGTTGTTGATGCCGCCCAAATCGACCTTCTTCACCCCCAAGCTCAAGACCGGGCTGGTGCTGCGGCCCGTCGACTGACCCCGCAGCCCACCTCGTTGCCCGAAGGACGACACGCTCGGGCGGGTCGGGCTTCGTGACGCGTGCGGGCTGCTGATGACGGGGTCGAGCGGGCGGACCTCCTAGGATGACCACGCCCGAAACCAACCCGAAGGAGTGCACCCGCCGTGGCGCTCACCCCCGACGACGTCGCCGCGCTGGCTCGGCTGGCGCGGCTGGAGCTCAGCGACGAGGAGCTCGCGCACCTCGCCCCGCAGCTCGACGTCATCCTCGAGTCCGTGATGAGTGTGGCCGACGTGGCCGCGGAGGACATCCCGCCGACATCGCACGCCCTGCCGCTGAGCAATGTGTTCCGGACCGACGAGGTACGGCCGTCGCTGCCGGTCGCCGACGTCCTGGCCGCCGCGCCGGCGAGCGAGCAGGACCGGTTCCGCGTGCCGCGGATCCTCGGGGAGGAAGCATGAGCACCGACGCGCTGATCCGGCGCAGCGCCGCCGAGTTGGCGACCGACATCGCCACCGGTGACCTCAGCGCGGTCGAGGTGACCCAGGCGCATCTGGACCGGATCGCCGCCGTGGACGAGACCGTCCACGCCTTCTTGTACGTCGACGGGGAGCGGGCGCTGGCCCAGGCGGCCGCCGTGGACGCGAAGATCTCCGCGGGCGAGCCGGTCGGTCCGCTGGCCGGGGTCCCGTTGGCCCTGAAGGACGTCTTCACCTACACCGGGGCTCCCACCACCTGCGGGTCGAAGATCCTCGAGGGCTGGCACCCGCCCTACGACTCCACGGTCACCCGCCGGCTGCTCGACGCCGGCTTGATCATCCTGGGCAAGACCAACATGGACGAGTTCGCCATGGGCTCGTCCACGGAGAATTCCGCCTACGGCCCGACCCGCAACCCGTGGGACACCGACCGGATCCCTGGCGGGTCCGGCGGCGGCTCGGCGGCGGCGCTGGCGGCATTCGAGGCACCGCTGGCCATCGGCTCCGACACCGGCGGCTCGATCCGGCAGCCGGCCGCCGTCACGGGCACGGTGGGGGTCAAGCCGACCTATGGCGGCACCTCCCGTTACGGCCTGGTCGCGATGGCCTCCAGCCTCGACCAGCCCGGCCCGTGCGCGCGGACCGTGCTCGACGCCGCCCTGCTCCACGCGGTGATCGCCGGTCACGACCCGCTGGACTCGACCTCGATCGATGCGCCCGTGCCGCCGATCGTGGCGGCGGCCCGGTCCGGGGACGTGTCCGGGCTGCGGATCGGCATCGTCCGGGAGTTCTCCGGCGATGGATACGCTCCGGGCGTCGAGCAGCGCTTCCGCGAGGCCGTGGACCTGCTGGGCCGCCGAGGCGCGGAGATCGTCGAGGTGTCCTGCCCGAACTTCGTCTACGCGCTGCCGGCCTACTACCTGATCATGCCCAGCGAGGTTTCCTCGAATCTGGCGAAGTTCGATGCCATGCGCTACGGCTTGCGGGTCGGCGATGACGGCGTGAACGGCGCCGAGCAGGTGATGGCGCTCAGCCGGGCGGCCGGGTTCGGTGCGGAGGTGAAGCGGCGGATCATCATCGGGACGTACGCATTGTCCAGCGGTTACTACGACGCCTACTACGGGCAGGCGCAGAAGGTCCGCACCCTGATCAGTCGCGATTTCGATGCGGCCTTCTCACGCGTCGACGTGCTCGTCTCGCCATCCACGCCGGTCACCGCCTTTCCGATCGGGGAGAAGGTGGACGACCCGCTGGCCATGTACATGAACGACCTGTGCACCATCCCGTCCAACCTGGCGGGCAACGCCAGCGCCTCGTTCCCGATCGGGTTGGCTCCCGAGGACGGCCTGCCGGTCGGACTGCAGGTGATGGCGCCGCCGCTGGCCGACGACCGGCTCTATCGGGTCGGCGCCGCGCTGGAGCGCGAGCTCGTCTCGGCGTGGGGCGGCCCGCTCAGTTCGAAGTGCCCAGAGTTGGACGAGGGGATCGCTCGATGACCGAACCGGTACTGACCTACGACGAGGCGCTCGCACACTTCGACCCGGTGCTCGGGCTCGAGGTGCATGTGGAGCTGAACACCGCCTCGAAGATGTTCTGCGGCTGCTCGACCGCGTTCGGTGCCGAGCCCAACACCCAGACCTGCCCGGTCTGCCTGGGTCTGCCCGGTTCGTTGCCGGTGGTCAACGCGACCGCGGTGGAGTCGGCGATCCGGATCGGTCTGGCGTTGAACTGCTCGATCGCGCCGTGGTGCCGGTTCGCCCGGAAGAACTACTTCTATCCCGACATGCCGAAGAACTACCAGATCAGCCAGTACGACGAACCGATCGCGTACGACGGCTGGACCGAGGTCGAGCTCCCGGGCGATGACGGCTCGGTGGAGACGTACCGGATCGGCATCGAACGGGCGCACATGGAAGAAGACACCGGCAAGTCCTTGCATGTGGGGGGCAGCACGGGCCGGATCCACGGCGCCGACTACTCGCTGCTGGACTACAACCGATCGGGTGTACCGCTGATCGAGATCGTCACCAGGCCGATCGAGGGCGCAGGCGCGCGGGCACCGGAGGTCGCCCGGGCGTACGTTGCCATGCTGCGGGAGTTGCTCCGCGCGCTGGAGGTGTCCGACGTCCGGATGGAGCAGGGCTCGCTGCGCTGCGACGCGAACGTCTCGTTGCGGCCCTCGCCCAGCGCCCCGCTCGGCACCCGGACCGAGACCAAGAACGTCAACTCGCTGCGCAGCGTGGAGCGAGCCGTCCGGTACGAGATCACCCGGCAGGCCGCCCGGCTGCAGGCCGGCAAGCCGATCACCCAGGAGACCCGGCACTGGCACGAGGACACCGGTGTCACCACCCCGGGCCGGAGCAAGGAACAGGCCGAGGACTACCGCTACTTCCCCGAACCCGATCTGGTGCCGATCGCGCCGAGCCGAGACTGGGTCGAGCAGCTGCGCAGCACGCTGCCCGAGCCGCCGGCCGAACGGTTGAAGCGGCTGAGTGCGGACTGGGGCTTCTCCGACCTGGAGTTGCGGGACGCGGTCAACGCGGGCGCGGTCGACCTCATCCACGCGACCGTCGCGGCCGGAGCCTCACCGCAGAGCGCCCGGAAGTGGTGGCTGACCGAACTCGCCCGACGAGCGAACGAGGCCGGCGCCGACCTGACCGAGATCGGCGTGAGCCCGACCCAGGTCGCCGAGGTCCAGGCGCTGGTGGACGCCGGGACCATCAACGACAAGCTGGCGCGCCAGGTCTTCGACGGTCTGATCGCCGGCGAGGGCAGCCCGGCGGAGGTGGTGGCGAGCCGGGGCCTGGCGGTGGTGTCCGACGACGGGGCGCTGGGTTCGGCCGTGGACGCCGCGATCGCCGCGAACCCGGACGTGGCCGACAAGATCCGGGCCGGCAAGGTCCAGGCAGCCGGTGCGTTGATCGGCGCGGTGATGAAGCAGATGCGCGGGCAGGCCGATGCGGCCCGGGTCCGTGAGCTGATCTTGGCGAAGCTCGGCTGAGCCGGCGGGGCCGACCGAACAACCGTGTGCGGGGGCTGCCCGCGGACACCCCCGGGTCACTAGGGTGACTCCTGACCCGAGGAGGAGCCCGTGCGCAGCCCGTCCGCACTGCATGTCGCGCTCGGCTCGCTGACCGCCGCGGTGCTGGTGGCGGCGCTGGCCGTCGGTTTCACGCTGTAGCGGGACGGCTGGTGGCCGTTCACCGTCGAGGTGGCCTCGGCCAGCCAGCCGGCAGCGCCGCTCGACGGCGTACAGGCCGCGCAATATGCCGGGGTCGCGCAGGTCCGCGAAGGCGGCGCCTCGTGCACCGGCTGGATGATCGACACGGCGTCGGCGGACACTCCCGCGTACGTCGTCACGAACGGGCACTGCGCGCAGGGACGGATCCTGCCACCGACGGCGGTCGGGGTCGACCAACCGGCGGACGGAGGCGTGGTGTTCGGCCGCGGGGGCCGGACCGCGCCGCTCAGCGTGCAGACCAACCGGGTGGCCTACAGCTCGATGAACGGCACCGACGTGTCGGTGCTCGAGCTCAGCACGACGGTCGGCCGGCTGGCGGCCGAGGGGATCACGGGGTTCCGACCGGTGGCTCCGCTGCCGTCGCGCCGGGTGGTCACCAACGTCGGCGTCCCGGTCGCCGGCGTGCCGCCGAACCAGGTCTCGCCGCGCATCGGCCGCTGCGTGACCGGAGCACCGGTCGGCGTGATCGAGTTCGGCTGGTTCTTCGACTCCGCACAGGCGGTGGACTGCCCGGGCGTGCTCGGCGGCAGTTCCGGTTCGCCACTGTTCGACCGGGCCACCCGGGTCGTCGGCATGATCAACACGACCACCGTGCGGGCGGCAACCGGCGGGGACTGCTGGCTCAACAAGCCGTGCGAACGGACCGCCGACGGTGCGAGCGTCGTCCCCGACACCAGCTACGCGATCTCGGTCCAGGGTCTGAGCGCCTGCTTCCCGGGCGGCCGGTTCGCCCTGGCCGAGGGCTGCCCGCTGCCGCGTCCCGGTCTGGTCGTCGACCCCTCGGTCACCGCCGTGTCGGCGGGCACGGACGAGGTCACTGCGCGGGTCATCGCCCCGAACCGGTCGGAACTGCGAACCGGTGTTGCGCCGCTCACCGACGCGGACGCGTGCGCGGACCCGTCGACATACACCGCGCGTGTCGTCGCCGGACCGCAGCCGACGCCGATCACCGCCAGTCTGCCGGCCGAGGAGGGTTTCTTCGTCTGGTGCGTGGCCGACCCGAGCGGGTCGCTCCCCACCGCCCGAGTGGTCCTGCAGCGCGATCTGACCCCACCGGTGCTCACCCCGCGGATCTCGGTCGACGAGACTCAGGCGAGCTTCCGGGTCCAGCCGGTGTTCGCGCCGCCGGAGATCGCGAACTACCGGATCAAGTACGGCCCCGCGGCCATCACCTCGTGTGCGGACCCGGCGGGTTACCAGGCGTATCGGCGGGTGCCCACGGTCGTACCCCGCACGGCAGCGCCGGTCCTCTACTGTGCGATCGCCGAGGATCTGGCCGGCAATGCCGCGCCGCCGATCAGCCGCGAGCTGAGCTGACGCCGCTGCGGGAGCACCCAGTTCGGGCGCGGGCTGCACCGCACCGCTCACGGGGATGCACCGATCTGACCGGGGACCGGGCTCAGGCCGGAGGCCGCACGATGGGCAGCCGTCCGGTGTCGGGTGAGGTCAGAACGGTCACCAGGTCTCGCCGCAGCCGATCGACCGCGTCGGACCCGAGCAGCTCGGCCCACCGGCGCTCCAGGACGGCGTAGATGTCCTCGACCGCGTCGAGCAGCGTCAGGCCACGGTCGGTCAACTCCACGGGCCGCTGCCGGCCGTCCGGAGCGTCGGCCGAACGGAGGTATCCGGCATTCTGCATGGCCTCGACCAGTTTGGACGTGGCCTGCTTGCTCGTGCCGAGCGTTGCGGCCAGTTGGGTCGCGGTCCGGGGCCGGTCACGTAGGGCGAGCAGCACGAATCCGAACGCCGGGCGGACATCGGTCCATCCCCGCCGGCGGAGTTCGTCGTGGAGGCCGTCGACGAGTTCTCGATACGCGATGGCGAAGAGCCGAGCCAGGGGGATCTCGTCGCCGGTTCGGTGGGTCACTCGGCCCAGGGGGGTGTGAAGGTCGTGCCGTCGGCGAGCCGGGCCTGTCCTCCGACCGGCATGCAGCAGAGCAGCCGCAGTGGCGCCGGGCCCACGTTCGCGAGGACGAGCGTCACGCCGGCGGGCACGACGATGGCATCTCCACGGCCCGCCGAACGGCGTTCGCCGTCGAGGATGACCGACGCCGATCCGTCGAGGACGACGAACACTTCCTCGCGGGTGAGCGAGTGGGGCGTGGCCGGCGCGCCGGCTGCGATCTCGACGCGCCACACCGCGGTCGCGGTCGTCCCCCGGCTGGGGGTGGCGAGGGACGTGAATCGTGTCGCGCCGAGATCATGGGTGGGCTCCGGGGGAGCGGTCAGCACCGGCATCTGTGGCTCCAATCGTCAAGGTGATTGACAGTCAATCTAGTTGACCATCAACACGTTCGTCAACCGGCCGAAGCCTGCGGGCATCGCGAGCTGCCGGGCACGCTCCACCTCCCGTCAGAGATTGCGGGTCAGGAACTCCAGCGTGGTCTCGATCAGTCGCACCCGCGAGTCGGTGCGCCGGTACTCGTGGCCTTCACCGTCCAACTGGAGGTATTCCACCGGACGGTTCAGGGCCTTCAGGGCCGCGACGATCCGATGCGCCTCCCCGATCGGGACGTTGGTGTCCAGTTCGCCGTGGACGACGAGCAGCGGTACGTCGATGTTCACCGCAAAACGCAGCGGCGAGATGGCCCGCAGCAGGGTCCGGTCGCGCTGCGGGTGGCCGTACTTGCTGACCGCGGCGGCGGCGATCCACGGCTCGGTGTCGCGATAGAACCTCAGCAGGTCAGACATTCCGCAGATGTCGACACCGGCGGCGAACACGCCCGGGGTGAAGGCGAGCGAGGCCAGGGTCAGATAGCCGCCGTACGAGCGGCCGGTCACCGCCAGCCGCTGCGGGTCGGCGATGCCGGACTCGATCAGATACTGGGCGCAGACGATCACGTCGTCGAAGGCATCGCGCCGGCCGTGCACGTCGTCGGCCCGGACGTACGCCCGGCCGAAACCCGACGAGCCGCGGATGTTCGGCGCGAAGACCGCAATGCCCGCGGCGAGCATCGCCTGATGCTGCGGGTTGAAGGTCGGCCGCTCCTGCGCTTCCGGACCACCGTGCAGGCTGAGCATGGCCGGGCCCGGCTCGGTGCGGCCCGGCACGCGATAGAGCCAGCCCGACAGCTCGAGCCCGTCTCGAGCCGGGAACCGGACGAGCTCGGGTGAGACCAGCCCGGTGGGCATCGCCTCGGGACCCGTGGTCGCGGGCGACCAGGTCTCGGTGGCGACGTCCAGCGACCAGACCCGGCGCGGCCGGTCCGGTCCCTCCACGGTCACCACGACCCGTGAACCGTCGCGGCTGAGCAGCGCACCGGAGACGACCTGACCCGGCAACTCAGGCACCGGGCGCCGCTGATCGCTGCTCGTGTCGTACAGCTCGACCTCACTGCGCCCGCCGGACACGTTCCAGACCAGCAGCAGCAGTCGGCCCGCGTCGTCGGCGTCGAGGGTCTCCAGCTCGGCATCCTCGCGAGGCGCCAACACGCCCGACTGACCCCGCCAGCCGTTCGGACCGAGCGGCAGGGCGACGCACTGGCGGCGGGGCAGGGCGGCGTCGGTCGCCAGGTAGGCCACCAACGGCCCGCGCCCGTCGGGAGCGGGGCGGATGATCGCTCGCTCGGTGTCGCCGGCGGCCGGATACGGCAGCAGCGGGTGGTCCGCGTCGGCCTCGCGGTCCACCACCACGCAGAACTGCTTGCTGCGCTGACCGTCGCGGAGGATGACCAGATGCTCGTCGACCGACATGTCGAGCACGTGGATCAGCTCGCCGCTGGCGAGCGGGGTCAGCCCACCGGTCGCCGGGTCGGCCAGGAAGGCGTCGGTACCCGCGTCCACCTTGCCCCGCGCGGGACGCGGGATGCAGACCGCGACCCGGTGACCGGAGCGGGTCCACGGACCGAGCTCGGCGTGCACGTGCGCCGAGCCGGCGATCCGGCGGGGGTCGGTGCCGTTCGGGCGGACCACCCAGACCTGGGTCCGGACGCCACCGTCGGTGGCCACTGCGGCGGCCAACCAGCCGCCGTCCGCCGACCAGCTGACCGCGACCACCGGATCCGCGGACAGGGTGATCCGCACCGGCTCGCCCTTTACGGGAAGATCCTGGACGTACAGCTGCGGCACGCCGGAACGGTCGCTGACGAAGGCCAGCCGGTCGGCCGTTGGCGACAGCGTCGGCGCCCAGCTGCCCCACAGCGGGACCAGGCGTTCGGCGAGCGCGGAGCCGGATGACCGTGCCGCTGCCGCGGCCTGTGCCGGCCCGGTGACCTCCGCCGTCATCGGACGCCGTGCTCCTGCAGCCACATCTCGAGCAGGGCGAGCTGCCACAGCGCGTTGGAGCCGAGGGTGGTGCGGGTCTCGTTCGGAGCGGCCAGGAGCCGGTCCACGGCCGCGGGCTGGAACAGGCCCCGGTCCCGGGCGGCGGGATCGGTCAGGGCGCCCCGCACCCGCTCGAGATAGGGGCCCTCCAGCTGCCGGATCGCCGGCACCGGGAAGTAGCCCTTGGTCCGGTCGATCACCTCGTCCGGGACGATGCCGCGACTGGCGCGCTTCAGCACGCCCTTACCGCCATCGGCGAGCTTGAGCTCGGGCGGGATGGTGCCGGCGAACTCGACCAGTTCGTGGTCCAGGAACGGCACCCGAGCCTCCAGGCCCCAGGCCATGGTCATGTTGTCCACCCGCTTCACCGGGTCGTCGACCAGCATGATGGTGGTGTCGTTCCGCAGCGCGGCGTCGACCGCGGTCCGCGCACCCGGCCGCGCGAAGCGCTCGGCGATGAACGCGGTCGGCGCGTCGTGATCGATCAGCCAGCCGGGTTGCAGCAGCCCGGACATGGCGGGCCAACGCCGGTCGAAGAACACCTCCGCGTACGCCTCCACCGCGTCCTCCCGCGCGACCGGCAGCAGCGGCGGATACCAGTCGTAGCCGCCGAGCACCTCGTCCGCCCCCTGGCCGGACTGCACCACCGTGATCGACTTCGCCACCTCCTCGCTGAGCAGGTAGAACGCGACACAGTCGTGACTGACCATCGGCTCGCTCATCGCAGCCACCGCGGCGTCGATGCCCGGCAGCAACTTCGCAGTGTCGATCTTGATCCGGTGATGGTCGGTGTCGAAGCGGCGAGCCACCAGCGAGGAGTACTCGAACTCGTCGCCGGACTCCCCGCCCGCGGCGTCGAAGCCGATGCTGAAGGTCTTCAGACCGTGCTGCCCGGCCTCGGCCAGGAGGGCCACGACGAGGGAGGAGTCGATCCCGCCCGAGAGCAGCACACCGACCGGGACATCGGCCACCATCCGCCGCTCGACCGCTGTCCGGAGCCGGGCGATGAGTGCCTCCTGCCACTCTCGCTCGGTCCAACCCGCCCGAGCCGGATCCCGGGTGAACGGCGGCTCCCAGTAGAGCCGGTCGCGCCACGAGCCGTCGGGCTCGATCACCCGCAGCGTCGCCGGCGGCAGCTTGCGGACGCCGTTGAGGATGGTCCGGGGTGCCGGCACCACCGAGTGGAACGTCATGTACGAGGCCAGCGCGACCGGGTCGATCGAAGTGTCGGTGCCCCCGGCGGCCAGCAGGGCGGGCAGGGTGGAGGCGAAGCGGAGGCGCTCGGGCGTGCTGTCGAGATAGAGAGGCTTGATACCGAGCCGGTCGCGACCGAGCACCACGCGGCCGGAGATGTGCTCCACGACCGCGAACGCGAACATGCCGAGGAAGTGGTCGACGAAGTGCAGACCCCAGTGCGCGTACGCCTTGCCGATCACCTCGGTGTCGGAGGTGGAGAAGAACCGGTAGCCCGCGCTCTCCAGTTCCGCGCGCAGATCGCGGTAGTTGTAGATGCAGCCGTTGAACGCCACGCTCAGCCGGAGGGCGGAGTCGACCATCGGCTGCGATCCTGCCGGGCTGAGGTCGATGATCGACAGTCGGCGGTGGCCCAGCGCGACCGGGCCCCGGGACCAGACCCCCGAGGAGTCCGGCCCACGCCGGATCATGGAGTCGCACATCCGGCCGAGGGCTGCCACGTCGGCCGCACGACCGTCGAACCTGATCTCACCGGCCAGTCCACACATCGTGTCGGTTCTCCTCGGGTCGGGGATCGGAGGGCGGATACGTCGGGAGTCGCGCTGCCCCGGGCAGCTTTCCACCGGCAGGCGCCCGAGGGGTTCTTCAGCTCGGTGTGTCGGACAACCGTACGTGGCCGTCGGCCGGCGCTCGTCCGGTGTCCTCGAGGAGGATCCAGGTGTCCTTGGCCCCGCCACCACGGGAGGAGTTGACCACCAGGCTTCCTTGGGGGGCGACCCGGGTCAGCGCGAGCGGGGCGAGAGTGCAGTCGTCGGGCCCGGTGCCGCGGACATAGACGAACGCGCGCAGGTCGACCCGCCGCGGCTGCAGCCGGCCGGCCACGAACGTCGGATGCGAGGAGAGCGCCACCACCTCCTGGGCCACCCACGCATCGGGGTCGCCGGCGATCGCCGCCCGCCGCGCGGAGACCTCCGACGCCGTAGCATCCGGTCCGATCAGCACGCCCTGCCCTCCGTGGCCGTCGACCGGCTTCGTGACCAGCTCACCTACCCGCTCCAGCACCGCGCGGCGCTCGACCTCGTCGCCGGTGCGATAGGTCGGCACCGACTCCAGCAACGGCCGCTCGTCGAGGTAGTAGCCGATGAACTCCGCGACGTAGGGATACATCGCCTTGTCGTCGGCGATCCCGTTGCCCGGAGCATTGGCCAGCACCACACCGCCGTTCTCCGCCGCCTCGAACAGCTGGGCGCCGATCGGGCGCCCGGAGCCGTCCACGGTGTCGACCAGCTCGTCGTCGAGCCGGAGATAGAGGGCGTCGATCACCGCGCCATCGGGCAGGTGGATCACGCGACCGTCGCGGACCTCCAGGTCGGCGGGCCGGACCAGCACCAGCCCGGCCCGCTCCGCAAGTGTCGTGTGCTCATACCACGCGGATGCGGCGGGTCCGTTGGTCAACAGCGCGGCGACCCCGGCGGATCCTCGTGCGGTCCGGGCCAGCAGCGTCTCCCGCAGCAGCGGCAGGGCGGCGGTGGGGTCGAGCAGCCCCGGCGGCCGCGGTAGATCGGGGAGGATCTCGTCGATCATCTGCCGGATGGCCAACGCGTACGCCGCACCGCTGGGATTGCGGACATTGTCCTCCAGTACCCGCCAGCCCCCGAACTCGTTGCGCACCAGGTCGAAGCCCATCACCGGGGCCCGCACCACGTCGCGCGGCAGCCGGGTCGCCTCCTCGCGCCAGCCGGCCGAGCCGATGACACGCTCCTCAGGCAGCAGCCCGGCCTCGAGCAACCGCCGCTCGCCGTAGCAGTCGGCCAGGAAGGCTTCGATGGCTCGGGCCCGCTGGGTCAGCCCCGCGCTGAGCGCCTCCCACTCGTGCGGGTTGATGATCCGCGGCATGAGGTCGACGGCGAACGCTTGATGGGCCCCTTCCACACCGAAGGTGACGCCGTGCTCTGCGATCCAGCGGTCCCGCTCGGTCTCGGCGCGCAGGACGTCGTCGATGCCCATGGCGCGATAGGCCTCGACCAGGTCCGCGTACGCCGGGCGCGCGTGGCCGCCCAGACCGACCGCTTCGTCGCCCGCTCGGATCCGGTACGTCCGCAGGACCGGGACCTCCGGCACCATCCCGCCGGCCGGACCGTGGGTCTCGTTCACCACGAGCTCCACCACGTCCTCCAACTTGCCGCGTTCGGCGAAGGCGGCCCGCTGCCGGTCCGCGGAATTGCCCCGGGCCAGGATCGCCTCGGTCAGCGCGGAGACCTGCTCGTAATCCCCGAGCCGGCGCAACTGGGGGGTGAGCCGCTCGACCAGCGACTGCACCGCCACCGCGGCCGGGATGGGGCGCGGGTGCCGAGAGTTGTCGAGCAAATCGCTGGACAGGCCGCCGCGGGCCGCGCGCCAGATCGCGGCGCGGTGGATCGGGGGAGGCACCGCCGCGAACGGGCGGCCGGCCTCGATCTCGTGCTCCGCGGCGGCCACCAGCGCCCGGAACAGGCCGGCCACCACGATGGCGTCGTCGACCACCGGGCACGCGTCGCATACCCGCAGCTCGAGGGTGGGGGCGTGGGAGGACGGCCGCACGTCGAAGTAGGCCATCTTCGCGTCGGCGATGACCCCGGTGTTGATCAGATCGGCGACCAGCCGGTCGTACTCGGCCGCCGATCGCAACGGACCGGTCGAGCCTGCGGTGGGCCAGCGTTGCCAGATGATCGTGCGGATGCTGGCGTACCCGGTGTCCTGGCCGTTCCAGAACGGCGAGCTGGCCGCCAGGGCGAGGAGCAGCGGCAGGTCACGGGCGATCCGTTGGGTGATCTCGACCGCCCGATCGCGGTCGGAGACACCGACGTGGATCTGCAGGCCGCAGATCAGCTGCTCATCGACCAGGAGCCGGTACTGCTCCTGCATCCGGCCGTAGCGGCCCGTCGTGGTGAGCTCGAAGTCGGCGAACGCCGACCGTGGCGCGGTGCCGACGGCGGCGACCCCCAGGCCCTCGGACTGGGCGACCTCGACCAGGGCCCGTCGCAGCCGGAGCAACTCGTCGCGCAGTCCGTCCAGGGTGTCGACGACTTCGGTATTGGTCTCCACGGTGGTGCGTTGGATCTCGGCGGAGAAGTTGGCTCCGGGCAGCTTGGACAGCAACTGCGGGGCCCGTGCCGACAGGTTCCCGCTGTTGAGATCGATGAGGTGCAGCTCTTCCTCGGCACCCAGCGTCAGCTCAGCCGTCATCGCCGCAACCTTAGTGGTTCGCTGTTACGGACAGGTCACCGCGGACGCTGGAGTTTCGGTTGTAAAGGTTGGTTGACCAGGCACCATCGGTCGGGCAACATCGGTCGGGCACCATCGGGAATGGTCGTGGCTCGGCGGAGATCAGCCCACGGCTAGATGCGGAGATCGGCGGCGTGCAGGATGTCGATCGCCTCCGGCTCGCCGATGAGCTTGACCTCGGCAGCGCGGGTGCGGCCGTTGGCGTAGAGCAGCAGTTCACTCGGCAGGCCGGCCAGGGTGACCGTCGATGTTCCGGGCGCCGCGCGGATGGCCTGCGGGTCGCTGTGATCCCCGCCGCTGCCCAGCCGTTCCAGCACGATCCCCACCCGAACGCGGCGGAACAACGGGCGCGCCAGGGTCCCCAACCGCTTCCAGATCCAGTCCTCGACCTCCGGATCGAGGATCCGCGCAGGTTCCACCGCCTCACCAGCTCGACGGACGTCTTCGTGATGGACGAACAGCTCCGCGGTGTTGACGGCGACGTCGAGCGGGGCGATCCCGAGCGGGGACCAGCGCGGCGGACCCTGCCGGAGCTTGTCGACCAGCTCGGCGTAGCTCCAGCGGTCCTTGGTCGCGGCCATCCGCCGCTCCAGCACCCCGGCGAGCGGCTTGATGAGCAGCCCACCGGCGCCGACCAGATCGTTCTCGCGGAGCCACAGGTGCACGGCCAGATCGTGAGTCAGCCAGCCCTCGCACAGCGTCGGGTGATCGGGCCCCACCTGGTCGAAGAGATCGCAGAGCTCGGCCCGCTCGCTCGCGACGAAGGTCTTCACGGCAGAGGACGTCACGACCGGCCATGCTAGCCCGCTCACCCAACAGTCCCGGCGGGTGCGCCAGAGTCCTGGCGGGTGCGTCACTGCTGCGAACTGCCGGGAACTCCCGGCAGTTCGCGGCAGCGAGACGGCGGCAGACCGAGGCCCCTGCGCGGACGATCCGCCGGTCGCGAGACAGTGACCCCATGACAGAGAATCCCGGGCCTTCCGGCCGCAGCGTCTTCCTGATCGGCGCGGCCGGGGGAGTGGGCCGCCCGCTGGCCGCCATCCTGACCGCGCGAGGCGCCCGGGTGACCGGGCTGCACCGCTCGCCCGAGCAGGCGGAGCGGATCGCCACCACGGGGGCCGCCCCCGTCGCGGGCGATCTGATCAGCGACACCGCGGAGCAGCTCGCCGCACGGATGGCCGGACACGACGCCGTCGTCTTCAGCGCCGGGGCCCACGGCACCGGCCCCGACCAGACCACCGCCATCGACGGCGACGGCCTGGTCAAGGCCGCCGAGGCCGCCCGGTCCTGCGGCATCCGACGGTTCGTGCTGGTCTCGGTGTTCATGGACGCCGGCCGCGGCGCAGCGCGATCGGAGGGCTTCGAGCACTACATGGCCGTGAAACGGCGCGCGGACGTGGCCCTGGCCGCGACCGAGCTGGACTGGCTGATCATCCGGCCCGGCACCCTGCTGAACGACGCGGGCACCGGACGTGTGAGCGCGGGGCCGGCGATCGCGTACGGCTCGGTGCCGAGGGCGGACGTGGCCGCGTTCATCGCCGAGGCGCTGTTCGACGACCAGCTCAACCGGACCACCATCGAGCTCACCACCGGCGACACCCCGGTCGCCGACGCCGTGCTGGCGCTGCATCCGCGACCGGTCGGCGCCCTGCACACGACCTGAGGCGCCGAGCCGAGGTAGGCGTGCTCGCAGGGCCGAAGGTCCCGACGTGAGACGGGGCCGAAACGATCCCCAGTTCTCGTTCGTTGGCGACCGACGACGGGCGCTCTGCACCGCTTCGGCGCTGCGGGGCGATCACCTCGGTCCGTGGCCGACCGCCCGCCATGTGTGCGTCGGCGAAACGCGCGCACCGATCAACAGGCTCGACCGACGCAGGACGTCTGACCGAAGGGACCATCCGTGGCCGACACGCCGACCGACCGACGCCAGCAGGTCCGCCTGCGCCAGCAGCAGGAGGCGTCCGCGGCCAAGCGGCGCCGCCTGATCCGCCAGCTGGTGCTCGTCGGTGCGCTGGTCCTGGTCGTCGCCGCCATGATCGGGACCGCGGTCTTCTTCGGCCTCCGCGGCCAGAGCGGCACTGCGCCGCAGGCGAACACCACCGTCACCGTCGACAACGTCAGTGTGCCGTTCGTCGTCGAGGGCACCGCGGTCCGCATCGGACCGGCCGACGCCAAGGCCAAGATCGACCTGTGGGTGGACTACTCCTGCCCGCACTGCCAGGAGTTCGAGGCCGCCAACGACCAGCTCCTCAACCAGTTGGTCGCCGCGGGTGACACCTCGGTCAGCTATCACAACATCCAGATCGTCACCGACTACGGCACCCAGGCCGGCAGCGCCGGCGCCTGCGTCGCGGCCAACGACGCCGAGAAGTGGGTCGACGTCAACGCCGCTCTCTACGCGAACCACAGCGCCGACACCGACGGCTGGGGTGCCGCTCAATTCGCCGACTTCGCCGCCCAGCACGGCGTCAACTCCGCAGCCCAGACCTGCATCCAGAACAGCAAGTACACCGACTGGATCACCGCCAACACCACCGCGTCGGCGGCCGCCGGGGTGAGCGGGACTCCGACGATGTTCATCAACGGCGAGAAGCAGGAGCAGACCCCGAGCGGCGATGCGCTGAAGGCCAAGGTGGACCAGATTGTCGCGAGCTGACGTGGACCCGAGCGGCTCGGCGCGACCCCACCTCGAGCCCTTCGGGACGGAGGTCGTCGAGAACGACCTCCCGCCGAGAGGGGCGCGCACAGCGCTGGCCGTCCTGCTGGCCGTGACCGGCGCGGTGGGCTTGTTCGCGGCCATGATGCTCACCATCGACCGGATCCGGCTGTTGCAGAATCCGGCGACCGAGCTGGGCTGCAACCTCAGCCCCTTCATCGCCTGCGGTCCGGTGATGCAGTCCCGCGCCGGGGCGTTGTTCGGCTTCCCCAACCCGTTGCTCGGAATCATCGGCTTCACCGTCGTCGTCACCACCGCCGCGGCGCTGCTGGCCGGCGCGCGGTTCCGCCGCTGGTACTGGGTCGGCCTGGAGATCGGTGTCGTCTCGGCCGCGGTGTTCATCACCTGGCTGCAGACCCAGAGCCTGTACGTGATCGGTGCCCTCTGCCTGTGGTGCATGCTCGTCTGGAGCATCACCATCCCCACCGTCGTCGCGGTGACGGTGCACAATCTGGCGGCCGGGCATTTGGGGCGGTGGGGCGTACGCGCCGGCCGGACGCTGCGCTCCTACCAGATCACGATCGTCGCGGTCTGGTACCTGATCGTCGTCGCCGCCATCGGCCTGCGCTTCTACAAGGAGTTCGCGCTGTCCTGGTTCGGTGTCGCCCTGCAGTGACGCCGACGGCTCGGCGCTGAGGGGTCCGCGGAGCAAACCGGTTCGCGTCCAGGCGCGGTGGGCCGGGAGAATGTCGGAGTGAACGCCGTGCACGAACCGGGCATCCCGGCCTCAGCCATCCCGCCAGCGGGCGCCCCCGGGCAGGGAACCCCCCAGCCGGCAACACCCCAGCCCGGAACACCCCAGCCCGGAACACCCCAGCCCGGAACGCGCGAGCCCGGCCAGCTCGACCCGGACATCGCCCAGCTGCTCAAGCGGGACGCGGCCGGGCTGGTGGCCGCGGTGATCCAGCAATTCGACACCGGTGAGGTCTTGATGGTGGGCTGGATGAACGACGCGGCACTGCACGCCACGCTGACCACCGGCCGCACCACCTTCTGGTCGCGCAGCCGGCAGGAGTTCTGGGTGAAGGGCGAGACCAGCGGCCACCGGCAGTGGGTCCGCGAAGTCCGGCTGGACTGCGACGGTGACACCCTCCTCGTCCAAGTGGACCAAGAGGGTCCGGCCTGCCACACCGGCGATCGCACGTGCTTCGACGGCCGGGTCCTGTGGTCGCGTGAGACGGCGCGCGCATGATCGGCACGATCGTTCCCACGTTGGACGGCTTCCGTGAGGCGGCCCGCAGCCAGCGCGTCGTCGGGGTCTACCGGCGCCTGCTCGCCGACGCGGAGACCCCGATCAGCCTCTATCTCAAGCTCGCCGGCAACCGCGCCGGGACCTATCTGCTGGAGTCGGCCGAACAGGGTGTCTGGTCGCGCTACTCCTTCATCGGGGTGCGGTCGGCGGCCGCGCTGAGCGAGATCGGCGGCGAGGCGGTCTGGCAGGGAAACGTGCCGGCGGGGCTGCCGACCGAGGGTGACCCGCTGGAGGCGTTGCGCGAGACGTTGCGCCTGCTGCACACGCCGGCCACGGCCGACGGCGACCCGGAACTGCCCCCGCTGACCTCGGGCATGGTCGGCTACCTCGGATACGACGCGGTCCGTCGGCTGGAGAAGCTTCCGGACAGCAACCCGCGAGACATCGACATCCCCGAACTCACCTTCCTGCTCGCCTCCGATCTGGTGGTGCTCGACCACTACGACCGCGAGGTGTGGCTGATCGCGAACGCGATCAACTTCGACGCCAGTGACGAACGGGTGGACGAGGCGTACGCGGACGCGGTGGCGCGGGTCGAGGCGCTGACCACCGCCCTGGCTCAGCCGACACCGTCGGCCGTGGTCAGTCTGGACGTCGAGCAGACGCTGCCGATCCGACGTCAGCGCACGCCGGAGGAGTTCCAGTCCGCGGTGTCGGCGGCGGTGGAAGAGATCAAGGCCGGCGAGGCGTTCCAGATCGTGGTGAGCCAGCGGTTCGAGGTGGACACCGACGCCGACGCGCTCGATGTCTATCGCGTGCTGCGGCTACTCAACCCGAGCCCGTACATGTACCTGCTCCGGCTCACCGACCCGCAGGGCCGCCCGTTCGACATCGTCGGATCCTCACCGGAGGCACTGGTCACGGTGAAGGACGACACGGCGGTAACCCACCCGATCGCCGGCTCCAAGCCGCGGGGCGCGACTCCGGAGGCGGATGCCGCGCTGGAGGCAGAGCTGCTCGCGGACCCGAAGGAGCGGGCCGAGCACGTGATGCTGGTCGATCTGGGTCGCAACGACCTGGGCCGGGTCTGCCGACCAGGAACGGTCGCGGTGGTGGAGTTCATGGAGGTACGCCGCTACAGCCACATCATGCATCTGGAGTCGACCGTCACCGGGCAGATCGCCGAGGGCCGCAGTGCGCTCGATGCCGTCCTCGCGGCCTTCCCGGCGGGCACGCTGTCGGGCGCCCCGAAGGTCCGGGCGATGGAGATCATCGACCGGCTCGAGGTGTCTCGGCGCGCGTTGTACGGCGGGGTCGTCGGCTACTTCGCCTTCGGCGGCGACGCGGATGCCGCGATCGCGATCCGGACCGCGGTGCTCAAGGACGGAACCGCGTACGTCCAGGCCGGCGGCGGCATCGTGGCGGACTCCCAGCCACCCACCGAGGACCAGGAGACCCAGAACAAGGCGGCGGCCGTGGTCCGCGCCATAGCGGTCGCCCAGACGTTCACGCCGGCCGGATGAGCGCAGGGGAGATGAGCGCAGGGGAGATGAGCGCAGGGGAGGTCGCGGCGCCGCGGACACCCGCCGGCCGCACCCGCGCGGCCGCCTTCGCCGCCCTGCTGGTCGGCGGCGTGCTGGGGCTGATCGCGGGCAGCCAGGCCTGGTGGACCGCCAGCGGCGAAGGCGCGCGCGTCACCTTCAGCGGCAACGAGGCGACCGGGGGGCTGACCTGGGCCATCGCCGCCGTGGTGCTCGCCGGGCTGCTGCTCGCGCTCGTGCTGCGCGCTCGCGGCCGTCAGGTCGTCGCCGTGGTGCTGGCCCTGTCGGGTGCCGGGATGGCCGTCGTCGGGCTGCTCCGGCAGCCCCCCAACGCCGAGGGGGTCCGGACCCGCCTGGCCCAGATCTCCCTGGTGGACAGCTTCGCGTTGGCGTCGACCGCTTGGCCCTGGGTGTACGCGGGTGCCGGTGTCCTGGTGACGGCCGGGGCCCTGCTCATGCTGGTGCGAGCGACACGCTGGCCCGTGCGTACGGCCCGCTTCGAGCGCGGCGCACCCGTCACCGGCGTCGAGCTCGCCGACGACCCGACCCGGGCCTGGCAGGCACTCGACGCCGGCGAGGACCCGACGGTGGCCGCACCGGATGCCGGCGGTCCATCACCCACGTCCGCACCGGGCGACGCGGCCGACCCCGATGTGCAATCCGAGTCCACAGGGGACACAATGGGGGTTCACGGAGCACCGCACACGCACACTCGCCGCGAGTCGTCCTGACCCCTCGGGCCGTCCCGTTCGCGGCGCAAGCCGAAGGACGCCATGACCTCGACATCATCGCCGGGCGCCCGTTCTGTCCGGCAGGGCACCACTGCCCAGCACCAGGGCAGCGGGAGCACCCAGGCCAAGCACGTCCACCACGGCCGTACCCTGGCCGCCTGGGTCGGTTCGATCGTCGCGCTCGTGGGCTTCATCGTCGGCGGGATCGGCTTCGTCATCCCGCCGCACCCGAACTGGATCGTCGTGGTCATCGGCGCCGTCCTGCTGGTCGCCTCCCTGGTGGCGACGGTGGTGCTGCGCAAGCTCGGCCACGGCGCCGACTGAGCGAGGCGGTTCCAGCAGTGGGCGTCCTGGACGAGATCATCGCGGGAGTGCGAGAGGACCTCGCGGTCCGGCAGTCCGCGGTGGGCCTGGATCAGCTGAAGCGGCGCGTGGCCCAGATCGATCCGGCGATCGACCCGATGCCCGTCTTCAGCGGCCCGGGTGTGTCCGTGATCGCCGAGGTCAAGCGGTCCAGCCCGAGCAAGGGCGCGCTCGCCAGCATCGACGACCCGGCAGCCCTGGCCGCCGAGTACGAGGCCGGTGGCGCGGCGGCGATCTCGGTGCTGACGGAGGGTCGCCGTTTCAGCGGCACCCTGGACGATCTGATCCGGGTCCGGCTCGCGGTGTCGGTGCCGGTCTTGCGCAAGGACTTCATCGTCACGGCGTACCAGCTGTTCGAGGCCCGGGCGGCCGGTGCCGATCTGGTGCTGTTGATCGTGGCCGCCCTGTCCGACGATGAGCTCGTCTGCCTGATCGAGCGCGCGGAGTCCATCGGGCTCACCCCGCTGGTCGAGGTGCACACCGCCGAGGAGGTGAGCCGGGCCGTCGCGGCCGGGGCTCGGCTGATCGGTGTCAACGCCCGCAACCTGCAGACCCTCGATGTCGATCCGGGCACCTTCGCCCGGCTGGCTCCGCAGATCCCGAGCGGGATCATCCGAGTCGCCGAGTCCGGCGTCCGCGGTCCGCACGACGTGATCGAGCTGGCGCGCGCCGGCGCCGACGTGGTCCTGGTCGGTGAGGCGCTGGTGACCGGCCGGGACCCCCGCAGCGGTGTCGCCGACCTGGTCGCCGCCGGCGCCCACCCGGCCCTGCACAAGCACTGAGCCTCGAACGAGTTCCTCGACTCCGGTCCCCGGCACTCCAGTCCCCCGCAACTGTGCGCCAACGACACTCCTCGTCGGCGTGTCGTCGTCGTCTGCGCACAGTCGGCGGGGAGGGTGACCGGTCCGCCCACGGAAAGTCGCTCCGCGGGTGAGGCGGCGACGGCTAGTCTCGTCGGCGTCCCACGTTGTCGACGAAGGAAGCTCTGCCGTGTCACTGCACGCCACGACCCCACCGCCCGTAGCCGGGTCGGCCACACCCGGTCTGCCCGACGCCGGCGGCCACTTCGAGGAGTTCGGCGGCCGCTTCGTCCCCGAGGCGCTGGTCGCGGCACTGCAACAGCTGGAGCAGGCCTTTCGCGACGCACAGGCGGATCCGACCTTCTCCGCAGAGTTGTCGACGCTGCTGACCGACTACACCGGCCGGCCCTCACCGATCACCGAGGTGCCCCGGTTCGCCGCCCACGCCGCGCCGGACGGCGGTCCCGCTCCCCGGATCGTGCTCAAGCGGGAGGATCTGAACCACACCGGCTCCCACAAGATCAACAACGTGCTCGGGCAGGCCCTGCTGACCAAGCGGATGGGCAAGACTCGGGTCATCGCCGAGACCGGCGCCGGCCAGCACGGCGTCGCGACCGCCACGGCGGCGGCCCTGTTCGGCCTCGACTGCACCGTCTACATGGGCAAGGTGGACACCGAGCGGCAGGCTCTCAACGTGGCGCGGATGCGGCTGCTCGGTGCCGAGGTGATCGCCGTCGAGTCCGGCACCCAGACGCTCAAGGACGCGATGAACGACGCCATGCGCGACTGGGTCGCCAGCGTCGACACGACCCACTATCTGATCGGCACGGTCGCCGGCCCGCACCCGTTCCCGCTGATCGTGCGGGAGTTCCAGCGGATCATCGGTACCGAGGCCCGGGCGCAGCTCCTCGATCGCTACGGGCGGCTGCCCGATGCCGTCGCCGCCTGCGTCGGGGGTGGCTCCAATGCCCTCGGCATCTTCGCCGACTTCATCCCCGATACCGACGTGGGCCTGTATGGCTTCGAGGCCGGCGGCGAGGGGGTGGACACCGGCCGGCACGCCGCCACCATCTCCTCCGGCGAGATCGGCGTCCTGCACGGCATGCGGACGTACGTGTTGATGGACGAGGACGGCCAGACGCGGGAGTCCCACTCGATCTCGGCGGGTCTGGACTATCCGGGCGTGGGCCCCGAGCACTCCTACCTGGCCCGGACCGGCCGCGCGCACTACGAGGCGATTACCGACGCCGAGGCGATGGAAGCGTTCCGGCTGCTGTCACGTACCGAGGGCATCGTGCCGGCGATCGAGTCCGCCCACGCTCTCGCCGGCGCCCTGAAGCTCGGCCACAGGCTGAGCCGCCCCGACGGCGAGCCACCGCTGATCCTGACCTCGCTGTCCGGACGTGGCGACAAGGACGTGGACACCGCGATCACCTACTTCGGTCTCGACACCAAGGGCACCAGCTCGGCGCAGATCCCGGACGTTCCTGCCGACCTCTCGCGGAACGACGCCGCCCGGGGTGCAGGGGTACAGCGGTGAGCGTCCTGGACAAGGCCGGGATCAGCGGCCGGGCCTTCGCCGCGGCCAAGGCAGAGGGCCGCGGGGCCCTGGTCGGCTTCCTCCACGTCGGCTACCCGACCGTCGACCTCTCGCTGGCTGCGCTCCGGGCGCTGACGGGGGAGGGGGACTCACCGGGTGTCGACCTGGTCGAGGTCGGCATGCCCTACAGCGACCCGATGATGGACGGCATCACCATCCAGCGGGCCGGCACACGGGCCCTCGCCCGCGGGGTACGCACCCGCGACGTCTTCCGGGCGGTCGAGGCGGTGGCCTCGACCGGCACTCCCGCGGTGGTGATGACGTACTGGAACCTCATCGAGCACTACGGCGCCGACGCCTTCGCCCGTGATCTCGCCGCTGCGGGCGGGGCCGGCGCGATCACCCCGGATCTGACCCCGGACGAGGCGCAGACCTGGATCGAGGTCTCCGACCGGCACGGATTGGATCGGATCTTCCTGGTCTCGCCGTCCTCGACCGACGAGCGCCTGGCGAGCACGATCGCGGCATGCCGCGGCTGGGTGTACGCCACGTCGGTGATGGGCGTGACGGGAGCCCGAGCTGAGACCTCGTCGGCGGCCCCGGAACTGGTGGCGCGGATCCGCCGAGCGGATCCTGACGTGCTCGTCGGCGTGGGGCTGGGCGTCTCCAACGGGTCCCAGGCGCATGAGGTCACGACCTTCGCCGACGCGGTGATCGTCGGCTCGGCCCTGGTCCGCACCCTCCTGGACGCCGAGGACGACGGACACCCCGACGACCTGAGCGGCCTGCGTGCTGCCGTTGCCGACCTCGCGGCGGGAGTCCGGCAAGGAAACCCGGTGGCCGCTGCGGGGGCGTCTCCGGCGTGACGTCATCGCCGACCGCGCGTCGGGGCCGGTTCGCGCGGGTTTCTCCGTGGATCTCGACGGTCGTCCGGGTGTTGCTCGGCGGGGTGTTGCTCGCGGCCGGCGGTCTGAAGGTGATCGATCCGCAGAGCTCGGTCCTCGCCGTCCGGGCGTACCAGCTCGTGCCCGACCCGATCGCCACCCTCATCGGCTGGGGACTGCCGTTTGCCGAGATCGCCATCGGTCTGCTGCTCGTCGTCGTGGCGCTGACCCGGATCGCGGCGATCGCGGCCGCGGTGATGATGGTCGTGTTCATCGTCTCGGTGTCCTCGGCGGCAGCCCGCGGGCTCAGCATCGACTGCGGGTGCTTCGGCGGCGGAGGTCAGGTCGCCGCGGGCCAAACGGCCTATGGTGCCGAGATCGCCCGCGACATAGGACTACTGCTGATGGCCGTCTGGCTGGTCTGGCGACCCCAGAGTCGCTACGCGCTGGAGCACGATCTCGAGCGCGATGATCACTCAGACAGCGACACCACAGACCTGCAGGAGGACCGGACGTGAGCACGAGGCGCCCGACGTCGAGCCGGGCGGCCCGCGACCGGGCCCGCGAAGCCCGGGAACAAGCCGCACAACGCCGGCGGGAACGGCGCACGCTGATCGTCGTCGCCGCCGCCTTGGTGCTCGTGCTGGTCGGTGGCGGGATCCTGCTCCAGGCCTGGCGCACCTCGCGCTCGCCGTCCGCCGCCGCGGTGGCCCCGTCCGCGGCGGTCACCCCGATCGCGATCTCGAACGGCCGCCCGCTGGTCTTCGGCTCCGCCGACGCTCCCGTCACCATCCGGCTGTACGAGGACTTCCACTGCCCGCACTGCGCCGACTTCGAGGAGACCTACGCGTCCACGCTCGACGCAGCGGTCGCGGCGGGCACGGTCTCGATCCACTTCTATCCGATGGCGTTCATCGACCAGGGTTCGGCCGCCGCGGCCAACGCCATGGCGTGCGCCAGTGAGGCCGGGTTCGGTCCCGCATACTCCACCGGGCTGTTCGCCAACCACACGCTGCAATGGAGCACCGCTCAGCTGATCAGCTTGGCCGACCAGATCACCGGTGGTGCCACCCCCGCGGGCTTCACCGCTTGCGTCCAGCAGGGCAGCCACCTGCCCTGGGTCCAGTCCATCAACGCCGCGGCAGACCAGGCGGGCGTCCAGCAGACCCCGACGATGTTCATCGACGACCGGCCGGTCGACATCACCACGCTGACCGTCGACTCGCTGAAGCAGAAGATCGCCGACGCCGCGGCGTGAGCCGCGCGCTGGTGCGATGGGTGAGGATGGTGACGTGATCGACGTCCTCGTCCCGCTGTTCATCCCGAGTCCGCCGACCGGGGTCTGGTACGTGTTCGGCTTCCCGCTGCGCGCGTACGCCCTGTGCATCATCGCCGGGATCATCGTCGCGATGGTGATCGGCACCCGGCGCTGGGTCGCCCGCGGCGGGACGTCGGAGAGCCTGGAGATGTGCGTCGTGGTCGGCGTGCCGTTCGGCATCGTCGGCGCCCGGCTCTATCACGTGATCACCGACTACGAGCTCTACTTCGGGCCGAACGCTCCGATGACGCCGATCGATGCGCTGAAGATCTGGCACGGCGGTCTGGGCATCTGGGGCGCGGTGGCGTTCGGCATCCTCGGGGGCTACCTGGTGGCTCGCCGGCGCAAGCTGGCCTTCCCCGCGCTGCTCGACTCGATCGCGCCCGGGTTGGCCGTCGCGCAGGCCATCGGCCGGCTCGGCAACTGGTTCAACTCCGAACTGTTCGGCCGCCCCACGACCCTGCCGTGGGGCCTGGAGATCGCCCCGAACTACCGTCCGCTGGGTTACGAACAGTTCGCCACCTTCCACCCCACGTTCTTGTACGAGCTCATCTGGTGCCTGCTGGTCGCCCTTGCCCTGGTGCTGCTGGACCGGCGGTTCCGCCTCGGCCACGGCAAGGTCTTCGCCCTGTACGTCGTCTTCTACACCTTCGGCCGGTTCTGGATCGAGTCGCTGCGGATCGACTCGGTCAACCAGGTCGGCGGGTTCCGGCTGAACAACTACACCTCGTTGATCGTGTTCGTCGTCGCGCTCATCTGGTTCGGGTGGCTGGTTCGGAACCGCCCGGGCCGGGAGGAGATCGTCGAGCCCGGGCAGCCCGCGACCGCGGCCGCCGGCGGCACCCGCGGCTCCGCGATCGGTGATGGGGCGACCGGTGATGCGGCGGCCGGTGATGGGGCGGCCGCGGACCGGAAGAGCGCGGAACCGGCCGGCCCGGAATCCGCCGGCCCGGAAACGACCGGACCCGGACCGGCCAGACCCGAACCGGCCAGACCCGAACCGGCCGGCGCCGAACCGGCCGGCGCCGAACCCGCCGGCGCCGAACCTGCCGGCTCAGACCGAGACAGCCCGGATCGCCGATCGTGACCGGCGGGCCTCGCAACGGTCGATCCACGCCGCCGCGTGGACTAGGCTGTTCCTGCGGCGCCCGGACACCGCTCGGGACCGCACCGAGTTGCCAGAAGCACCCGAACCACCGATCGCATCCAGGGACGCCGACGATGTGATCTGTCACACACGAGCCCCGAGGCGCAAGGTTGCGCTGCTCCATGCGTCGAGCACCACGCAATTCGTGGCCGCGATGCCTCCACACCGCGTTCCCTCGCGTACCGTCCGTCAATCGCCCTCCGGCCTCGGTCACCCCCGGAATCGGAGTGGCGTCCAGCGACGTGGCGTGCGTTAACCTAAGCCGACCATTCCGTGGGCCAGCGATGTCCCGTGCTCGTGAATGGCGCGACGATGCCTCGGCGCCGGACGGTCCGGTGACGTCTCATCGCCCACCTGACGCTGGCTTCGACGACGGGAGTTCTCGATGACCCTTACTCCTGGCACCCGCCAGTCCGGACCTACCCCTCCTCGCCAGGGTCTCTACGACCCGGCGTTCGAGCACGACGCGTGCGGCGTCGCCTTCGTCGCGACCCTCAGCGGCCGGCCCAGCCACTCGATCGTCGCGCAGGGTCTGGAAGCGCTGCGCAACCTCGACCACCGCGGCGCCACCGGCGCCGACCCCCGGACCGGTGACGGTGCCGGCATTCTCATGCAGGTGCCGGACGCGTTCCTGCGCGCCGAGGCCGGCTTCGACCTCCCCCGCGCGGGTGCGTACGCCGTCGGCAACGCCTTCCTCCCGACTGAGGCGTGCGCGGCCGAGACAGCCCGGGCCACCATCGAGAAGATCGCCGACGAGGAGAATCTCCAGGTCCTCGGGTGGCGCACGGTGCCGACCGACGACACCTCGCTGTCCGACGTCACCCGGGCGAACATGCCGTTCTTCCAGCAGCTCTTCGTGGCCGCCAAGGGCCAGCCGATGCAGGGGCTCGCGCTGGAACGACGGGCGTACTGTCTGCGCCGCCGGGCCCAGCACGAGGCCGGGGTGTATTTCGCCTCGCTGTCGTGCCGGACGCTGGTCTACAAGGGCATGCTGACCACCGACCAGCTGCCGGCGTTCTTCCCCGACCTGCGCGACGAGCGGATCGAGTCGGCGATCGCGCTGGTGCACTCGCGCTTCTCGACCAACACCTTCCCGTCGTGGCCGCTCGCGCACCCTTACCGCTACATCGCGCACAACGGCGAGATCAACACCGTCCGCGGCAACGCCAACTGGATGACGGCGCGCGAGGCCCGGTTCGAGGCCGAAGCGTTCGGCGATGACATCCGCAAGATCCGGCCGATCATCAACCCGAACGGCAG
>DASTGF010000510.1:0-3350 GCA_035719255.1 Microlunatus sp. | reverse complement strand
ACGCCCCCGGCCGCACCCAGGCCGCCGCGCTGGAGATGCTCGCGAGCGCCTCGACGAGCCTCACCTGCCAGCCCCCACCCCGGGGAAGTCCGGCCGGCTGAGGTGCCGGGGCGGTCACGCCCGGGTGCTTTACCGCCCTCTGACCCGTTGCCACGAGCGGGCGCGCGGGAGTGCGGACTGCCCCGTCAGTGGCCGGGAGGCGGGCCAGGAGGGCCGAGGATCTCGAACCCGTTTCGCTTGGCGATGGGGGCGAGTCGTGCCATGTCCGGGTGGCCCTCGGCCGGCGGCGGCAGGACGCGTTCGAGGGCGGGCTCGCCGACTTCTCTTTGGAATCCCTCGAACTGCATCGGTGCGAACCCGACCAGCGCTCTTGCTCCGCCCGTCCCTGCGTAGAAGGTGTGGGGAACGCCTTTGGGGCCGAATGCGAACGAGCCGGCCTGGAGGGAGAGGCGGGTGTCGCCGACCCAGAAGGTGATTGCGCCCTCGAGGACGTAGAACCATTCGTCCTCCTCGGGATGGACGTGCCAGGGCGAGCCGAGACCCTCGGGCACGACGACCTCGACCAGGCCGTATGCCCCGCCGGTGTCCTCGCGGCCGATCTTGATCGTTTGCAGCATTCCGAGCAGCCAGAACGCTTCACCCTCGTCTTCGTGCAGCGCGTATCCGAGCTGTGCTCGCTCCGGAGCGATGGCGACCATGCCTGTACTCCCCTTTCCTGTGATTGCTGATATGATCCGCAACAATTCATGAGTAAACAGTTGCAGAACGGACTATCTACTAGAGAACGGTCGTTGTCAAGCCCTTCGCCGGAGCGACTGCGCGCCTGGCGCCTGTTCTTCGAGAGCGCGCTGGCGCTCCTCGACGTGCTCGACGCCGAACTGGAGCAGGCCGTGGGCATCTCCCAACGCTGGTACGACGTCCTCGTCCACCTCGAAGACTCACCGCACGGCATCCCGATGAACGAGCTCGCCGACCGGATCCTCTACAGCAAGAGCGGCTTCACCCGAGTCGTCGACCGAATGGAAGAGGCGAAGCTCGTCCGCCGCGCCCGCCCCGAAAACGACCGCCGCACGATCCTCATCGTCCCCACCGACAAGGGCACCGAGATGCTAGAGCGCGCCCGCCTCCACCACCGAGACGGAATCCAACGACACTTCTCCCAACACCTCACCAACACCGACATCAAAGCGCTCACCCACGCACTCGAAAGGATCAGCACCCACGCACGACCGCTCCGCCCCGGCCGCATCCGCGGCTAACCGGGCGTCTGTTCGGGGTCATTCCCGAACGCCGGCCGAGGCGAGTGTCGTGGCCGGCGTTCGACGCCTGCGCTTCGATCCGGATCAGGTGCTCTCGTGGAGGTACTGGTGCACGAACGCTATCGCCATGCTGCCTTCGCCCACCGCCGCCGCCACGCGCTTCACCGGGCTGAATCGCACGTCGCCACAGGCGAAGACGCCGGGCACGCTCGTCTCGAGGAGGTACGGATCTCGGTCGAGGTGCCACTGGGCCGCGTCTCGCGCGTCGGGTCCCGTTAGCACGTAGCCCTTTGGGTCCAGGGCGATCTCGCGTGGGAGCCAGCCCGTCTCTGCATCTGCGCCGATGAAGATGAAGACGCCGCCGGTGTCGAGGCGCCTGGTCTCACCGGTCGCGGTGTCGCGGACGTCGATCACCTCCAGCGCGGTCTCGCCGTCGGCGGAGATGACCTCGGTCCGGTATTGCACGTGGATGTTCGCCCGTGCGGCGATCTGCTCGGCGAGGTACTGCGACATGCTCTTCCCGAGGCTCTCGCCCCGATAGAGGATGGTCACGCTCCGGGCGTAGGTCGAGAAGAACATCGCCGCCTGCCCGGCTGAGTTGCCGGCACCGATAATGTGGATGTCCCGGCCGTGGGTGCTCGCCGCTTCGCTGCGAGCGGCACCGTAGAAGACGCCTCTGCCGGCGAACCGGTCGAAGCCCTCGATCTCGAGGTGCCGCCAGGCCACGCCGCAGGCAAGGATGATCGTCCGGGCCTGGAGGACGTCCCCGCCGTCGAGGTACACCTGACGGGTCGCGACGTCGATGCAGGCGGTCGAGCGGGTGACGAGGATCTCGGCGCCCAGCCTGCGCGCCTGTTGGAGCGCCCGGCTCGAGAGCGCTTCCCCGGATACGCCGGAAGGGAAGCCGAGATAGTTCTCGATCCGGGAGGACGTGCCCGCCTGGCCACCCGGTGCCTCCCGCTCGATCACGATGGTACGAAGTCCTTCGGAGGCGCCATACACGGCAGCCGCCAGGCCGGCCGGGCCGGCACCGACGATCACCGTGTCGTACTCCGCAGACGCCGGCTCGGTCGCCAGGCCGAGCAGCTCGGCCACCCGCCGAGGTTGCGGCCGGACGACGGTCTTTCCGTTCGTGCGGATCGCGGGGTAGCTGTCTGCGGAGGGCAGCGGCCCGAGCCACTGCGCAACGTCGGCGGGCACGTCGGGCTGGAGCCATCTGAACCTGATCTGGTTGCGGTCGAGGAACCTCCTCAACTCGGCGCACGAGGGCTCTCGGCGATGCCCCAGCACGATCGCCCTGTACTCGACCGGTGCCGACGAACGGGCCTGCAGACCTTTCGGCCCCGCGAGCCGATTGTTCGCGAGCGCGCCGACCCGCTCCGCTATCTCCGGCACGGCCGCGGTGAGTGCCAGGTAGTCGTGGAGGTCGATCCGGAATACCCGCGACCTCTTCGTGGCGCGGAACCCGGCGGGATGGAGCATTCCGAAGGCCATGGCCATCTCCCCGATGACGTCACCCGGCTTCCGCTCGCCGATGACACTCTCGACACCGTCCACGCGCCTGAGAACCTCGATCCGTCCTTCGAGGACGCCGAACAACGCCCGCTCATCGCCTTCGTTCACGGCGAACTCGCCGGGCATGAGCGTGATATCGGCGACCAGCCGGGCAAGCCGGTCGCGTTCCGACAGCTGAAGTCCCGCGAACACCGCGACCCGACCGATTTCCTCCGCCGTCACCACGACTGGCAACGCTACTACTGTCCGACCGGAATCTCGACGCAACCGACAGCTCCTCCCGCACCCGGAAGCCATCGGCTCCGCTCAGTGGTCGTGCGGCTGTGCGAGCAGGCGGTGGCTGGTGGTGATCGCCTCGGCCAGGTCGAGGAGCCTCTGGCCGGACTGCTGGGAGTGCTTGCGGAGCATTTCGAAGGCTTGCTGGTCGTCGATCGAGTGAGTCGCCATGAGGATGCCCTTGGCGCGCTCGATGGTGGCGCGGCGGGCGAAGGCGCCTTCGAGGTTGTGGTATTCGGCGAAGCGCTTGAGGACGATGTCGAGGGTCGATTGGAGCTGCTCGGGGTCGTCGTCGAAGAT
>DASTGF010000509.1:0-2615 GCA_035719255.1 Microlunatus sp. | reverse complement strand
GGCAGCAGGTCGGAGTACTCGCGCGCCTTGTCCGCGCCGGTCGGCAGGTCGACCAGGGGACTGACCGGACGCCAGAACCGAGCAGCGACGTCGCACATCAGGTCGTGCCGCGTCGCGGGATCAGGCACGACGTCGTACATGGCCGCCCCCAGTCTCTCGAGCAGGAGCGCGCTGCGGTCAAGGTCATCGCGCAGCAGGCTCACGCAGCCATCACCACCGGCCAGTCGTAACGCGGTGGCCTCGAACGTGAGATCCCGCCGAGTCCCGGGAACACCTACCTTGAGGACAGCCGTAATCTGGTCGGCGAGCATCGCCTCGACGACCAGCGCCGCGTGGCCACCGCGCAGCGTGTCGCCGATGGTCAGTGACCACTCCTGCGCTAGCGACTCCACAACCGACGGCAGCTCATCGAGCCACGCGGCGTTGCCGTCAGCGATGACCTTGTTCCGGACCTCGTCCGGGAGATCGAGCATCACGCGGCTCCTTCCTGCGAAGAGTCTCGATCGGCACCATCTTGACTGATCCACGGGCCGGCTTGGGCAGCTTGATTGCTGGGCCCCAAGTATCCGCGTACGACCACGATCGTCGGTGTACGTGCACCGTACGGGTTTCGGTCCATTGACGGCAGCCTGGCGAGGTCTAGCCTGGACGGGGCACGAATGTCCTTGTGGCGGAGGCACGGATCAGATGCCCGAGACCCCAGCATCAGCGCGGATCGAGCCATCCTCGAGAGCGGCCCGCCAGCCCGCCCCCGGCACCCGACTACATCGACATCGTCGCCGTCATCCAGCTCTCCATCGACGGGTTCAACAACTCCGACATCGACAACTTTCAGCGATGCTTCCACGAGAACGCGTGGTGGGCCTGCACGACTAAAGACGGGACCTTCGAGCAGCACCCGCCGGTGCACTGGTCGATCGCTTGGTCGGGGCGGACAGCCGGCCAGGACCGAATCGGTCGACACCAACCCCCAACAGCACCCATGCGGTTAGGACACACGGCGGCGGTCATGGCCTGGGTGAGCCATCGCCGGTAACGCTCGTGCGTCCAGTCCTGGGACACCACCAACCGCTCGTCGTGGTCGATGGCGAGACAGTTCCACGGCACATCGCGGCAAACCATTCCACGTTCACCGAGATGACATTCCCTCGCCTCGAGGACCGGGCTGGGCGGGCGAACCTGGTCGTGCGCCGTCGGACGGAACTGCGAGCTCAACGAACTCCTGATCGCGCGCGAGTCGCCACCGCCAATCAGGACCTGGCATCCTCGGTCAGCCTAGGAACACCCACCTCGCGACGGAGACCGCACCCTTGCCATTTACCGCCCAGACGCGGTAATAGCCGCGTGGCAGGTAGCGCGCCAGCCCGTACTTCAGATTGGCCTTGCCGTTGACGATCGGAAAGGAC
The DNA here is from genome assembly GCA_035719255.1 of Microlunatus sp. Classification (GTDB taxonomy): domain Bacteria; phylum Actinomycetota; class Actinomycetes; order Propionibacteriales; family Propionibacteriaceae; genus Microlunatus. The sequence goes on along the minus strand of DASTGF010000509.1, from coordinate 1,209 downwards.
ATGTAGCCCTCGTTGGGTTCCGACCCATGCGTCGGTGACGGAGCTTTGGTGAAGGTCAGCCGGGTCGCACCTCCGGTCGTCCCTACCGAAATGGTGCTGTAGCGCTTGATCGTGCTCGGGATCTTGGTGATGGTGGGTCGTGTTCCCTTGAACAGGTACGGCGGTGAGTACATGAGCACTGACGTGCTCCGTGCCTCGTCCTTGGGATTGGAGCCGATGCTGACGACCCGACCGTCGTCCAGCACGAAGAACGACGAGTGATAGAGCCGGTCGTTCCCGCTCGGGATCGGGTTCATACTGGTCCACTGCGAGTTGATCGACGTCAGCAGACCGACCTCGTAGCTGGCGGCTTCGATGAGATTGTCGGAGCCCCCGCCGGCCTCGAGCAGCGTTCCGTCCGGCAGCGTCAGACAACTCACATACACCTTCTTGGCTCTGAGGTTCGGACCGGGGACGAATGCCGGGTGGCTGGCGGTCAGGTGGATCCGGTCGGTTGTGTCGACGGCCGGGAAGCCACCACCCATCACGAGCATGTCCTGCTTTCGAAGGTCACCCACGAAGCAAGACGCCCCGTTTTGTCGCTGCTTGGGCGTGCGCAGTCCGGACACGGCCGTGAAGCTGTTCGGCTTCGTCGGGTCCCAGAACCCAGGCGGTACCTTGCCGGTATAACCTCCGAGGCCGACACCGGTGTAGAAGTAGTCGAGCCTCGCTGTCAGATCGATCCGGGGATACAGCGGAAACCGCTGGGTACCCGGCAACAGGTGGTGGGAGTTGGTCTGGTAGTCGAAGAGTTCGGTCGTGCCGGTGAGAGCACCGTTCTCGTCGATGCCTCCGGTGATCAAGGTCTGGCCCTTCGTCGTCGTGATCATCGACGGATACCATCTCCCAACCTCCAGAGGCTTCAACTTCTCGTACGTCTCGGTCTTGAAGTCGAAGGCATACAGATACTTGGCACCTTTCCAGGCCCCGTACGCCAAGGTGCCACCGCCCACGAGGGCGCGCCCGTCCGGTAGCAGGACGTGTCCTGAGCAGAACAGGTCGTCGGGTGTGGTGATCAAGTGGCAGCCTGTCAGTGTCGCCGAGCAGACGTAGCTGTTGAACGTTCCCGCGGCGAAGGTCTGGACGTCGTTTCCCGAGCCGGCCACCAACAAGATCTTCTTCACTCCGACCACAACATGGATGGCATAGAAGCCACTCGGGAGTTCGGGC
>DASTGF010000508.1:0-8862 GCA_035719255.1 Microlunatus sp. | reverse complement strand
ACGCGGTCTTCACCAACCTCGCCACGATCCGGTCGGGGCTGCAGGAAGCGGCCGGCGGAGCGGGTCGGCTGAGCGCGGGCGCCACGGCCGCGGACGAGGGCGCCGGGAAGCTCGCCGACGGCGCGGCGGCGGCCGCCTCCGGGTCGGCGAAGTTGGCCACCGGGGCACACGACCTGGCCGGCGGCCTGGGCACGGCCCGGGCCGGGTCGGCCGATCTGGCGGATGGTCTGCACACGCTGAAGAGCGGCTCAGCACGGCTGGCCGGCGGGGCCGGCCAGGTCGCCGCCGGTACGCAGCGGCTCGACGACGCCGTCGTACCGGTGCTGACCGATCTGCAGCGGCGTCTGCCGCAGATCCAGGACCGCGCCCGGCAGGCGGGCACCAGCATCGACGACGTCAGCTCGGGTCTGGCCGACCGGTCCGGATCGTTGAGCGCCGATCTGTCCTCGGCGTCTGCGGCGCTGGACGATCTGAAGCACAGCAATCCCGAACTGGCCCAGGACGACACCTTCCGGCGGCTCGAGCATCGGGTCGACGAGGCGAACCGGCGGGCCGGCGAGATCGCCGACACGGCGCAGAACGCGGCCGGTGACGTCCGCGCGATCAACAGCACCATCCAGCAGACCGGTGACCTCAGGGCGCCGGTCACCCAGGCCAAGGACACGCTGGTCGCCCTGAACGACGGAGCGCAGGAGGTCGCCTCCGGCGCAGGGCAGCTCCGCGACGGAATCGCGTCCGCATCCACCGGCGCCGACCGGCTGGCGACCGGGGTCGCGGCCGCCGCGACCGGCGCGGACCAGCTCGCGGGCGGCGCCGACACCCTGCACACGGGGTTGGTCACACTGAGCCAAGGAGCGGCGGAGCTGCACGCCGGCACCGCGAAGCTGGCGGCCGGTGCGGCCAGCCTGCACGACAAGCTGGACGAGGGCGCCGGACGGATCCCGGTCGTCAGCGCCGATCAGCAGGCCGACGCCGTCCAGGTGCTCTCCTCTCCCGCCGACGTCACCATGCAGGTCGACAACCCGGCCGGCGTCTACGGGCGGGGCCTGGCACCGATGTTCTTCTCCATCGCCATCTGGGTCTTCGGCATCTCGGTCTTCCTCGTGGTCCGACCGATCAGCGGGAGAGCACTCGCGGGGCGCGCCAGCCCGGTCCGGCTCGCTCTGACCGGCTGGCTCCCGATCGGGATCTTCGCCGCACTCGGCGCGCTGCTCATGCTGAGCGTCGTCTGGCTGTTCCTCGGGCTGGCCCCTGTGCATCCGGTGATGATCATCGGCTTGACCGTGCTGGGCGCCCTCTGCTTCTCCGCGATCGCCCACGTGCTGCGGTCGGCACTCGGTACGCCCGGGTCGTCGATCCTGTTGGTGTGGCTGATCCTGCAGCTCACCTCGGCCGGCGGGACGTACCCCTCACCGGTCCTGCCGGCGTTCTTCCGCGCCATCGCGCCGTTCATGCCGATGACGTACCTGATCGATGCCTACCGGGTCGTGATCTCCGGTGGCGACCTCGCTCATCTGGCACGTGATGTCGTCATCCTGCTGCTGGGTACGGCTCTGGCGCTGACCGTGGGCGTGCTCGTGGTCGGCAAGCGGCAGCAGTTCCGGCTGCGGGACCTGCACCCGCCACTGGTCTCCCCGTGACTCCTCGTGACTCCGCGAGACGCAGCAGACCCCGTGCATCCCGGAGGATGCACGGGGTCCGCCGACCGTCGGCCCGGTTGAGGGCGGACGGCATCAGTCCAGGTAATCCCGGAGAACCTGCGAGCGCGAAGGGTGCCGCAACTTGCTCATCGTCTTGGACTCGATCTGACGGATCCGCTCGCGCGTGACGCCGTAGACCTTGCCGATCTCGTCCAGCGTCTTGGGCTGCCCGTCGGTCAGGCCGAACCGCATGGACACCACGCCGGCCTCACGCTCCGACAACGTGTCCAGCACGTCGTGCAGCTGCTCCTGCAGAAGGGTGAAGCTGACCGCGTCGGCCGGGACGACAGCCTCGGAGTCCTCGATCAGATCGCCGAACTCGGAGTCGCCGTCCTCGCCCAGCGGGGTGTGCAGCGAGATCGGCTCGCGGCCGTACTTCTGCACCTCCACGACCTTCTCCGGAGTCATGTCCAGCTCGCGCGCCAGCTCCTCCGGCGTGGGCTCACGACCGAGATCCTGCAGCATCTGACGCTGCACCCGCGCGAGCTTGTTGATCACCTCGACCATGTGCACTGGGATGCGGATGGTGCGGGCCTGGTCGGCCATGGCTCGCGTGATGGCCTGCCGGATCCACCAGGTTGCGTAGGTGGAGAATTTGTAGCCCTTGGTGTAGTCGAACTTCTCCACCGCACGGATCAGGCCGAGATTGCCCTCCTGGATCAGATCGAGGAAGAGCATGCCGCGACCCGTGTAGCGCTTCGCCAGGCTCACCACGAGGCGGAGGTTGGCCTCCAGCAGGTGGTTCTTCGCCCGGCGGCCGTCCTCGGCGATCCACTCGAAGTCCTCGAGCTCCTCGCCGGCGATGGTCGCGCCGTCGTCGTTGAGCTTCTCGTCGGCGAAGAGGCCGGCCTCGATCCGCTTGGCGAGCTCGACCTCCTGCTCGGCGTTCAGCAGGGCGACCTTGCCGATCTGCTTCAGATAGTCCTTGACCGGGTCCGCGGTGGCCCCGGCGGCCATCACCTGCTGCTCGGGCTCGTCCGCGTCGTCGGCCTCCGACAGCACGAAACCCTGGTCCTCGGTGAGTTCTCCTTCGAGCTTGGCCTCCTCCGCCGGCTCGAAGGTGGATTCGTCGACGTCGTCGAGGGTGGGCTTCTTGCCGACGGTGACCACCACCTCGTCGCTCTCGACGTCGACCACCACCTCGGCCTCGAGGTCGATCTCCTCCTCGACCAGATCCTCGGGAGCGTCGCTCACGGTGCTCTCGTCGAGGTCGTCGCCGGAGACCTTCGTGGTGTCCTCGACAGCGCCCAGAGTGTCCTTTCCAGCTCCGCGCTTGCCGGATCGGGCGGCGGCCTTGCGGGCCGGCTTCTTCGCCGTCGCGACGCGGGCCGTGGCTCCGGTCGCGGGCTCTGCGGCGGACGCGGACGCATGAACTCTCGAGGGGGGTGTCACTCAGCAGCCTCTCAGGAACGCTCGTTTTTCGGGCAGGCAGCGCCCATCGGATGTCAATAGGTGCTCCCCCCGTATTCTGGCACGGAACCCCAAATCCATCCGGACGTGCAGTCCCGGATGGACGAACTCCTGACCGCACAGCGCGACATTCGATGCGCGCCGGCGTGCCGAGCGATGGCACCAGGAGCCCGCCGACGGGCGCCGTCTACCGCACGCGCCGCTCCGGCTCGCTGAAACTTCCTCAGCAAGCTGAGCTATGGATCTTGGTCACCGCGCACGGGTATCGCGCACACATGCCTACCCCTCGTGAGCCGGGTCATGCTCGCCCCGGCGGCGCGGCCGACCCGACCGCGATCCGATCAGCCGAGCGGCTTGACCGCCAGTACCGGGCACGAGGCGTCCAGCAGCACTCGCTGGGCATTGCTGCCCAGCAGCAGCTTGCCGACGGGCGAGCGCTTGCGCAGGCCGATGACGATGAACTCGGCGTCGCTGGTGCTCGCCGCCGCGATCAGTTCCTCGGCCGGATCCAACGCCTCGGAGGTGGCCTGGATCTCATACGGCACGCCGCTGCCGGCGAGCTCGCGCTCCAGCGCTGCGATCTCGTCGCCGGCGATGCTGTGCACCACGATCAGCGAGCTACCCCGCAACCGCGCCTCGTCGATGGCACGCTGCAGCGCGGCCCGCCCCTCGGGCTTCGGCGAGTAGCCGACCACGATCGTCGACGGCGCCGATGCGGATCCCTCGCCGGACAGCGGCTCTGACATCACTCGGTCTCCCAGCTGTGAGCGGGTTCGTTGGTGTGCATCAGCTCCAGGTAGGTCGCGAGCATGCCGCGCAGCGCCTCGTCTCGCGACTCCCCTGCTGCCTCGCGCCTGGATACCTCCGCAGTCTGCCACGTTGCACCGTTGGCCGCACGCAAGCAACGCGACTCGATGATGCCTAGTAGACGGCTGGTTTCGGCCTCCGGCACACCCCAGAGCCCGAGCCCCGTCGCGGCCATGGGGAGCAGCCGGCGGATGACCAGCTCGGTGACCGGCACCTGGCCCACCCGCGGCCAGTAGACGTCGGCCTCGATCCCGCGCCGGACTCCGGCCAGGAAGTTGTCGGTGGCTGCCTGGAAGGACATCTGGCTCCAGATCGGCCGGTCCTCGCTGGCCAGTGCCCGGACGAGTCCGGCGAAGAAGGCGGCGTTCGCCATCGTGTCGACCACGGTCGGCCCGGCCGGCAGCACCCGGTTCTCCACCCGCAGATGCGGGCGATCGTCGCTGATGTCGTACACCGGCCGGTTCCAGCGGTAGATCGTGCCGTTGTGCAGCCGCAGCTCCTCCAGCTTCGGCACCCCGCCTGCGTCCAGGACCGCGATCGGGTCCTCGTCACTGCTGATCGGCAGCAAGGCCGGGAAATAGAGCGAGTTCTCCTCGAACAGGTCGAAGATCGAGGTGATCCAGCGCTCCCCGAACCAGACCCGCGGGCGGACCCCTTGGGCCTTCAGCTCGTCGGAACGGGTGTCGGTGGTCTGCTCGAACAGCGGGATCCTCGACTCGGCCACCAGCTCGCGACCGAACAGGTAGGGCGAGTTCGCCCCCACCGCGACCTGGATGCCGGCAATGGCCTGAGCGGCGTTCCAGTACGGCGCGAAGTCGTCCGGGCTCACCTGCAGATGCACCTGGGTAGAGGTGCAAGCCGCCTCGGGCATGATCGTGTCGGAGATCATGTGCAGCCGCTCGACGCCGTCGATCGTGATCTCCAGGTCCTCCCCGCGGGCGGCGAAGATCTGCTCGTCGAGCAGGGAGTAGCGGGCGTTCTCGCTGACGCTGGCCAACGTCACGTGCTCCGGCCGCAGGGTCGGCAGGATGCCCACCATGGCCAGCCGGCAGTCCACCTCGCGGGCCCGCTCCTCGGCGTTGTTCAACGCGTCGCGGACCGAAGTCTCGAAGGAGGAGAACCCGTCGTCGCTCAGCACGCGGGGAGCGACGTTGATCTCGATGTTGAACTTGCCCAGCTCGGTCTGGAACTGCGGGTCGGCGATCGCCTCCAGCACCTCGGCGTTGCGCATCGCCGGCTCGTAGTCGTGGTCGACCAGGTTCAGCTCGATCTCCAAACCCGCCATCGGCCGGTCGAAGTCGAAACTGGACTGGGTCAGCATCCGCGCGAGCACGTCCAGCCCGGTGCGCACCTTCTGCCGGTGCCGGGTGCGGTCCTCACGGGTGAACGGACCCGCATCCACCTTCTCGCCCATGCCGCCTATCCTGTCCCATCCCGTCCCGATCGGACACGAGGCCACCGTATTGTGGTCCGCGCGGCCGGGACCGTCGGTCGATCGCACGACTCCGCCCGTCGCGGTGCCGCCGCGGTGGGAGACCTAGGATGACCGGCGATGTCCAGCCAGCAGCCCGATTCCCGTCCCTCCGCCGCCGAGGCCCCCGTTACCGAGGCCCCCGTTACCGAGGACCGCGTTGCCGACGCACCCGGTGCCGACGCCCCCGGTGCCGACACCCCCGGTGCCGACACCCACGTCGCCGAGCCCCCGGTCGCCGAACGCCGCCCCACCGAACGGGTGCACCACGGAGACGTCTTCGTCGACCCGTACGAGTGGCTCCGGGCCAAGGATGACGACGCGGTGATCGCCTATCTCGAAGCCGAGAACGCCTGGACCGAGCAGCGCACGGCGCACCTTCGCCAGCTGGCCGACCAGATCTTCTCCGAGATCAAGGCGCGGACCCAGGAAACCGACCTGAGCGTGCCGACGTACCGCACGCACACCGGCGGCAGCGCGTACTGGTACTACGTGCGGACCGTGGAGGGGTCGGAGTACCCGGTCTACTGCCGGGCACCGGCGACTCGTGGCGACCGCACCCCGCCCGACGTGACCGGCGAGCTGCCGGGCGAGCAGGTGATGCTGGACGGCAACACCGAGGCCGAGGGCACCGACTTCTTCTCCCTGGGCGCCTTCGCGGTCTCCCCGAGCGGGCGGCTGCTCGGCTATTCCACCGACACCACGGGCGCCGAACGATTCACCCTGCGCGTCCTCGATCTGGCCACCGGGGAACGGCTGGCCGAGGAGATCACCGATACGGCCTACGGCGTGGCCTGGGCCGGCGACACGCACCTGTTCTACACGCGCGCCGACGAGGCTTGGCGCCCCCATCTGGTGTTGCGGCACGCCCTGGGCACCGCACCCGACGCCGATGTGGTCGTCTTGGAGGAGCCCGACGAGCGGTTCTGGCTGGGGGTCGAATCGAGCCGCGACGGGCGCTGGATCGTGTTCGGCGCGGGCAGCAAGATCACCTCGGAGGCCCGGCTGCTGAGTGTGGACGATCCGGAGGGCGAACCCCGGCTGGTCGCCCCCCGCAGCCAGGGCGTGGAGTACGACGTCGAGCCGGCGGGCGACCGGTTGCTGATCGTGCACAACGACGGCGCCCTGGATTTCGAGTTGGCCTGGGCACCGTTGGATGCCACCCGTCACGAGCAGTGGGTTCCGGTGCTGCCGCACCAGCCGGGTGTGCGGATCATCGCGGTGAACGCGTACGCGCGGCACGCGGTCGTGTCGCTGCGCCGCGACGGCCTCACCGGTATCCACGTGTTACCCCGGACCGACTCTCCCACCGGCTTCGGTCCGGGCACCGACCTGCGCTTCGACGAACCGCTGTACAGCGTGGAGGCCGCGGCGGGTCCCGACTACGACACGGACTCGATCCGGCTGGGCTACGAGTCGATGCTGACCCCCGAGTCGGTCTACGACTACGCACTGGATACCGGCGAGCTGACCCTGCGCAAGCGCACCCGGGTGCTCGCGGATCCGTACTGGGGCCCATTCGACCCGGCCGATTACGTCCAGGAGCGGGGCTGGGCCACGGCCGAGGACGGGACCCAGATCCCGCTGTCGATCGTGCGCCGGGCCGACGTCCCCCGGGACGGCACCGCCCCGGCGTTGCTCTACGGCTACGGGTCGTACGAGATCCCGATCGACCCCACGTTCTCGATCCCGCGCCTGTCGCTGCTCGACCGGGGCATCGTGTTCGCCATCGCTCACGTCCGCGGCGGCGGCGAACTCGGGCGCAGCTGGTACGAGCAGGGCAAGCTGCTGGCCAAGCGCAACACCTTCACCGACTTCGTGGCCTGCGCCCGCTGGCTGGTCGAGCAGCGGTACACGACCGCGAACCGGCTGGCGGCCCGCGGCGGCAGCGCCGGCGGGTTGTTGATGGGTGCGGTCGCCAACTTGGCACCCGATGCGTTCCGTGCGGTCCACGCCCAGGTGCCGTTCGTCGACGCGCTCACCACCATCCTCGACCCGGACCTCCCGCTCACCGTGATCGAGTGGGAGGAGTGGGGCGATCCGCTGCACGACCCGGACGTGTATGCGTACATGAAGTCCTACAGCCCGTACGAGAATGTGCGCGCCACGACCTATCCCGCCATCCTGGCCACCACCAGCCTGAACGACACCCGGGTGTTCTACGTGGAGCCCGCCAAGTGGGTGGCCGCGCTGCGAACGGTGGCCACGAACGGCGACGACCGGCCGATCGTGCTGAAGACCGAGATGGTGGCCGGGCACGGCGGAGTCAGCGGTCGGTACCAGAGTTGGCGTGAGACCGCGTTCGAGTACGCCTGGATCATCGACCAGATCACCTCCTGACCTCCTTCGTGGGACCGCCGGCCCGGCCGGTCGCCGGGGTTGTCCCGTACGGCCGATTCGGTGCCCGCGGACGGGGTAAGGACCGGCGGGTGCATCCGCCCGGCCGTCAGAAGCCGAACACGTGTCTGTCCGGGGGAAACGGCGTGATGACCAGGGACAACCCTGGGGGGTCTCAGGGTATCTTCAGGGGTACCGAGGAATCCTTTTCGCGCTCGCCGACGTTCCTATGGATGTAAGGCAACGAAAAGGGGCAACGTGGTAGCAATCTCGACTCGCTCGCGAGTCAATGATGGTATTGATGGCAAGGATGCAGTCGGTCTCTACCTCGACGGCATCGCCAAGACTGCTCTGCTGACGGCCGAGCAGGAGGTCGAGCTCGCGAAGACCATCGAGGTCGGCCTGTATGCGGAAAAGATCCTGTCCGGCGAAGTGACGGCGGCCGAGCGCGGCAAGAAGGCCAAGCGACCCTCCGACGCTGAGCTGCAGTTCCTGGTCGAGGACGGCCAGCGGGCCATGCAGCGGTTCATCACCGCCAACCTCCGTCTCGTGGTGTCGGTCGCGCGCAAGTACGGCCGGTCGCAGATGCCCCTGCTGGACCTGGTCCAGGAGGGCAACACCGGCCTCATCCGTGCGGTGGAGAAGTTCGACTACACCAAGGGCTTCAAGTTCTCCACCTACGGCACCTGGTGGGTGCGGCAGTCGATCAGCCGCGGTATCGCCCAGCAGGGTCGGATCGTCCGACTTCCGGTGCACGTGGCCGAGCAGGTCAATCAGGTCGGCGCGGTGCGTCGTACCCTGGAGCGGCGTCTCGGGCGCGACCCCGAACTGGAGGAGATCGCCCACGAAATGGGTCTCGAGGTCGACCGCGTGCTCGATCTGTTGCGGTACGGCCGCGACCATGTCAGCCTCGACGCTCCGGTCGAGGAGGGGGGCGACACCGCCCTCGGCGACCTGATCGCCCGCGAGCCGATGCCGGGTCCGGACGAGGTCTTCCTCGACGCCGAGGAGCATGCGCGCCTCGAAGCCATGCTCGACCAGCTCGACGAGCGGTCCGCCGACGTGGTGAGGCGCCGCTACGGGCTGATCGACGGCCGCCAGGCCAAGCTGTCCGATATCGGTGCCGTGTGGGGCATC
>DASTGF010000507.1:0-3959 GCA_035719255.1 Microlunatus sp. | reverse complement strand
TCCGTCCCCGCCGCCGGCACCAGAGGGCGCCGATCCAGCAAGCCCAGCGCGTCCGCCAGGCAGTCCACCACACCACCGGTGGCGGCGTCGGCGTTGGTGTGCGCGACCACCAGCGTGATCCGGTGGCGGACCAGGGCCTGGATCAGGTCGCCTTTGGGCGTGTCGAACCTGACCCGGTCGATCCCGCGGAGCAGCAGGGGGTGGTGGGTGATGAGCAGATCCGCTCCGGCACGCGCGGCCTCCGCCACCACTGCCGCAGTGGGTTCGACGGCGAGCCGGATGCGGTTAACGGGTGCGGCGGGGGACCCGACGGTCAGGCCCACGACGTCCCAGCTCTCCGCGAGCCGCGGCGGGTACCACGCATCGAGCAGGTCGAGGACCTCCGCCACCCGTGGACCTGAGCCAGGGTCCTGCGACACGTCCACCACGTTCAGCCGGCCGCGGCCTGTTGGCACCGCAGCGACCGGGCCGCGTCATCGCGGCGTTCGGCGATGATCCGCCGGGCGTAGTCCGCGAGCTCCACGCCGGGCAGCCACGCGTCGACCCGCTGCAGCAGATCCGCGAGGTCGGTGGGGGCGGGAAACAGGTTGGTCAACGCGTTGGTGCGCAGCTGGGTGCCCTTCTGCGCCCACACCCCCCGGCCCTCGGAGATGTCCGTCGCGGCCGCGAGATAGCGGTCGATGTACGGGGCGAGGACGGCGTCCTGGCCCGGCTGCCAGAACGCCTGGCAGATCGCCCGCTGGGTGGTCGCGGTGATCATGTTCTCCTCGACCGCGGCTCGCCAGGCGGCCTCCTTCGCCTCCGCGGTCGGCCGGGCCGCCCGCGCCGCCGCCGCGTATTCCGCGCCGGCGACCGTCCGATCCCGGGACTCCTCGGCCGCGATGCCCGCCTCGTCGAGGCGCCCCAGCCGGGCCAGGTGGCGAACCAGGGTCCAGCGCAGCTCCGAGTCGATCACCAGTCCGCGCGGGACGTCCCGGCCGTCGAGCCAACCGGCCAGCGCGTCGGCCGCTCGATCGTCCCGGGCCGCCGCCGCGAAGGCCCGGACGAACGCGAGCTGGTGATCCGAGCCGCTCTCAGCGCCGTCGAGCAGGCCGCGGACGCCGTCCTGCCAGGCGATCAGCACGGCGTCCCGCTCCGCCGGCGCGCTGAAGGTGGTGGCCGCCTTCCAGCCGCCGCCCAGCACCGAGTTCACCGCGGTCAGATCGGACTCGACCGCCGCTCCACGCAGCACCAGGCGTACGTAGTCGGCTCCGGGCAGCTCTGCGTCGCGGCACATGTCCCAGGTCGCCCCCCAGCAGACCGCCCGGCTGAGCGCGGTCGGCAGCTCATGCATGTGGTCCAGCACCGTCTGCAAGGACCGGGCGTCCAGGCGCACCTTGGCGTAGGTCAGGTCGTCGTCGTTGACCAGCACCAGATCGGATGCCGGTCGGCCGACCAGTTCCGAGATCTCGCTCGACGCTCCGTGGAGGTCCACCTCCAGTCGATCGATCCGGGTCAGCCGCGGCCCGTGCAGGTCGGATTCACCCAACGCGTACAGGCCGATGGCCAGCCGGTGATCGCGCAGTGTCGGGTGCTCCGCGGCGGCGGTCTGGCGCAGCGCGAACCGGTCGAACCGGCCGTCGGCGTCCACCCCGAAGTTGGCGGAGATGGTGTTCACGCCGGCGGTTTCCAGCCATTGCGCCGACCAGCCGGAGAGATCGCGCCCCGATGCGGCCGCCAGCGCATCGAGCAGATCGCTGAGCTGGGTGTTGCCGAAGGCATGCTGCGCGAAGTAGCGGCGGACTCCCTCCAGGAACGCGTCGCGACCCACGAACGCGACCAGTTGGAGCAGCACCGAGGCGCCCTTGGCGTAGGTGATGCCATCGAAGTTGAGCTCCACGGCCTCCAGGTCGACCATGTCGGCGGCGATCGGATGGGTGGAAGGGAGCTGGTCTTGACGGTAGGCCCAGGTCTTCATCGCGTTGCAGAAGCTGGCCCAGTTGGCGTCCGGGTCGCCGAGCTCTCCGGCCGCGAAATGCGAGGACCACGTGGCGAACGACTCCTTCAGCCACAGATCGTCCCACCACGTCATGGTGACCAGATCGCCGAACCACATATGGGAGAGCTCGTGCAGGATCGTGTCGTCGCGGGTCCGGTACGACGCCTCGGTCACCCGGCCACGGAAGACGTACTCGTCGCGGAGGACGACGCAGCCGATGTTCTCCATCGCTCCGCTGTTGTACTCGGGGACGAACACCTGGTCGTACTTGCCGAACGGGTAGGGATAGGCGAAGTGCTCCTCGAACACGCCGAATCCGCCGGTGGTCGTCGCGAACAGCCGATCGGCGTCGAGGTGGTCGGCCAGCGACGCGCGGCAGAACAGTCCGAGCTCGAGCTCACCGCCCGCCGCCCGGTGTGTCGTCCGGGCCACGTGGTAATCGCCGGCCACCAGTGCGGTCAGGTAGGGCGAGACCCGTTCGGTCGTCGCGAAGTCCCAGCGCGCCAGGCCTTTGCCCAGCGGCGTACGGCCGGACTCCGCACCGTTGGAGATCACCGTCCACCGCTCCGGCGCGATCACGGAGATGGTGAAGGTGGCCTTGAGGTCGGGCTGTTCGAAGTCGGCGAACATCCGCCGGGCGTCGGCCGGCTCGAACTGGGTGTAGAGGTAGGTCCGGCCGTCCGCGGGATCGACGAACCGGTGCAGCCCCTCGCCGCTCCGGCTGTACCTGCACAGGGCGTCGACGGTGACCTCGTGGTCGCCCGCCGTCACGCTCAGCGGAAGACGTGAGCCGGCGAAGCTGCTGGGGTCGACCGCGACGCCGTCCAGCGAGGCCGACAGCACAGCTTCGGCGATGAGGTCGACGTGCAGGTCGCCGGCCTCGCGGGCGTGGAACCGGATGGTGCTGACGGAGCGGAAGGTCGTGGTGCCGTCAGCCGGTTCCCGACTGCTGAGATCGATCTCGACCAGGTAGCTCTCGGTCCGGATCAGCGCCGCACGGGCGCGGGCCTCGGCGCGGGTCAGATTGTCGGGGAACATGGCGTCGATCTTGTCACGGGGGCCCATCCTGGGTTCGAAGGTCCGTACGTCCGCCGGCGCCCCGTGACCGGGTCGAGGGTCCGGTTCGGGCCGGGGCGGGCGACACCCGGAGAGGTCCCAGGCCTCACCTTGGCCGGGTGACGGCGTTCGTCGGAATCGGTTCGTAGGGTTGAGGCATGGCCAAGCACGGGTCGGAGAAGAACTCCCGGAAGAAGGGTGCCGGTAAGGCCGGGCACGGCAAGGACGGGCACGCCAAGGACCGGCCGGGCAAGCAGCGCGAGCTCCTGCACGGGAAGGCCGGAGACGAGGCGCCAACCGAGCGCGACCTGGAGTCGCGGCCCGCCGACCTCACCGCTGCGGTCGCCTCCGTGACCGACCGCGATGGCGAGCCGATCGAGTCGACCGTGGTCGACTTCTGGTTCGATCCCGCGTGCCCGTGGGCCTGGATCACCTCGCGTTGGATGCTCGAGGTCGAGCAGGTACGACCGCTCCGCACGGTCTTCCATGTGATGAGCCTGGCGATCCTCAACGAGCGGCGGGAGGTGTCGGACGGTTACCGGCGGATGCTGGACGGGTCCTGGCCGGCGGTCCGGGTGGCGCTGGCGGTGGAGCGTGAGTACGGGCAGGAACAGCTGTCGGCCTTCTACACCGCACTCGGCAGCCGCTACCACCCGCAGCGCGAGCCGCGCACGCGGGAGACCTTGGAGAAGGCGTTGAGCGACGTCGGCCTGCCGTCGGAACTGGCCGATCTCGGCGATACCGGCGACTGGGACGACGAGCTCCGGGCATCGCACCGCCGCGGGGTGGAGCTGGTCGGCGACGACGTCGGTACGCCGGTCCTGCACGTCGGCGGAGTCGCCTGGTTCGGCCCTGTGGTTACCCCCGCGCCCACGGGAGAGGACGCCGGACGATTGTTCGACGCGGTGCGTGAGCTGGCGACGTA
>DASTGF010000506.1:0-7164 GCA_035719255.1 Microlunatus sp. | reverse complement strand
CGGGCGGCGTCCAGAATCTACACGAGAAGATAGCGGGTCAGCTCCGCCAAGTAAAGACTTCGAAACGGAGGAAAACTGAGGGTTGCCACCACGTTTCTACTCGTGTAGCGTCTGGGCAGCGCGCCAGTTCGAACCCCTCTCCACCGCAACGCTGCCAGTGTCGAAAGGACCGACGATGACGTCCGAATCGCCGCATCACACCACCCCCGAGTCCGCCGGACCGCACCGCTCGGCGGATCCATCCGTCCAGCCGTCGACGGGCGAGGTGAGCCAGTGACTTCCGAGTCCGTCGAGATGCCGGTCGGGACCGTGTCCCCCGCTGGCACCCAACAGATCAACCTCAAGAAGAGCAAGCCCGGCAGCGGGCGGAGCGAGCTGGGCATGGCCCTGCTTTTCATCGCGCCGGCCACGATCGGCTTCCTGGTCTTCTATCTCTACCCGACGATCCGTGGCTTCTACTTCAGCTTGACGCGTTACAACCTGCTCGGAACGCCGCACTTCATCGGCTTCGACAACTACGTCAAGATCGCCTCCGACAAGCTGTTCTGGAACGCGATCGTGGTAACGGTCGAGTACGTGTTCCTCAACATCGTGTTCCAGACCCTGATCGCGATCGGGCTGGCGGTGCTGATGCAACGCCTGATCAAGTCGACCGTCATCCGCGGCACGCTCCTGTTGCCCTTCATGATCTCCAACGTCATCGCAGCTATGGTGTGGTTCTGGCTGCTGGACTACCAGATCGGGCTCGTCAACGCGTTCATCGATTGGCTCGGCCTCGACAAGATCCCCTTCTTCGGCGGCGAGAACTGGGCGATCCCCACCATCGCCATGGTCAATGTCTGGCGGCACATGGGCTATACCGCGCTGCTCGTGTTCGCCGGACTGCAGACCATTCCGACCTATGTGTACGAGGCCGCCTCGATCGACGGCAGCACGGAGTGGCGCTCATTCTGGCGCATCACCCTGCCCCTGCTGCGGCCGATCCTGGCCCTGGTCCTGGTCATCACCGTCACCGGATCGTTCCAGGTGTTCGACACGGTCGCCGTCACCACCAAGGGCGGCCCGGTCAACGCCAGCCGCGTGATGCAGTACTACATCTACCAGAAGGGCTTTGCCGAAGGTCAATTCGGCTACGCCTCGGCCCTCTCGGTGATCTTGTTCATCATTCTCATCGCCGTCGCGTTGGTACAGCTGAAACTGCTGAACGCCGGCGAGTCGGATCTGGCCTGAGGGAGCTGAGACATGTCCACGTCAACCACCCCTGCCACCACCGGCGCGAACGCCACGGTCGCAAGGACCGGCGCCAAGCCCGCGAAAAAGGTCAACATCGGCCGGATCGTAGCCTGGGCGCTGCTCGTCATCGCCATCATCGCGACCTTGTTCCCGTTCTACTGGATGCTGCGAACCGCGTTCTCCACCTCCAAGTCGCTGTTCTCCAATCCGACCTCGCTGTTGCCGGTCGACCCGACCCTCGGTGCGTTCAAGCGGGTCCTGGGCCTGTCCACGGTCGCGGAGGCGCAAGCCGAGGGCGGCTCGGGCGCGTCGGTCAACTTCCTGCTCTACCTGCGGAACTCGATCCTGTACTCCGCGATCGTGACGGTGGGGCAAGTGTTCTTCTGCTCGCTCGCTGCGTACGCCTTCGCTCGGTTGAGCTGGCCGGGCCGAGACAAGGTCTTCGTGCTGTTCCTGGGAGCCTTGATGGTGCCCCCGATCTTCACCTCGCTGCCTAACTTCATCCTGATCAAGAACCTGGGCCTGTTGAACAGCATCCCGGGCCTGGTGCTGCCGTCGCTGCTGATGACACCGTTCGCCATCTTCTTCCTGCGACAGTTCTTCCTCGGCATCAGCAAGGAGATCGAGGAGGCGGCGTCGATCGACGGCGCCAGCGTGTGGACATCCTTCTTCCGGATCATCCTGCCGATGAGCGTCGCACCGATCACGACCCTGGCTGTGCTGACCTTCATCGCCGCCTGGAACGACTACTTCTGGCCTCTGCTGGTCGGCAACACCGAGGGCAGCAAGGTGCTCACCGTCGCCCTCGGCGTGTTCCGCAGCCAGAGCCCGCAGGGCAGCCCGGACTGGGCCGGCCTGATGGCGGCGGCGCTGATCGCGGCCCTCCCCCTGCTCATCCTGTTCGGAATCTTCGGCAAGAAGATCGTCAACTCCATCGGCTTCTCCGGCATGAAGTAGCCTCCGCCAGCACCCTCCACACCTCATTCTCATTCCTCACCCCAACGTCCGCGAGGACGACCTCCAAGGAAGGAAGTCGCCAAACATGGCACGAATCCGCAAGAAGCTCGGGGTCGGCATCATCGGTGCCGCCATCCTCAGCCTGGCCCTCACCGCCTGCGGCGGCGGATCCTCCGACAGCGGAGGTGGTGGCGGCAGCGGCGACCAGGCGATCGACACCTCCAATGCCTCCGGCGAGATCAGCTACTGGCTGTGGGACGCCAACCAGTTGCCGGCCTACCAACAGTGCGCCGACGACTTCCACGCCAAGAACCCCAACATCACCGTCAAGATCACCCAGGCCGCCTGGGATGACTACTGGACCAAGCTGACCAACGGCTTCGTCGGCGGCACCGCCCCCGACGTCTTCACCGACCACCTCTCCAAGTACCCCGAGTTCGTCAGTCAGGAGCAGCTGGTGCCGCTCGATGCCACCCTCCAGAAGGACGGCATCGACACCAGCATCTACCAGCAGGGCCTGGCCGACCTGTGGGTCGGGCAGGACGGCAAACGGTACGGCCTGCCCAAGGACTTCGACACCGTGTCGGTGTTCTACAACAAGAAGCTGATCGACGACGCCGGGATCAAAGAGTCCGACCTGCAGAACATGACCTGGAACCCCGACGACGGCGGCACCTACGAGAAGATCATCGCCCACCTGACCATCGACAAGAACGGCAAGCGGGGCGACGAGCCGGGCTTCGACAAGACCAAGGTCAAGGTCTACGGCCTCGGTCTGGACGGCGGCTCCGGCGGCGGCAACGGCCAGACCCAGTGGAGCATGTACACCGGCACCCTGCCGTGGCAGTTCACCGACAAGAACCCGTGGGGCACCCACTACAACTACGACAATGCCGACTTCCAGAAGACGATGGGCTGGATGCGCAGCCTGATCGACAAGGGCTACATGCCCTCGGTCGAGGCGGTCACCGGCCAGAGCTCGGCCGACATCTTCGGCGCCGGCAAGTACGCCATGGTCACCAACGGCTCGTGGATGATCGGCCAGATGTACAGCTACAAAGGCATCGAGACCGCGACCGCGCCGACACCGGTGGGCCCGTCCGGCAAGCGCTCGAGCATGTACAACGGCCTGGCCGACTCCATCTGGGTCGGCTCGAAGAACAAGCCGGCCGCCGCCAAGTGGGTGGAATACCTCGGCTCGGCCGCCTGCCAGGATGTCGTCGGTGAGAAGGGCGTCGTCTTCCCCGCCGTCAAGACCTCCACCGACAAGGCCCAGGCCGCATTCAAGGCCAAGAACATCGACGTCAACTCCTTCCTGATCCAGGTCAAGGACGGCACGACGTTCCTGTTCCCGATCACCGACCACGCATCGGAGATCCAGGGCATCATGAACCCTGCCATGGACGCGGTCTGGACGGGCAAGGCCCAGCCCTCATCGCTGACCGACGCCAACAACCAGGTCAACGCCCTGTTCGGGTAATCCTCACCCTGGATGCGGCCCCTGAGCGAGCGGCGCGTCGGACCCCACCCGGTCCGGCGCGCCGCTTTGTCTTACCCGCCCGCGGTGGCCGAGCGGGTCGGCTGACCTTCGCCACGGTCAGTATTCAACGGAGCAGCCGCAGGAGCGGCGGAGCACCAAGTCCACCTCGAAGACCCGATGGGTGGGTTCCCGACGCTCGGCGATCACCGCGACCGCGGCATCGGCGATGTCGCGGATCCGTTGGCGGGCACAGGTCAGCGGCGGCCAGCAGTACTCCGACTCCTGCGTCCCGTCGTAGGCCACCAGGGCCAGTTCCCCGGGGACGTCGACGCCGAGTTCGTGGGCGGCTCGGAGGAGGCCGACGGCCTGCAGGTCGGAGCTCGCCACGATCGCGGTCGGCCGAAAACGACCGGTCAGCAGAAGGTGGCCGGCCTCGTACCCGCCTTGGCGGGTGAAGGGTGCCCGATAGATGCGCTGATCCGGAGCGCCGGCGTCGACCAGGGCGTCCCGCCAGCCGATCTCGCGCCCATCCAGCCACGGCTGGGAGTGGGTGCCCATCAGCAAGGTCACGGAGTCGTGGCCGTGCACCTGGAGCAGGTGCTGGGTCAGCAGCTTCGAGCCGGTCTGGCCGTCGGAGACGAAGGTGGTGTGCCCCTCGACCTCGATCGGGCTGTCGAGGAAGACCACCGGCGTACCGACCCGCCGCATGTCGCGGGCGGCGGCCGCGGGCGGGCCGCCCGCGCCGGAGACGAGGAGGCCGTCGACCTGGCGTCCCGCAAGATCACCGATCAGCCGCGACTCGAGCTGCAGATCGGAGTTCGAGCTGGTCATCAGCAGGGCCATCTCGCGCAAGGACGCAGCCCGCTCGACCTCCAGCGCCAGTTCGGCGTAGAAGGGGTTGCTGCTGTCGGGCACCACGAGACCCAGTACCCCGGTCGTGCCGAGCTTGAGCGCACGTGCGCTGGCGTTCGGCCGGTAGCCGAGCATGTCGATCGCGTCGCGGACCCGGCTGGCCGTGGCCGGAGCAACGGGGCGCGGTCCGCCGTTGACCACGTAACTGACGACCGCGGAGCTCACGCCTGCCAGTCGGGCCACATCCGCCCGGGTGACCGTGCGTCCGGCCGGGCGGTTCATGGTCGTGATCCCACGACGGCCGGAGCTCGCCTGTCCGCGGATGCCACGGCCGGATTCTACGCGTGTCGATCCGTGCCGCGCAGAATCCTCCGCCAGCCGGACCATAAGTCCCGACCCACCGGTAACGGTGCGGATCAGCCCCGCAGCGGCTCATCGGGATGGATGCTCCGGGTCTCCCGCCGACGGCCACCGCGCGGCACGATGTCGCTGATATAGACCTTCGGCACCATCTTGGCGATGGCCAGGGCGACGTACATGATCGTGTTCAAGGCGACGAAGGCGGAGAAGAACTGGAAGAGCCCCGACTCCAGGAAGCTCTCGGGCAGCAGGATCCCGAGCGGGACGACGATCCACGGGCTCACGCAGAACCTCCCGACTTGGCCGGGGCCTGCACGATGTCCTTCCAGCCGGCCTGGCGACGCACCGCGATGTCCCAGATGCCTTTGACGTAGACGAGATTGAGGAACATCGCATAGGCGAGTTCGGGGAACAGGGTGAGCGCCAGCAGGCGCGCTCGCCAGCCACCCCGCCACACGGTGACCACCCGTTCCAGCACGAAGATCAGGCCGACGAAGATCCAGAACGGGAACCAGACCCACTGGTCCAGCGACAGCAGCATGATCACGATCAACAAGAGATACGCCGCGATGGCGATCACGCCGTACCCGATGCCGAGCTGTTGCGCCCAATAGCGCATCACCGCAGGGCGGAGACCGTAGCTGCCGAGATTCTCCACGGCGCCGCGTTGCCATCGCAGCCGCTGGGCCCACAGCGCTCGCCACTTCTGCATCACCTCGGTGACCACCGTGCACTGCATCGGCGAGATCATCAGGCCGCCGAGTGACTTGATCGCCAAGGTGAGCTCGTTGTCCTCGGTCAACACCAGGGTGTCGTAGACATCGCCGTTGACGCCGGGGATGGTGCGGCCGCGTTCGGCCGCGACCGTCAGGAGCGCGCGCGGACGGAAGATCGAGGCCGTTCCGGTCAGGACGAAGACCCGTCCGCGGCGACGGCCGATGTCTCGGGCGTACCGGGCGTACTCATTGCGCTGGAACTGACCGATCAGTCCGGCGCCCTCCTCGCCGTAGAACAGACCTCCGACGGCCATCAGCGCGCGGTCGTCGGTCAATCGCCGGACTGCTGTCGCCAGGAAGCCCTGGTCGAGGGTGGTGTCGGCGTCCATGATCATCACGGTGTCGTTGTCGCCCTGCCCGGCCAGCACCCCTGGCAGCACCTGGTTCAACGCGCCCGCCTTCTTCTTGGTGTTCGCGACGCTCTCGAACACCCCCACCCCGGCAGCTCGAGCGATGGCCACCGTGTCGTCGCTGCAGTTGTCCGCGACCACGATGATCCGATCCGGCTGCTGCGACTGCGAACGAAGGGAGGCGATGGTTTCGGCGATACAGCCTGCTTCGTTGTGGGCC
Organism: Microlunatus sp.; assembly: GCA_035719255.1. Taxonomy (GTDB): domain Bacteria; phylum Actinomycetota; class Actinomycetes; order Propionibacteriales; family Propionibacteriaceae; genus Microlunatus. Next base: position 936 of record DASTGF010000506.1, on the reverse strand, counting down.
GGGATGAGCACGGTGACCGTCACCGGGCCGGCGTATTCACCGCGGGTGTCGGCCATGACGATCTTCGGTGCCAGCGGCATCCGTGCCCGGTCCTCGCTGGCTCGCGATCTCGTCGCCACACGCCGCTCGATCAGCGCGACGACGGCCGCCAAGAGGAGTCCGAGCCCGGCGGCCCCGACCCCGACGGACCACGGCGGCGCCGCAGTGTCGTAGAGCAGATCCCAGTAGCCGAACACACTTCCGGAGGTGGCGTCGGCGGTCGACCAGGGATTCCGGATGGCGGCGGCGGCGGCCAGGCCCATGAGCAGCGCACCCAAGGCGGCCAGCCCGATCAGCAACACGCCCACGAACCGCTCGAATCTGGGCACGGAGAACTCCCTTCGTGGAGCCCCGAGCGGAACGATCATGACAGAGGACCCCAGCCGCGGGCGAGTCAGCGCCCAACAACTCGTACCGGCGGGGTCGTTCCGCTGCCTTTCGCCTGGAGACGCGACGTGGATGGACACGGCACGCGCGGGCGGGTCGGGGGACGTCGACCCTCCCAGCCAGCCTGCACGGCCGCCGCGTCGGATGTGGAACACCGCGAGCGGGCCCGCGCCTCCGCCCGGTACGCGTCGAGTCGCTCCGGGAGGAGGCTGTCAATTCAGGTTGACACAGGAACCAGTGTCAACCTAAATTGACGGCGTGACCGAGACCGCGATCGCAGCCGCCGCCGAGAACCCGCGCGACGGGTTGCGGGCCATCCGCGCCCTGCGGGAGTTGACCGAGCGCCTGGAGAGTCTGCAGGTCCACCAGGCTCGCGCGCTCGGCTGGTCGTGGCAGGAGATCGCCGACGCGCTCGGGGTCAGCAAGCAAGCCGTCCACAAGAAGCACACCAGGAGACCGTGATGTTCGAGAGCTTCACGCGAGACGCGCGCGATGCGGTGGTCGACGCGC
>DASTGF010000505.1:0-8948 GCA_035719255.1 Microlunatus sp. | reverse complement strand
AAGAACGTGGTCTGGAAGTCAGAGCCGAACGCTGGGCCGCGTCCTGGCCCGTAGACCGCACCGGTGTAGATGACAGCCGCTCGGCGCCCCGTCAGCAGACCGGTGTACCCGGTGACCGGATCGAAGGTGAACAGCATCCCTGGCTGGGACACGACGTCGATGAACTGCTTCAAGATGTACGGGACGCCGGCGTTCCACATCGGCACGCTGAACAGATAAGCGTCTGCGGCGGCGAAACGATCGAACGTCGCCGTCGCTCGCGTCCAGGCCTCCGCCTCCCTTCCCTGGGGATCGGCGCCGACGAAGACCGCCATCTTCGCCGCGGCTGCGGCCGGACCGAACGCCGGTAGCGACCCGTCCCACAGATCGAAGTGATCCACGTCGGCCTCTGGCCGGACCTGCGTGAATGCTTCAAGAAAGACCTCCGCCAGGGCCAAGGACTCCGACCGCTCCCCGCGGGGGGAAGCCGAGATGTGCAGCAACCGCATCACGAAGCTCCCATCAGTTATGTGCGTACGCACACACTATAACTATGTGCGGCAGCACGCAAGTAGTAGGGTGTGCGCATGACTTCTGAGCCGACGCCTGGGGTGGCGGCGTGGGGGGCGCTACTTAAGGTTCATGCCACGGTCGCGCCGCTCATCGACGCCCAGCTTCGTCGCGACGGTGGAATGCCGCTCAGTTGGTACGACGTCCTTCTCGAGCTCAACGCCGCGCCAGACCGACAGCTGACCATGAGCGAAGTCGCCGCCCGAGCAACCCTGTCCCGTACCCGGATCAGCCGCGTCATCGACGAACTCGTCGCCGCCGGCTTCGTCGAACGTCACAGCAACCCGACCGACAAACGCTCGGCCTATGCCACCATCACCAGGACGGGGCGGGACAAGCTGCAGAAGGCCGCACCCATCTACCTCGCCAGCATCGAACGGGAATTCAGCAGCCACCTCTCTCCCACTGAGGCCGCCACCATCGCCGCGGCCCTCTGGCGCGTGCACGCAGCAACTGCCTAACCCCCCGCACGACACAGGCAAGCCGACACCAGTAGACCGAGCCTCACCTGCCCGTCACAAGATCGTCCTCTTGGCCAGCGTCAGATCCACCCCCCAACGATCGCACCGGCCTCACACCCCCCAAGGAGGAGCATTCGCCCCCCTCTAATAGGCGCTGTTACCAGCAAATCCATGCGTAGGCTATGAGTTCGACACCGGCGGGTTCGCGGGGTGCGCGCGTGAACCCGAGGGCGCCGATGGGTAGAGACGATCATGCGGACGCGGCACCCCGCGCTCCGACCACCCGCCGAAAGGAATCTTCGACGTGCCTTCTCCTTCCGCTGCCGATCGGCCGTTCCGGGTCGGCGTGCAGCTCCAGCCCCAGCACTCCGACTACGACGCTTTGCGTCGCGCGGTGACCGCGGCCGAGGAAGCCGGCGTGGACATCGTGTTCAACTGGGACCATTTCTATCCGCTGAGTGGGCCCGCTGACGGCGAGCACTTCGAGTGCTGGACGATGCTTGCGGCCTGGGCCGAGCAGACCTCCCGGGTGGAACTCGGCGCCCTGGTGACCTGCAACAGCTACCGCAATCCCGATCTGCTGGCAGACATGGCCCGTACCGTCGACCACATCAGCGGCGGCCGGCTGATCCTCGGCATCGGCGCCGGCTGGTTCGAGCGCGATTACGACGAATACGGCTACGAGTTCGGCACGCCGGGCTCCCGGATCGCCGCCCTCGGCGAGGCCCTGCCCCGGATCCGGGCCCGCTGGGCCAAGCTCAATCCGGCCCCGACGCGGGACATCCCGGTCCTGATCGGGGGTGGCGGCGAGCGCAAGACGCTGCGGCTGGTCGCCGAGCACGCCACCACCTGGCATGGCTTCGGCACCGCGGAGACCCTGGCGCACAAGAACGCGGTGCTGGACCGCTGGTGCGCCGAGGTGGGGCGGGAACCCGGCGCCATCGAGCGCTCCACCGGTGCGCACGGCAGTCCCGGTGAGACCGGACGCGCGCTGTACGACCTCGGGGTCCGGATGGTCACCGTTGGGATCGACGGGCGCACCGGCTATGACCTCTCGGCGGTTCGCGCGTGGATCGCGTTCCGCGACGAGGTGAACAGGGCAGGCGCCTGACGTCCGCGTGGGACCGCTGAGAGCACCACGATCGAGCTGAGGCTAGGGTTCGATCGTGAAGCCGTTCCTGTTCCTCGGCATCCGGCCGGAGGACGTGCCCGCCGACGAGGAGTACGCGGCGATCTTGCGCGAGGCGGGGGTGGAGGAGTCGGATTTCGTCCGCATCCGCCTCGAACAACGACCGCTCGGTCCGATCGAGCTCGACGACTTCTCCGGCATCGTGCTCGGCGGCGGTCCGTTCCAGGTCAGCGATCCACCCGAGGTGAAGCCTCCGGTCCAGCACCGGGTCGAGGCCGACCTCGCCGATCTGCTCGACGACGTCGTCGCCCGCGACTTCCCGTTCCTCGGCTGCTGCTACGGCATCGGCACCCTCGGCCGGCACCAGGGTGCCCTGGTCGACCGCACCTACAGCGAGACCATCGGTGGATCCTGGATCCGGCTCACCGACGAAGGCCTCAGCGACCCTCTGTTCTCGGTCGCCGAGCCGACCTTCGGCTCCTACCTGGGGCACAAGGAAGCGATCAGCGCGCTGCCCGATCATGCTGTCCGGCTCGCCACGTCACCGACCTGTCCGGTCCAGGCGTTCCGGGTCGGCCGCAACGTCTACGCCACGCAGTTCCACCCCGAGCTGGACCTCGACGGCTTGATCACCCGCGTCCGCGTGTACAAGTACGCCGGCTACTTCCCGCCCGAGCAGGCCGAGGCGACGATCGACGCCGCCCGAGCGATGGGCATCACCGAGACCCCGCCCTTCCTCGCCCGCTTCGTGGAGTTGTACGCCCGTGACTGAGCCACCGTCCTGGACCATGATCAACACCGCTCGCGCGATCGCCACCCGGGCCCACCGCGGTCAAACCGACAAGATCGGTCGGCCCTACATCAGGCATCCCGAGACTGTCGCCGAACTGGTGCGTTACCTGCCGGCGTACGAGGCCCTGGAGCCCGCCGAGCGAGCCGACGCGGTCGCCGCGGCATGGCTGCACGACGTGATCGAGGACACCGACCAGACGGCCGAGTCCCTCGCTGCCTCAGGGATCTCCGACGGTGCCGTCGCCGCGGCGCTCGCCCTCACCCGGCACGATGAGGTCGCCGACGCCGACTACTACGCCACCATCGACCGCTCACCGGTCGCCCGGGCGATCAAGATCGCCGACCTGGCCAGCAATCTGGATCCGGCCCGAACCGCCGGGCTCGACCACGCCACTCGCGACCGGCTCGACGCCAAGTACGCCGGCGCGATGAGTGCCCTCTCGGTGGACCCTGTCGTGATCGAAGCCCTGCACGCCGCGGCCCGCGCCGACCACCCCGTGACACCGGTCCGTCTCGGCGTGATCGGCTTCGGACTGCGCGGCCAACTTGCCAGGTCGGCGCACGCGCCGCACCGCGGATCGGTCATCACCGCGATCTGCGATCCGAGCCCGCGCGGCCGGGCCGACGCCCGCCAGACCTTCCCCGCCGACGTGTTGATCACCGACGACCTCGACACTCTGCTCGCCAGCGACCTGGACGCCGTGCTGCTGCTGACGCCGGATCACCTGCACGAACCGATGGCCATCGAGCTCCTCGGGGCCGGTGTGGCGGTGTTCTGCGAGAAACCGCTGGCCGTGACGGTCGAGGGCTGCGACGCCGTGCTGCGTGCCGCGTTCCAGTCGGGCAGCAAGCTCTACGTCGGTCACAACATGCGGCATATGCCGGTGGTGACCACGCTCCGCGGGCTGATCGCGGCCGGACGGATCGGCGAGGTGCAGGGCGTGTGGTGCCGTCACTTCGTCGGCCACGGTGGTGACTTCTACTTCAAGGACTGGCACGCCGACCGGCGCAACTCCACCGGATTGCTGCTGCAGAAGGGCGCCCATGACATCGACGTGATCCACGACCTCGCCGGCGGCGAGAGCGTTTCGGTCAGTGCAGTGGGCGCGCTTCGGGTCTACGGCGACGGCGCACGCCGGCGCGAGCGCGAGGACAGCCGGTTGTCGGACTGGTTCGACGAGACCGGCTGGCCACCGCGCGAACTGCAGGATCTCAACCCTGTGGTGGATGTCGAGGACATCTCGATGATGATCATGAAGCTGGACAACGGCGTACTGGCGTCGTACCAGCAGTGCCATTTCACTCCCGACTACTGGCGCAACTACACCGTGATCGGCGATGCGGGACGGCTGGAGAACTTCGGTGACGGCCCCGGCGGCCGCATCGGTCTGTGGAATCGCCGTCATCGCGGCTGGTCGGAACCCGACGAGGTGTTCCCCATTCCCGACGGCGACGGCGGCCACGCAGGGGCGGACCCGGCGATGATCGCCGAGTTCGTCGAGTTCGTCCGTAGCGGGACGGCCACCACCACGACGCCGCTGTCGGCACGTCAAGCCGTCGCGACCGCCGTTGCGGCCACCGAGTCGCTCCGCGGGGACGGCTCCTCCCGGGGAATCCCGCCCGTGGATCCCGAGCTGACCGCCTACTTCGCCGGTGGCCAACGACGCGGTTGAGCGCTCACCGGGTCTGGGCCGACCAGCAACGGCGACCAGGACTGCCGAGGATCCATCAGGTGCGGCGCCGGTTCCGCCGCCAGATCGCCGTGGAGAGCACCGTGGCAAACGAGCACCACGCGGCGTACGGGCTGAGGGCGAGTCCCGCTTTCGGCTCCGCCCCGTACGTACGCCGGACCAGGTCGATGCTGCTGCCGGCGAGGACTCCGGCGAAGACGGCCGCCAGCCCGAGCCGATGGAAGCGGAAGAAGATCCAGCTCCACTTCGCATTCAGCACCAGATTGATCGCCAGCGCCCGCCGGTACGCCGACGCCGCCTCGGGGTCGCGCTCCTCCAGCCGGTCGAGGGCGATGGCCGAGGTGACGGCGATGTCGGTGTAGAGACTGGTCCAGACGACGGGGAAGACCGCACCCGGCGGCTGGATGGCCGGCTTGTCGAGCGAGCGGTACCACGGGCTGTCCACAGTGCGGCTCGCGATCGAGCCGAGGGCGGCACACGCGGCGACCGCACCGGCCGTGAAGGGGAGGATATTGCGCAGCATGACTCCAGGGTGTCACTCCTGCCGGAGGCGGGCCCCGGCGCGGTCGGCCGCCCTCCCCCCAGGGCGTCTTAGGCTGACCGGCGTGCCCGGGACTCTGGAGCTGCGCGCGGCGCCATACGACCACCCGGATGCCCTGCTGCTGACCAACCGGGTCCAGGCCTTTTACGTCGAGATCTACGGCGGACCGGACAGTGACCCGATCGGCGCCGAGCAGTTCACGGCGCCGCACGGGGGGTTCCTGCTGGGCTATCTCGACGGCGTACCGGTGGCCATGGGCGGTTGGACGCTCGCCCGGGACCGGGAGCCCCCGACCGCCCACCTTCGCCGGATGTACGTCGACCCCGGCGTCCGCCGCCACGGTCTGGGCCGCGCCCTGCTCGCCGCCCTGGAGGACGACGCCGCGCGGCGCGGTGTCCGTCGGATGATCCTCACCACCGGCCTTCCGCAGGCCGAGGCGATCGCGCTCTACCGAGCGGCCGGTTATGCCGCCATCGCGCCGTACGGTCACTATGCCGACTCCGACTCGGCCGTGTACCTCGGCAAGGCGCTCTGAGGCGCGGGGCCGCTCGACTAGCGTGTCCCCATGAGCAGCGGCGCACTCCCTCCGGTCCGTGGTCTCTTCCAGCGCAAGATCGCTGGTGACGACGCCCTGCTCGGTCTGACGGCGCTGCGCTTTCGTCAGGCCGGCATGGCCGCCGAGCTGTACGCGGAGGACACCCGGGAGCTGGACCGGGTCCTGACCTTCGTTCCCGAGTCCGAGGTCGCTCCTACGGTGCACCTCGACCGACGGATCGACCTGCTCGACCCCGATGGTCGCGAGGCCGTCGCCCGCTTCCAGCGTCGGTATGCGGGTCGGGTCGCTGGTTTCGTCGTTCATGATCGTCCGAGCATGGCAACCCGCCTCGACGCGACCGCGCTGGCTCTCGAGCAGCTCGGCGAGCCGGCTCGCCGTGATCATGGTGATGTTGATCATGATGCCGGGTGGCCGACGGTGTACGTGGAGTTCGCCGGCGGGCTCGAGCCACGGCAGTTCATCGAGCTGGCCGAGATGATCAAGGACAATCCCGGCGCCTCGGTCTGCGTGGACATCGGTCACATCGGCGTTCGCCAGGCCAGGGCGGAGATCAGTCGGCGTCTGGGTGAGCGGGGCGCGCCGTCGCTGTTCGATCCTGATCTGGTTGACGCGCTCGATCCAATCGCCCAGGCGATCGGCACTGCACTTCCGGCAGTGACGACCATGATCGACGAACTCGGCAGGATCGAGAAATCGGTCCACCTGCATCTGCACGACGGGCATCCGCTGACCCCTGGGGTCGCTGATCACTTCGGCTTCCTCACCAGGGTACCGGCGCCGTTCCCCTACCAGCACCGCTATTCGCTGCCTCAGCTGTACGGCCCGGTCGGCCTGGCGGAGATCCTCCGGCACGCGCAGGCGATGAGGGTGCCACCGACGTACACGCTGGAGATCCATCAGGTGGAAGGCAGGCTACCCCTGCGGGATGCGCAGCCGATGTTCGCCCACTGGATCGATCTGACCAACGCGGAACGGACGAACTACTGGCTCGGCGTGCTGGCCGAGAATCATCTGCTCGTGCTGTCGCTGCTGCAGATTCAGGCCAACCGGGCCTGCGCGACGCCGCCCGTGACGGCGCCGCCGCTCAGTGGAGCAGCGCGGTGACCGGGGCCGCGCGGGCGGTGATCGTGACCGGCGCGTCGCGCGGTCTGGGCGCGACGATCGCGCGCCGGCTCGCCGCCCAGGGCTGGGTCGTCGCGGTGAACTTCAGCTCCGACGCGTCCGGCGCGGGCCGCGTCGTCGATGACATCATCCGGGCCGGGGGGTCGGCTCTGGCCTGCCGGGCGGACGTGACCGACGAGACGGCGGTCGGCGATCTGGTGGAGCGCGTACGCAGTGAGCTCGGACCCGTCGTCGGGCTGGTCGCCAATGCGACCGGACCCCAACCGATGCGAGCCATTCCCGACCTCAGCTGGCAGGACTACCTTGATCAACTGATCTTCTTCGTGAAGAGCCCTACGCTGCTCCTGCAAGCCGCGCTGCCCGACATGCGCGAACACCACCATGGGCGCGTCGTGCTGATCGGCTCCGACATGGTGGATCGCGCCAAGGCCGGTTGGTCGGCGTATTCGGCCGCCAAGGCTGCGCAGATCGGCCTGGTCCGGGTGTGGGCCCGTGAACTCGGGCCGCAGGGGATCACGGTGAACCTGGTGGCGCCGGGTTGGATTCCGGTGGAGCGGCACGAAGGTGCGGATACGCGCGCGTATCTGGCGGACGTACCGCTCGGGCGGCTGGGCACGCCCGAGGACATCGCCGAGATGGTCGGGTTCCTCTGTTCGGAGCAGGCCGGATTCGTCACCGCGCAACGGATCACGGTCAACGGCGCTCACACGATCGGACACTGACGGTTCGGCCCCGCGAACGGTGGGTTCCCCATCGCTCACAGGGTGTTGTCAGAAACACCGCCGGTGTTGTCATGGTTCGAGGGGTGTTGTCCTCGCGGCCGATGCCCTTGTTGGCCACGGACCGCGCTGTCAGAGTCTGGTCGTCGACGTGACGAGACCAGGGGGTGATGGCGCCGATGCACGACACAGCAGCGATTCCGTACTGGGAGGCGCATGCGCGGTCGTCGCCACGCTCACTCGCCGACTGCGTGGCCGACCTGGCCGAGGTGTTACTCACGTCACATCCGCACGCGTCTGACCTGTGGACGAATTTGGAGTGTTCTCGGCAGCGTGCCAAACTCCAGCAACGCTTGTCCCCCAGGAGCCGCTGATGACCCCGCGCCTGCGCCTTCGCCTCGGCGCTGCCGTCGTCGCGGCCACCCTGCTCCCGTTGGCCGCTTGCACTCCTGGCGGCGACGGTCCCAGCACTTCCCCCACCCCGACCCTGCAGCCGAGCCCGCCCGAGACCAGTCTCGAGCGCCAGCAGCGGTTGGATTTCGAAGCGGCCGCGAAGTCTTATCGAGCGTTCATGGAGGAGTACAACCGGCTGGCCAAGGCGGGCGGCTCACTGCAGGCGACCCCTGTTATGAAGTCGACCGCCGCAGGTCCATTTTTAGCTTTCTATACAGACGCTCTCCGAGAGCAGAAGCAACAGGGGCAGCGATACACAACCGGGGTCGAGATTGGGTACGTCAAATCGGGCGCCTACTCGTCGAATGAGCTGACGTTGGAGGTTTGCGAGGACGGAAGCCAGAACAAGGTCCTGGATCGCGATGGCAAGGAAGTTGCTGCGGGTCAGATACTCCTGCGCGCCGTGTACGTCAGGCCGATCCAGGGGAGGTGGACGCTGTGGAATGGCGACGAACGCGACACCGTGCAGTCTTGCACTTCCTAGCTGGCGCACTCCTCGTCGGGAGCCTAATCATCGTTGGCACGCAACCTGCAAGTGCTGACTTCGAAAAGCTGGCTGGGAATTCAGCCCGCGTTACACAGCGAAAGTCGGCTGAACCAGGGCAGCGAAGCCGAAGCAACGACGCGCGCCCCGCGGGATCCCGCCAGGCGCAGCGCCTCACCTCCATCGATCGCGTACCTCATCAGCCCTTGATGGACCTTAAGGTCCGCAAGTGCGCCTTCTACTTCGAGGTCGGCGGCTCGAACTGCAAGTTCGCTTTGACCAAACCGCCGCCAGCCGATCCCAAGAAAAAGGTCGATCCGAGGGCTCCGGTCGTGTATCAGATCACGCCCGAACAGGCCGCGATGATGGCCGTGGCCCAGCTCAGGTTGCCGGCGGTGGCGCCCGGGATCGGCCCAGATCCATCGATCAACCGCTGGAACATGGCGGCGGT
>DASTGF010000504.1:0-2161 GCA_035719255.1 Microlunatus sp. | reverse complement strand
GCGGGATCATCGCTGGTCCACTGGGCGCGCCGCTGAAGGTCGGTGATCACCTGAAGGTTCGCGTCGTCGAGCTGAAGTCCGACGGCCGGTTCGTCGCGGTCCGTCTGCCTTTTCGGCTGACGGGTGGTTCAGGGGTCCGGTGCGCCCGCCGGTAGCTGGTCGACCTCTTCCATCGCGGTCAGCCGAGGATCTTTTGTATAGAGCCCGCTGTTTCGAACCCAGCGGTCGCGCACCCGGCCGGGCGGTGCAGGGTGGTCGGGTGAGCGTAGCCGGCGGGTGGGGACCAGATCCTGTTATATCCAGGTCGGGGACTGGTTGCGATCAGCGCGATCTACGACACCACCGGCGCCGTGCATGAGGCGATCTGTGAGTGTTGATCACGGCTGGTCCGGGACCGGCTGGTCAGGATGGTTCTGGTCGCGCCGACCGGCGTGTGACTCTCGAAGCAATTGGCCCGCTCATGCGGTGCTCTTCCGTTGAATTGTCCACGCTGGCAGGCGCGGCCGGCACCGTCCGGCCCACCTCGGTGACCTGATCAGGAGACTGTCCGGGCCCCACATGAACCAATCGGGTCCGTGACTCATCACAGATATGCCCCGACGTGACCTCTACCCGGACCGGTGCCGGCCGCTGGCGGCCAACGATCAGATCCGCTACGGAAGGAACGTCGACCACCAATGTCCATCGTCGCGCACACCCGTACCTTCGTCATCGGTGTGGACGCCCACGCCAGAACCCACGCTCTGGCGATCCTGGGCGGTTCCACTGGTGAACTTCTCGATGAGGCCCAGTTCCCGGCGACCGCTGCCGGCCACCAGCGCGCGATCGCCTGGGTCGCGCGACGCACCGGCGGCGATCTCGATGCGCTCTGGGCCATCGAGGGCGTCGGCACCTACGGCGCTCGCCTGGCCCGTACGGCCGAGGACGGCGGATACACCGTCGTCGAAGCTGCACGCATGAACGCCCGGGCCAACCGTGGCGTCGGCAAGTCCGACCCCCTCGACGCCCGCCGCATCGCCCAAGCCGTGCTGCCGCTCGAAGACGCCCAGCTCCGCCGGCCACGCAGCGACGACGGTGCCCGGGCAGCGCTACGTGTCCTCATCGCGTCACGCGATCACATCACCACCGAGCGCACGGCGGCAATCAACGCACTCCTCGCGCTCCTGAGAGTGGTCGATCTCGGCGTCGACGCCCGCGGCCCGCTCACCGCCAGCCAGATCAGTGCTATCGCCGCTTGGCGCAGCCGCACCGAAGAGCTTTCGATCGGCATCGCTCGCGCCGAGGCCATCCGGCTGGCCAAACGAGTCCGCGTCGCCGACCAGGAACTGTCCAACGTCACGAGGCAGATGACGGCTCTGCTCACCGCCAGCCCTGCAGCGGGCCTGCTCGACAAGCCCGGTATCGGACCCGTCACAGCAGCCATCGCCTACGCCGCCTGGTCACACGCCGGACGCGTCCGTTCCGAGGCCGCGTTCGCGAGCCTCGCCGGCGTCAACCCGATCCCCGCCTCGTCCGGAAACACGATCCGACACCGCATCAACCGCGGCGGCGACCGGCGGCTCAACCGCGCCCTCCACATGGCCGGCGTCACCCGCATGCGCATGGACCCCGACACCCGCGCCTACATCGACAAGCGCACCGCGCAAGGACGCACCCTCCGCGAGATCCGACGATCACTCAAGCGCTACCTCGCCCGCCAGATCTATCGACACCTCAACGCCGCGGACACAGCCACCGCAGGCGCTTGACAAACATAGGAGATTCATCGGGGACAGTCATCCGGCACAGGCTGAACAAATCCGGAGATCGACAGCTCAACCGCGCTCTCCACACGATCGTCCTCGTTCGCATCCGCCAAGACGTCGCCACCAAGAACTACGTCCAGCGTCGCCTCGCCCAGGGCAAGACCAGCCGTGAGATTAAGCGGTGCCTCAAGCGTTACGTCGCTCGACAGCTGTTCCGACAACTCGAATCGCTGCCCGCGACCCCCTGAGCGAGACGACGAGTGTTCCCTGTTCGCCCGCAGGCGTCATCACACTTGGCACGTTCCTCCATCTCCAGCCAATCGGCCACCGACTTCCACGCCGCGTTGCCCCGAATGTCCATGGCGCAACGAACCTGGCTCCACACCGCACTCGAACGGGTGCATCCCGACCACACT
>DASTGF010000503.1:0-2713 GCA_035719255.1 Microlunatus sp. | reverse complement strand
GCTACAGCTGGGGCGACGGGCATGTCCGGGGTGTCGACGTCATGCGAGTTCGTGGTGACCGGGTGGCCGAAAGCTTCGCCTACGTCAAGGGCTAAACCGAGTCAGTAAAGCGTCCGAATGGTCATGTGTGCCGAGGTGGTGGGGGACGAACGCAGCGGTGGTCGGGCGCGAGAACTCACCAGAAATCGGTCGTGGGACCAACGCAGTGGTGGTCGGTCGTGCGGGACGCACCCGGTGGTCGTCCGCTCTACGGCGACGCCCGACGCCGGTCCAGTGGCGACTGATTCCCGCGTGATCTGGTCCCGGGCATGTCGGCGTATGACCCGCCCGAGAAAAGCCCGCTGACGGGGTGGCGGATTCTAGGAGTCGATGCAACACCTGAGTGTTTGAAGGCGCTTATGCGCCTGTCTCAGGAGGCTATCCGATCATGAGCGGGCGAGCGATCTCGGCGGCGAATCGGAAGGCTGGGGTGTCGTAGCCGAGGCCTTTTCGCGGTCGGTGGTTGAGCTCGGCGGTGACGTTGGCGACGCGTGCCGGGGAGTGCACGGCCAGGTCGGTGCCCTTTGGAAAGTATTGCCGTGCGAGGCCGTTGAAGTTCTCGTTCGCGCCTCGCTGCCAGGGGCTGCAGCGTTCGGCGAAGTAGATCGGGACTCCGCTCGCAATGGTCAGATCTTGGTGCCTAGCCATCTCGACCCCTTGGTCCCAGGTCAGGGTTCGCTTCAAGTGGGCTGGCAGGTCAGCGAACGCCATGGTGACGGCGCTGTTGACGCTGGCGGCGGTGTGGTCGTGCGGCAGGTTGATGATGATCCCGTATTGAGTGGTGCGTTCTCGCAACGTCACCATTGCCGAGGCGCACCCCAGACCCAAGATCAAATCGCCCTCCCAATGCCCGGCCTCGAGTTTGGATTCGGCGGAGGCGGGACGCTTGTCGATCATGGTCTTGTTGGTCACTGTTGCGCCGTGGCCGGTCCGGGTCAGCCATCGTGACTTGCGGATCCGCCGACCGGTCCGCAGCTTGTGGCAGTACTTCTTGTGCAGAGTGGTGTTGTCGCGCAGCAGCAGCTCGCGGTAGATCGTCTCCGGGCACAGATGCATCGAAAGGTGATCAGGGTAGGTTTTCTTCATCCAGCCGCAGATCTCGTCGGGCGACCAGCAACGGTTCAGTTTGCGCTGCACGAGTCGCCGTAAAGCAGGGTTGCTGGCGAGCTTGGTGGCCCGCGGTCGAGCCCGCTGCAGACGCGCATCATGGTCGGCTGTGCGAGGCAGATATCGGCCGCTTGGGTCGCGGTGCCGGTCGAGTTCACGCTTGATGGTGGTGGGGTGCCGACCGAGTTCGTCAGCGACCCGGCGCATCGAGAAGCCGAGCCGGAGCAGGTCGGCGATCTGCATCCGCTCGCGAAGGTCGAGATAGCGGCCCGACGACGTCAAGGGTCGAGCCATCGGGCGGGTCTGATGCTGTTGAACTCGTCGGATGTTGGTTCCGGTGCGTCGGTGCATGCCCAGGAGTTTGCTGGCGCTTGTGTTCGTTTCTCCGGACCTCATCAGCTGCCAATACGCGTCGTCTCGGGCGGCGCGTTGGCGCTGTGCCTCCGATACCACCAAACCGGCCGCCTGGTCGGCGAACTGTCGCGAGGAGCGCAACGCCTCGCGCCGTGCGTTGAACTCCGCGCGACGCTCAGCCAGCAGCCGATCCCGCCGACGCCGCTCGGCCCGAGCAGACGCCTGGTCAGTGAGCCGAAGCAGCCGCTGAACCGTCCGCCGACTCATTCCAGTAGCGCGAAGCTCGTCGAACCGACGCTCCAGCCAACGGTAGGCCGTCGACCGACCGACGCCGGCCAAGCTGGCCGCCGCCTTGATGTCGAGGCCGGACTCGTGACCATTCCAGAACACCGCCTCCACCGACTGGTCGACGCGGAGGTGGTGCCGGTCGCTGTTGCCGACGTCGGCCTCCCATGCCGCCACCCGGACGGAGGAGAAGCCCAGAGTCGCCTCGGCCTCGGACGCCGGCACTCCCTCGCGGCGCAGCTGGAGGTAGCACTCGCGCAGCCAGCGGTACCCCACCTCCTTGTCGATGCCGGCTTCGCGGGCGGATCTCTTGAGACCACGTCCCTCCTTAATCGAACAGAGAAACCGCACGCCAGCAGCAGACGTCGAAGCACGAGCCATACCAGCCTCCTCCTGAAGGAGGCGTTGCTTCGACCGATAGAACCTCGCGGGGGCTAACCGGCGACACGCTGCCGTCGATGGTGCGCGTGGTCACGCTCGCGGAACTCACTCGGTGAAACCAGCTGAGCGTTCCAGATATCACCGCCTCCACGAGCTCGTCCGGGCCGAAGGACGGTTCTTGCGGCACATCCGACATCGTCACAGATCCGCAGGAGTCGAGTCACCCGCCGCCGATATCTCTGAGGTTCAGTGGGAGGGGAACGCATGAGCTGGTAAGACGGATCGTCGAGCATCCACTCGATGTCGATCAGGTCCGTTCTAATGGGGCCGTCCGGATTGACGAAGTCCGCGCCATAGCGTGCGACGCGCGTCTTATCGCAGGCGAGAATGGGTTTCCGGACCGACGCGTGCTCCTCGGTGTAAACAATCTGCTGGCGGCTCGGCGGCATGCTCTTCGTACGGCCTCGCTGCACTCCAGCTGTGCGCCGCACCCACCGTTCTGGTTCGGCTGACGGATCAGTGCCCTCTGCATGCCATGGGTGGCGGG
>DASTGF010000502.1:0-4841 GCA_035719255.1 Microlunatus sp. | reverse complement strand
GGCGACTTCGGACTTGCGGCAGCACGGCTTGGTGACCTTGACGGTCGCCAGTTCGGCCTTCACCTGAGCTGTCATCGCCATTGGTGCATCTTGCCACGGGATCGGAGCGGATCGGTCCTCCAGGTTGGCCCCGGTGGCCGTGCGTCAGATGCCGAAGACCTCGGCGTACGCGGAGGCGAGCCGGAGGATGTCGTGTCGTGGAGAACCGTCCCGTGCGGCCAGGTCGGCGACGATGAGCTTGGCGCCCATCGAGGCCGCGTAGGAGTCGAGGTGCGGGTCGTTGGCCGCGAAGTCCTCGTCGGCCAGCACCACGTCGAGGCGGAGGTCGGGCGCGTGCTCGGCCAGCAGCTCGATGTGACGCGCCGCGGTGAAACCGGCGGTCTCCCCTGCCGGCTCGAGGTTGAGGGTGAGCACTCGACGAGCCGACGTGCGATGGATGGCAGCGGCGAGGCCGGGCACGAGCAGGTGCGGGATGACCGAGGTGAACCACGAACCGGGCCCGAGAATGATCCAGTCGGCGACGTCGATCGCCTCGATCGCCTGCGGGACCGTCGGCGGGTCCTCCGGGATCAGGTGCACCGAACGCACCTCCGCCTGGGTCTTGGCGACGGCGGCCTGGCCACGGATCATCGAGACCTCGTCGGGGCTCAGGGGGTCCAGCCCGATCACCTCGGCGAGGATCTCCAGCGGGACGGCCGACATCGGCAGCACCCGGCCCTTGGCACCCAGCAGCCGGGCCACCATCTCCAACCCGGCGACGGGATCGCCGAGCCGCTGCCACAGCCCCGCGATCAGCAGGTTCCCGATGGCGTGTCCCGCGAGAGCGCCGTCACCGCCGAACCTGGACTGCAGGACGTCCGCCCAGGTCCGGCCCGACTCGTCGTCACCGCACAGGGCGGCCAGGGCCATCCGCAGGTCACCCGGGGGCAGGCAGTTGAACTCGGCGCGCAGCCGGCCGGACGAACCGCCGTCGTCGGCCACCGTGACGATCGCGGTCAAGTGGTCGGTGATCCGTCGCAGCGCGCTGAGCGAGGCGTAGAGACCGTGACCGCCACCGAACGCAACCACCTTCGGCAACGCCGGCCGCAGCCGGCCGAGCCGCCAGTAGGCATCGCCGTCCAGAACGCTCACTCCCGCCCCAGATCCCGGTGCAGCACCTTGGTCGGCAGTCCCCCGGCCCGCAGCCGGCGGGCGAACTCCTCCGCCATAGCGGTGCTGCGGTGCTTGCCACCGGTGCAGCCGATGGCAATGGTGACGAACCGCTTGCCCTCCTGAATGTAGCCGGAGACCATCACCTCGACCAGCGCCTGCAGCCGGGTCAGGAACTCCCGGGCGCCGTCGCGGCTGAGCACGTACTCGCTGACCTCGCGGCTCAAGCCGGTCTGCGGCCGCAGCGCCGGCACCCAGTGCGGATTGGGCAGGAATCGGACGTCGAGGACGAGATCGGCGTCGACCGGGAGCCCGTTTTTGAACCCGAACGACAGCAGGGTGACCTTGAGGGGGGCGTGGTCTTCCCCGCCGTAGGTATAGGTGACCCGGGAGACCAGCTGGTGGATGTTGATCGAGGAGGTGTCGATCACCAGATCGGCGGCCGCGCGCAGAGTTGCGAGCGTCTCCCGCTCACGGGTGATGCCGTCCAGCAGGCGACCGTCCCCCTGCAGCGGGTGCGGCCGACGGACCGATTCCTGACGACGGACGATCACGTCGTCGGCCGCTTCGAGATACAGGATCTCCGGCAGGATGCCGACCTTGCCGAGATCGGCGAACATCGTGGGGAGTTGTTCGAAGAAGGGTCGGGTGCGGACGTCCAGCACCACGGCCAGCTGGGTCAGTCCGTTGGCCTTGGCTTGATCGCAGACCTCCAGCAGGACGCTCGGCGGCAGGTTGTCGACGACGTACCACCCGAGATCCTCCAGGGCGTTCGCCGCCGTGGACCGGCCGGCGCCCGACATGCCGGTGACGATCACCAGCCGTAGATCGGCGGATCCCTCGGCGGGTTCAGTCGGCTCGGGAAGCGGGGCGCTGCTCACCGGCTCATTATCGCCCGGCCATGATCGCGTAGCGCAGATAGACCGCCCCCGAGGCGAACCGGCGCTCGTCGACGAGTTCCAGCGGCAGCCGAAGATCTGCGGGGAGCCAACTCAGACCACCACCGATCACCCATGGCACGACCAGCAGCTCGACCACGTCGACGAGTCCGGCCCGGAGGGCCTCACCGGCCAGGGTCGCCCCACCGATGGTGAGATCGCCCTCGGCCCGGGTCTTGAGATCGCGGACCCGGGCGGGGTCGAAGCGCGGCTCCAACCGGGTCCGGGTGCTGCTCGGCGCGGCCAAGGTCGTCGAGTAGACGATCTTGTCGCAACTCCGCCAGATGCCGGTGAAGTCGCGCTCGACGGCGGAGGTCTGCTCCGAGGTGTCCGCGTTCTCCCAGTAGAGCATCGTCTGGTACATCCGGCGGCCGAGCAGCCAGGTGCCGGCCGTTCTCACCTGGTCGTTGACGAACGCGTGCATCTCCGCGTCGGGCGCCGCCCAGTCGAACGCTCCCGAGCTGTCGGCGACGTAGCCGTCCAGCGACGCCGTCGCGAAGTAGCGCAATGTGCTCATGGCAGGACTGACTCGGCTCAGCTCAGAATCTCACCGGTCGCGGTGTTGACCGCTTCGCGCTGCGGCTTGCGATCGAGCTGGACCTTGATCGCCAGGGCGGTCTTGGGACCGAAGCCGGGCACGGAGGCGATCTCCTCGACGGTGGCGGCGCGCAGCTTCTTCAGGGAACCGAAGTGGCTGATCAGCGCCTTGCGACGGACCTCCCCCAGTCCCGGTACGTCGTCGAGCAGCGACTCCACCATCGACTTGCTGCGCCGCGAGCGATGGTGGGTGATCGCGAACCGGTGAGCCTCGTCCCGGACCCGCTGCAGCAGATACAGGCCCTCGCTGGTGCGGGAGAGGATGACCGGGTCGTCACTGTCGGGCAGCCAGACCTCCTCGAGCCGCTTGGCCAGGCCGCAGAGCGCGACATCGTCGATGCTGAGCTCGGTCATCGCGGCCGCCGCGGCCGCGACCTGCGGTGGCCCGCCGTCGACCACCACCAGCGACGGTGCGTAGGCGAATTTGCGCGGCGCCCCGGTGGTGGGATCGATCAGCAGCGGCCCGTCGTCGCCGGCGGACGCGTTGCCGGGCGGCGCCTGCATCGACCGGCGGTCGTCGAGGAGCCGGCGGAACCGGCGGGTGATCACCTCGTGCATCGCGGCGACGTCGTTCTGACCGTCGACGCCGCGAATGACGAACCGCCGATACTCGCTCTTGCGTGGCAGGCCGTCCTCGAACACCACCATCGACGCGACCACCTCGGTGCCCTGCAAGTTGGAGATGTCGAAGCACTCGATCCGCAGCGGCGGGGTCTCCAGCTCGAGCGCCTGCTGGATCTCCTCCAATGCCCGGTTGCGGGTGGACAGGTCTCCGGCCCGGGTCGTCTTGTGCCGGACCAGCGCCTCCTCGGCGTTGCGGGCGACGGTCTCCATCAGTGTGCGCTTGTCCCCGCGTTGCGGCACCCGGATGTGCACCGCCGACCCCCGCTGCTCCGACAACAGCTGGCTCAGCGACTCCAGCGAGGTGGGCAGGGTCGGCACGAGGATCTCTCTCGGGATCCCACCGGTCTCGTCGGCACCCGCGTAGAGCTGGAGCAGGAAGTTCTCGATCAGCTCCGCGGTGTCGGCGTCGTCGACGCGGTCCGCGACCCAGCCGCGCTCGCCCCGCACCCGGCCCTGGCGGACGTGGAAGATCTGGACCGCCACCTCGAGCGGATCCTCCGCGAGCGCGATCACGTCGGCGTCGGTGCCGTCGGTGAACGCGATGGCGTTCTTCTCCATCGCCTGCTGCAGGGCCCCGATGTCGTCGCGGAGCACGGCCGCCTTCTCGAACTCGAGCTGGGCGCTGGCCTCACGCATCTCGCGCTCCAGCCGACGGATCAGCGGCGCGGCCTGACCGCCGATGAACTGGCAGAAGTCCTCGGCGATCTCGCGGTGCTCCTCCGGTGATACCCGACCGATGCACGGTGCGCTGCACTTGCCGATGTAGCCCAGCAGGCAGGGACGGCCCAGCTGCCGGTGGTTCTTGAACACCCCCGGACGGCAGGAGCGCATCGGGAAGACCCGCAGGACCAGATCGACCGTCTCACGGATCGCCCAGGCGTGCGAGTACGGCCCGAAGTACCGGGTGCCCTTCTTCTGGGCGCCTCGCCCCACCATCACCCGAGGGAACTCCTCGGACATGGTGACCGCGAGCCATGGATAGGACTTGTCGTCGCGGTACTTGACGTTGAACCGCGGGTCGAACTCCTTGATCCAGGAGTACTCCAGCTGCAACGCCTCGACCTCGGTCTGAACCACCGTCCAGTCGACCTGGCGAGCCGTGGCGACCATGGTCGCCGTGCGGTGGTGCAACCCGGCCGGGTCGCCGAAGTAGCTGTTCAGCCGCGAGCGCAGGCTTTTCGCCTTGCCGACGTAGATCACCCGGCCGTCGCCGTCGGAGAACCGGTATACCCCCGGCTGATCCGGGATCTCGCCCGGCTTCGGCCGGAACGCAGGCGATCGGGTCAGGCGGCTGGGCACGTCCACACTGTAGGCGCGGCCACCGACACGATCGCCCGCCGTGACGGGCTAGGCCTGGACGTACACCTTGCCGTCGCGGACCGTGGTCGGCGACTCGGGCAGAGGCTGGCTCGCCGGGCCGTTGACCACCGAACCGTCGGTGATCGAGAACCTGCTGCCATGACACAGACAGTCGATGGTGTCGGTCACATCCGACACCGGGCAGCCGGCGTGCGTACAGATCTTGCTGAACGC
>DASTGF010000501.1:0-3111 GCA_035719255.1 Microlunatus sp. | reverse complement strand
GGGATCCGTCCCGGAAGAATCCGGTCCCGAAGGGCCGGGAGGCCCGCTGGCTGACCTCAGGTGAGCGCAGCGGGATGTTGGCGCACACTGCTCGTCGGCCGAAGAGCCGGTCCTCGCTGCGGTTACGGGAACCGCGGCGGCTGCCGACCGCGTTGTCGCCGCTGGAGGCGGCCGAGTTGCTGGCCAGTTTTCGGACCTGGCGCGACCGCGCGATTGCCGGGCTGATGCTGTATTGCGGGCTCCGCTCGGCGGAGGTGTTGGCGCTGGACGTGACCGATGTCGACATCGGCGGCCGCTGGCTCACGGTGCTCGGCAAGGGGCAACGGGAACGTCGGGTCCCGCTGGACGCCGACGTTGCCTCAGTCATCCAGGTGTATCTTCTGGCCGAGCGGCCGGAGTCGACCAGCGGCCGGTTGTTCTTGGTGGCCAAGGGCCCGAACCGGGGACTGCCGTTGTCGGCGGCCGGGTTGCGGACGATCTTTCGTTACCACCGCGAGCTGACCGGGATCGTCGGTGGACATCCCCACGCGTTGCGGCACACCTTCGGCACTGCGCTGGCCGAAGCCGGAGTTGATCTTGCCGTGATGCAGGCACTGCTTGGCCATGCC
The DNA here is from genome assembly GCA_035719255.1 of Microlunatus sp. Classification (GTDB taxonomy): domain Bacteria; phylum Actinomycetota; class Actinomycetes; order Propionibacteriales; family Propionibacteriaceae; genus Microlunatus. The sequence continues at coordinate 2,503 of DASTGF010000501.1, read as the reverse complement.
CACGTCGACACCACCGCCCGCTACGTCCACCTGGCCCCCACGCACGTGAAAGCAGAGTTCGATGCAGCTCGCGACCGGCTCCGTTCCCAGCCTTGACTGGCACGCCGCCTACTGTGATCACCTCGCCGCAACGGGGCGAGGCAACACCTCCTACTTCCAGGCTGCGCGGGTCTTCTTCCGGCGGTGGCCAGACCCGCAGGCGTGGGCGGGTGAGCCGTTGCCGGTTCGGCTGGCTGCGGGCAGCGCAACCCGGCCGATCATCACGTTTCTGATGCTGCACGGCGGGCTGCGGCCGGGCTATGACTATCTGCTCGAACGGAAGCTGTCGCCGATCTGGCGAGAGATCAAGGGCTCCCCGCTGGCCGGGGACCTGGAGGCGTTCCTGGGCGCCGCGGCTGAGCTCGGGTTCACCGAGCGGGTGCGGTTCGCGACCGGGTCACAGGTGCCGGCGCGGCTGGTGATCCAAGCCGGGCGTCCGCTGTCGCGGCTGACCCTCACCGACCTGGCCGAGTTCACGGCCGCGTGTCGAGACCGGCAGCGGCGGACCGGGAAGGGCCATCAGCACTATCTGGCAGCGGTCAGCAACACCCAGCGGGTGTTGTTCCATCTTGGTGTGGTCGACCAGCTCCCTCGATCGGGCGGACCGGTCCCGTTCACCGACCGGATGGCCGAGGTGTCGCCACCGATCAGGACCACGATGATTGCTTACCTGGAACGGAAACGGGCGACCTGTCGACCCAAGACGGTGACATCGATCGCGACCCGGCTGACCCACTTCGGCGTCTTCTTGGCCGACACCGACCCAAGCCTGACCTCGGTGGCTCGGCTGGACCGGTGCCGTCATATCGAGCCCTACCTGACCTCTCTGGTCGACGCTCTCGACTCCAGAACCGGCGAGCCGATCACCGTCGCCGACCGGTCCCGCCGAGTGCTGGCCGTGGCTGGGTTCCTCGCCGACATCACCGAGTGGGGCTGGCCGGATGCACCACCGCGCAAGCTGCTGTTCCGCGACGACACACCGAAACTGCCGCGGGCGCTGCCGCGCTACCTGCCCGTCGACATCGACCGACGCCTCACCGAGGCCTTGACCACTCGACCAGACAACGTCCTGGCCGCGGCCGCATTGCGGCTGCAACGAGCGTGCGGGCTACGGATCGGGGAACTGCTCGATCTCGAGCTGGACTGTGTCCACGAGGTGCCCGACCACGGCAGCTGGCTGAAGGTCCCGCTCGGCAAACTCGACACCGAACGGATGATCCCGATCGATGCCGAGATCCTCGACCTGATCGACCACATCATCGAGCACCGCTCACCCGGACGCGCGATGCCGCACCCCCGCTACCGTCGGCCCGCGCAGTTCTTGTTCACCCACCACGGCCGCCGGCTCGGTCAGCAAGCCGTCCGCGCCGAACTCAGCCGAGCCGCCCAACACGCCGGGCTTGACCACATCACGCCCCACCAACTCCGCCACACCTACGCCACCGCCCTGGTCAACGCCGGCGTCTCCCTGCAAGCGTTGATGGCGCTGCTCGGACACGCCTCCGCCGAGATGAGCCTGCGCTACGGACGACTGTTCGACACCACCGTCAAAGACGAGTACGAGCGCGCGCTCGACCTGGCCAAGCAGCAAGCCCGCACCCCACCCAGCGGCCGGACCAGCCTGCCACTGACCGACATCACCGGCGGCCGGGACTGGAAAGACGCACCCCTGCTGAAGTCCCGCCTGGCCGGCGGATTCTGCCTCCGCGCGCCGGCCCAGGGCGCCTGCACCTACGCCAACATCTGCGAGCATTGCCCCAGCTACCGAGCCGAACCCAGCTCACTGCCCATCCTCGCCGCACAACGCGTCGACGCCGAAGCCCTGGCCCGCGACGCCGCCGAACGCGGCTGGATCGACGAAGCCGAACGCCACCAACGACTCATCGCCCGACTCGACATCTTGATCAACGAGGCCACCGGATGACCAACACCAACACCCTCAAACAAGTCGAACGAGCCTGCGCCCAACTCGACCACGACGGACACACCGTCACCTTCACCGCCGTCGCCGACCTGACCGGCATCGGCCGCAGCAGCCTCTACCGCGACCCCACCATCCGCGCCGTCATCGAACAACACCGCCACCGCACCGCCGACAGCGGAAGCATCACCGGACTCACCGACCAGATCGCCACTCTCCACGCCGCCGTCGACGCCCTCGCCGAGAAAGTCCGACGCCACGACGAGCAACTCCGACGCCTCAACAAGCCACATAGCAGCTGACCCCGTTAACCGGCCAACACCTTCCAACCCGCCCGATTAGCCGGATAAGCCTACGACAACGCGCTAGCCGAGTCCCAGATCGGCGCCTACAAGACCGAACTGATCCAGCCCGAAGGGCCCTGGCGCGACGTCGAGCACGTCGAGCTCGAGACCATGAACTGGGTCCACTGGTTCAACCACGAACGCACCCACGAATCGATCGACGACCTCACACCCATCGAGGTCGAAACCGCACACTACG
>DASTGF010000500.1:0-28730 GCA_035719255.1 Microlunatus sp. | reverse complement strand
CCGGTGGACCGGTGCGGCCCCGATCGCCGCCGTCGTCGATGGCGCCGTCACCATGTTGTGGTGGGGCTGCGACCTGCTCAGTCGGGGCGACACAAGGGGGGGCCCCACGCCCGGCCACGTAGCTGCTGTGCTGGAGTCCTTGGTCGAGGCGGGGATCTCGATCAGCTCGATCGGTGTGCACTTCCACGACACCTACGGGCAGGCGCTCGCCAACACCCTCGAGGCGCTCCGCCACGGGGTCACGGTGGTGGACGCATCCGCCGGCGGGCTCGGCGGTTGCCCGTACGCCCGCACCGCGACGGGCAACCTCCCCACCGAGGACCTGGTCTGGCAGCTCAACGGGCTCGGGATCTCCACCGGGCTGGACCTGGACAAGCTGGTGCAGACCAGCGTCTGGCTGGCCGACCGCCTGGGCCGGCCGAGCCCATCGCGCACCGTCCGGGCACTGAGCGGCGTCTGACCCAGGCGATGGCCGGCGCGCCGGGCCGGGAGCCGATCGGACCGGCTTCATGATCGAGCTGGGGGCTCCGGCGTTTGACGCTCGGGTCGCCGTGCCCTACCGTTCCCTGCACGAGACCTCCAGTCGACGGTCCGCTCGCAGGGGAAGGCAAGCGGGTTCGACGTCTGGAGGTTTCGTCTTGTCCGGCTCTCGTCCGTGCCGTGGACGAGGTGACCTCGCCACCCCGATCGGGCGATCGGACCCCGAATTCCGTGCCGAAGGCCCTACCCCCGGTGGGCGGCATTGCTCCGGGCTCCGCAGGCACGCACGGCGCGTTCACGGCGTGGTTCCCGTCACCCGCCGACGCGGCTCGCGTAGAGTAACCGGCGACCTGGCGGAGGCAGCTGCCTCCCCACCGCGGACTCGACCAGTTTGCGGCCCCGGAAACGAGCAAGGAGGCGGCGAATGGCCGACACCTACAGCGGTGAGTTCTACTGCGTCAAGTGCAAGGAGAAGCGGGAGGCCACCGGCGACGTCGTCGTCAACGACAAGGGCACGCGGATGGCCAAGGCGAAGTGCCCGGTCTGCGGCACCAACCTGAACCGCATTCTGGGCAAGGCCTGAACCGCATTCTGGGCAGGCCTGAGGCGCATTCTCGGCAAGGCCTGAGGCGCATCCAGGGCAAGGCCTGAGGCTGATCGCCGGCGGTCACCACCGCACCTCACCTGAACGCCTCCGAGGGGACGGACCAACCGGTCCGTCCCCTCGTCGCGTTCCGGGGCGACGGGGACAGACCGATCGCTCCCTGGCTGTGGACGACCGCAGAACGCCCGCCGTCGGGCCCCACACTTGCGATCCATGACACCGTTCCTCATCGGGCCGCAGTCGGGTCCGGAGCCGCCAGAGCCGCTGGCACCGGATCTCCGCCCGAACGCTCAGCGGCCGCTGCTCCGTCCCGGACTGCCGGTGCTACGACGGCGTGGGGCGGTCCAGCTCGGGATAGACACTCCGGACTCGGTGGTGCTGGACCCGGCCCCGCCGGCCATGGCCCGCTGGTTGGCGCTGGCGGACGGACGGCGTACCCGCGAGGAGTTGCTGGACGCCGCGGTCGACCACGGCATGGCGGCGGCCGTCGCCGCGTCCGTGATCGACCGGCTCGCCGGTGCGGGCGTGATCGTTGATCGGCCCGCGGCTGCGCGTGGTGGGGTCGTACGCCTGATCGGCGCCGGCCCGCTGGGGCGAGCCATCGCCGGGCTGCTGGTGAAGACCGATCTCGAGCGGATCGAACTGGTCGATGACGACCCGCGGTGCAGCAAGCGGTCGGCGGCCGGCCTGCGCGAGATCCTGCTCGCCGAACGGGCGACGATGGACGTCCGGCAGCCGGACGGGCCCCCATCGGAACACTCGACCCACAACGCCGTCCCGGGGATCGACGCCCTGCCGGCCGAGGCGGCGATCGGTGAGACTGCCACGCGGTCGGGCGTGTCCGCGGCCGCACCGTCGGTCACCGTGATCGCACCGGACGCGATGGACGTCGACCGAGCCCTCACCGACGCGCTGGTCCGCGCTGGTCGGACCCATCTGTTGGTCCGCGCTCCGGACACCTCCACCGTGGTCGGACCGTTCGTCATCCCTGGCCGGACCAGCTGTGTGCGCTGCTCGGATCTGCAGCGACGTAGCGCTGACCCGGACTGGGCGCTGGTGCTGGCTCAGCTGTGCCGGACGCAGGGGCAGCCGGCGCCGTGGGCCCTCGGATGGGCCGCCGGCACCGTGGTGGCGTTGATCGACCGAGTGCTCTCCGGTGCCACGGCGTGGCCGGAGCTGTCGGGCGCCACGGTCGAGCTCGGTCGCGCGGGCGTACCGCTTCATCGCCGGTGGCCGAGGCACCCCGACTGCTGCTGCGCGCGGCTCGGCACGACTGACCACATTCGCGCCATCGGCGACGCCGCGGCGTAAGGCGATGCTTCGGCACGCCGCTTCGGACTGTCCGCGGGCTGACATACCGTTGAGCACGAACCCGCGGACCGGGCGCGGGCGAACAGGGCGGAGAACGACAGAGCATGAGCGGCGACCAGGACGGCATCGCCCGGTCGACGATCCGGCGCGGAGTGAAGCTGGCGACCCTCCCGCTCGGACTCGCCGGTCGAGCCACCAGGGGACTGGGACGACGCATCGGCGGATCCACGTCGGCCGAGGTCCAGGCCCAGATCAGCGCGCAGACCGCGGAACAGCTCTTCCGGGTCCTCGGCGAGCTCAAGGGTGGGGCGATGAAGTTCGGCCAAGCACTCAGTGTGTTCGAGTCCGCACTGCCCGAAGACCTGGCCGCGCCGTACCGGGAGCACCTGACCCGGCTCCAGGCTGACGCTCCACCGATGCCGACCTCGCGCGTGCACGCCGTGCTGGCCCGCGAGTTCGGAGCAGACTGGAAGAGCCGGTTCACCAGCATCGAGCCGATGCCCGCGGCCGCGGCCTCGATCGGGCAGGTGCACCGCGCGGTGTGGAAGGACGGCCGGCAGGTGGCGGTCAAGGTCCAGTATCCCGGTGCAGACGAGGCGCTGCGGTCCGATCTGCGCCAGATCGGACGGCTGTCGAAGATGTTCGCCCCGCTGGCGGGTGGCATGGATGTGAAACCCCTGGTCGAAGAGCTCACGGCCCGGGTCAGCGAGGAACTGGACTATCGCCTGGAGGCCGAGGCGCAGCAGCAGGCGGCGCTCGGATTCGAGGACAGCGAGGAGTTCATCGTCCCGCAGGTGCTGGACTGCACCGCGAAGGTGATGATTAGCGAGTGGCTCGAGGGTGTCCCGCTCTCTTCCGCGATCGACTGGCCCGAGGAGAAGCGCAACGCGATCGCCCTGCGCTATGTCCGGTTCCTGTTCGCCGGACCCAGCATCGTCGGCCTGTTGCACGCAGACCCGCATCCGGGAAACTTCAAGATCATGCCGGACGATCGCCTCGGCGTCGTCGACTTCGGGCTCGTCGCCAGGATGCCCCACGGGCTTCCCCCCGCCGTAGGCCGGCTGCTGCGGATCGCCGAGCGCGGCAACGCCCACGAAGTGGCGTTGGGCCTCCATGAGGAGGGTTTCGTGGCGTCCGACGTCGACGCCGAGAATCTGCTCGACTATCTCGCTCCGTTCGTGGAACCCGCGGCGGAGGAGGAGTTCCAGTTCAGCCGCGACTGGATGCGCGCGCAGTTCACCCGCGTCCGCGACCCCCGGACCTCGGGCGGCATCGGGATGCAGCTCAACCTGCCGCCGGAGTATCTGCTCATCCACCGGGTCTGGACCGGCGGGCTGGCCGTGCTGTGCCAGCTGAACGCCAAGGCGTCGTTCAAGAGCGTGCTCGAGGAATTCCTGCCCGGCTATGCCGGCGAGGCTGCGTAATGGTGGCGCGGATCGCCCAGCCCAGCATGACCGGCCCGTCCAACGACCTGCCCGTCGCCTGCACCGGCTGCGGGCGCGCACCAGCCATGGGAGACGCCGTGGGCGTTAGCGGAGTCCCCTGGACCTGGAGCGTTGCGCACGACGGCGACCGGGTCACCGTGTTGTGCACCGACTGTGCCCGCGAACACGCCCGCAGTATCGAGGCCAAGCTCGACACCGAATGGTGGTGACGCGCGTGATGGTGGCCTGCGCCGCGCACTGCGTCGTCGTCACCGCTGTCGGTTCCGGCCCGCGACGGGGCCTGCATCGGCAGCGGAGAGAACGACGCAGGGCGCGGCGCAGATCGTGATCGATTCGGGCATGATCGATTCGGGCATGATCGATTCGGGGATGACCACGTCGGTCGTGCGGCCCGGATCGCGGGGGCCTGTCACCAGAGTGCCCGTCCCAGCCAGAGCCGGACCGCGTGCATCCATCGCATCGCCGGGCTCAGGTCCCGACGCTGCGTGGTTCTCCGGTCCGGCCCCGGCCGGTCGAGATCTCGCTCTTCCGGCGTCATCGACCGCGGGAAGTCACTGATCGAGGCAGTCACGCCGCCACCTCATCGGGCAACGGGTTCTTGCGCGGACGCCCCCGCGGCCGCTTGCGGGCCACGATCGCGCCGTGGACGAACAATTGCCCGCCCCAGACACCCCACGGCTCACGCCGCTCCAGGGCTCCGGCCAGGCATTCGGCCCGCAGCGGGCAGTCCCCGCAGAGAGCCTTGGCCGCCTCGACGTCGGCCGGCGACTCGGCGAAGAACAGCTCCGGGTCGACCAGCCGGCACGGCAATCGGTCCAGCATCCCGACCGGGTGCGATGTCGCAAAGGTTGCGACGCTCACGAGGTCACCTCCTGCAGATTGTGGTTCGGCCAGCGTGGACAAAGATCCAGGCATCGGATTCCTTGCGGTCGTCGCGGCCGGGAAACACGAAGGCCGTGAAACCCGGTTGAATGGGATTCACGGCCTCTGCAGGTCGTCGGTCGTCAGACCGATGGTCTACGTCGGGGTGGAGGTCCCACTCGGGTCTTGATGTCGACAGCGAGGCCGGCAAAGCGACCGCCGAAGACGGGGGTGGTGCTGTTCATGTGCTGATGCCAGTCCGCCGTGACCGGCTCACGACCGGCCTGCGGGCAGACGTCACCCAGGGAGCCGACCATGACGGGCGAGATCGAGCGCGGAGTCAGGTCGACTCGGCGGGCGACGGGCGCAGGCGAGACGCGGGTCGGGGAGAACCGATAACGGTCGACATCGACGACCTGCGCCTCGATCAGCGTGGACGTGGTGACCATGTCGTTCCCCTCCTTCCGGAGTCTCGTCGTCGGCGCGGCAGAGCCGCGACCTGGCTGGTGTAGTGGACCGTCGGCGAGCACACGGCTCTCCCATCAGGTCCGGGAGACAGCCTAGGGAGTATCGCTGGTGGCTGCAAACACTTTTTTGTGCGGGTTTGCGCGGTGGTCACGAGAGATGTTCCCGAACCCCCACGCGCGCCTCCTCTGGTGACGAGGGGCATCGCGCGGTAGGACCGGGCGCGGTGGACGTCGGGGCGCGGTGTTCCCTGCTCCGCGTTGATCCTCAGCTGAGGGGTCAGCCGACGCGCTGGGTCTGCTTGCGGGCCCCGAGGATGGCCAGCACGGCCTCCCCGTACTTGTCGATCTTGACTGTTCCGATCCCGGGGACCCGGCTGAGCTCGGCGCGCGACGCCGGCTCGGACTCGGCCAGCGCGACGAGCGTCGCGTCGGTGAAGATGCAGTACGCCGGCAGACTCTGGTCGGCCGCTTCCTGCTTTCGCCACTCCTTGAGCAGTGCGAGTGTGTGCTCGTCGTACGTCGAGGGGCAGTCGGCGTGCCGGCCGAGCTTCCGCTCCGCGCCGCCGCTGAGCGCCTTGCCGCATGACCGGCAGTGCGCCGCCAGCGACGATCGGCGCTCCCGCTGGGCGCCACCGCGGGACGAGAACGAGGCGGGCAGGACCGGATCGAGGAACCGGGACGGCCGACGACTCGAGCCGCTGCCGTTGCGGGTCAGCGACCAGGAGATGCGCAGGCGCCTGCGGGCCCGGGTGATCCCGACGTACAGCAACCGGCGCTCCTCCGCGATCTGTTCCGGGGTCGTGGCCAGCACGAACGGCAGCGAGCCCTCGTGGACCCCGTACAGCGCTACGGCATCCCACTCCAGGCCCTTGGCGGCGTGCACGGTGCCCAGCGTGACGCCTTGGGCGACGGGGACGTGCTGAGCCTCCGCCCGCCGGTCCAGTTCGGCCGACACCGCGGCCAGATCGATGCGCATCGGCCGGCCCGTCGCCGCGTCGAGCGCACCCGGGGGCACACCGCTCCCGTCCGGACCGGTGGCCAGAGGGTCGAGCAGGGTGCCGGCCGTCTCACGCGCCGGTCCAACCAGGTCCTCGGCCACACTCACCAGCGCGGCCAGCGACTCCCAGCGCTCCCGCACGGCACCGGCACTGTTCGGTGGCTGCGGCGTCCACCCCAGAGCGCCGAGCACCGCCTTGACCTGGTCCAGCACGCCCACCTCGAGTGCCGGCTCGGCTGCACGGGCCTCGTTCCGCAGCGCCAACAGAGCTTGACGAACCTCGGGTCGCTCGTAGAACCGCTCTCCACCCCGCACGAGGTAAGGGATCTGACGATCCGCCAGCGCTTGCTCCAGCGCCGGTGAGTTGGCGTTGATCCGGAACAGGACGGCCATCTCGCGGTACTCCACACCGGTCTGCGCCAGCCGGCCGAGCCAGTCGGCGATCTGGCCGGCCTCGGACTGCTCATCGGGTGCGGACGCGAACTCCACCGCCGGACCGGCCGGTTGCTGGGCCTGGAGCCGAACCGCCGAACCGGATCGGATGCCGGCGTCCATCACCGAGTTCGCCACGCCGACCACCTGAGGGGTGGACCGGTAGTCCCGAACCAGCCGGATGATCGAGGCGCCACGGTGGCGCCGTGCGAACTCGGTGAGATAGTCGGCTCGCGCACCGGCGAACGAGTGGATCGTCTGGGCCGGGTCGCCCACCACGCACAGATCGGTGCGATCACCACACCACAGGTCGAGCAGGGCTTGCTGGAGCGGGCTGACGTCTTGGTACTCGTCCACCACGAAGTGCCGATAGGTCGCCCGGACCTGCTCTGCCACATCGGGATGCTCCGCGATCAGGGCGGCGGCGCAGAGCAGGATGTCCTCGAAGTCGATCCGCTCCCGTGATCGCTTGGTCGCCTCGTAGGACTCGAAGACCCGGCCGACGGTCTCCGGATCCATCGAGGTCACGCTGCGTCCGTGCTCGGCGGCGAGCCGGGCGTAGTCCTCCGGAGCCACGTTGCTGACCTTGGCCCAGCTGATCTCGGAGACGAGATCGCGCAGTCGCGGGGTGTCGACCTGCACGCGCAGCCGGCCGGCGGCGTCGGCCACCAGCGACATCTTGTTCTCCAGCACACGCGGCAGTTCGGCCCCGTAGGCCTTGGGCCAGAAATACTGCGCCTGGCGCAGGGCCGCGGAGTGGAACGTCCGTGCCTGCACGCCGCTGACGCCCAGCTGTTGCAGCCGGCCCCGGAGCTCGCCGGCGGCTCGGGTGGTGAAGGTCACCGCGAGGACCGCGGTGGGCCGATAGATGCCGGTGGCCACACCGTACGCGATCCGATGGGTGATCGCCCGAGTCTTGCCGGTGCCCGCCCCCGCGATGACCGCGACCGGTCCGCGCACGGTCGTGGCGACCTCGCGCTGCTCGGGATCGAGCGCTGCGAGGATCTCATCGGGCGATCGGACCACGGCAGACACCGTACGCGCTCGCTCCGACAGACCCCCTGGCGACGCGCACCGCCCGCGGCGATCGGCGCTCGCCGGCGAGCGGTCAGCGCATGTCGACCGGTTGCGCGGTCTGCTCCAGCACGCTCATCCACAGGTCTCCGTCGGCGGCCACCTGGTAGCGCTCGGAGATCACCAGCGAGATCGGCACGTGGATGAACCGGTTGTGCCGGCGCCCGACCACCATGTCGGTCCGACCCGCCATACCGGCGTGGACGGCCGCCTGGGCCAGTCGCAGGCAGTAGACCGCATCATGCGGATCGGCCCGGACCGACCGGATCGCGTAGCTCGGTTCGACGTACTTCAGGGTCAGCGGACTGCCTTGCGCGGCGAAGTAGCCGGTGATCCGGTCGCGCAGGTGCAACCCGATGTCGGCGAACCGGGCGTTCCCCGACTCATCGGTCGCGCCACTGCCCTCGAGGAGGTCCTGACCGGCCCCTTCGGCGACGACCACGACCGCGCTCCCCCGGTCCTTGACGCGTTGATGCAGGCAAGCCAGCAGCCCGTTCGGTCCGCCCAGCCCGAACGGCACCTCGGGGATCAGCACGAAGTCCGCCTCGTGGTTGGCCAGCGCCGCGTAGCAGGCGATGAAACCGGAGTGGCGTCCCATCAGCTTGACCAGGCCGACCCCGCCGACCGCCGCCTGGGCCTCCACCATGGCCACGCTGATCGATTCGGCGGCGCGGCTGAACGCGGTGACGAAGCCGAAGCTCTGACCGATGAAGGGGATGTCGTTGTCGATGGTCTTCGGCACGCCGATCACGGCGATCTCCAGGCCGCGCTCGGCGATCACGCGGACCAGCCCGGACGCCCCGCGCATCGAGCCGTCGCCTCCGATCACGAACACGATGTCGATACCGAGCTCGACCAGCCGATCCACCATCACCCCGGGATCTTGCGACCCGCGGGAGGTGCCGAGCATGGTGCCGCCGTGCTGGTTGATGTGGTGGACCACGCTCGGAGTCAGCCTGATGGGCTGCGGGCCGGCCGGCGTCAAGCCGAGATAGCCGTTGCGGAACCCGGTGGCCTCGGGAATCCCGTAGTGCACGGCGAGCTCCATCACGATCGCCCGGATGACGTCGTTCAGCCCCGGGCACAGACCGCCGCAGGTCACGATCCCGACCTTGGTACTGCCCGGCGCGAAATACAGCCCGCGCCGCGGCCCGCCCGGCTCGAAACTGGACCACTCCCCCGGCGTTCCCGTGCGGCCGGTGAGGTCGGACACCGTGTCGTGGTAGAGCACACGGTCGTCCTCGCTGACGTAGTGCTCGTTCGTCTGCCGGTCGGCGACGAAGGAAGCCAGGGGCGACGTGTAGCGCGGCTCGCCGAGCCGGGTGATCCTCAGGTCCGCGAGCTCGGCCATGGTCGAAGCGTGGCACCGCCCGGTGACGGTGAGGTGACGGCGAGGAAACAGTGGCGCTGCTCACAGTCGGAATACCGTGCGGCCGCCCGGTGCTGACCCCGGCGTGACCGACGCTCCCGCCTCCGGTGCCCCCCAGCTGACGATGTACACCACGAGCTGGTGTGGCTACTGCGTTCGCCTCAAGGGTCAGCTCAAGAGGGCCGGCATCGCCTTCGAGGAGATCAACATCGAACGCGCGCCCGGTGCCGCGACCATCGTGGAGAAGGCGAACAACGGCAACCAGACGGTCCCCACGCTCGTCTTCGCGGACGGCACCGCGCTGACCAATCCGTCGGTGGCCCAGGTCAGCCGGCGCCTCGCCGAGCTCGCCGCCTGACCCCCGTCCTCGGCACGTTCCCCGCGGACTGTGCGCGAACGACGGCGACACGCCGGAGACATTCGTCGTCGGTGACCACTTTCGGTGTCGGCAGGCCCTCAGGCTCCGCAGTGTCCGTGGGTGCGCCTAGCCTGTCGGCACCATGTCGCTCCATCTCCACCGCAGTGAGCGGGCCGATGCCCTGGCCGGTGAGCTCGCCGGCCTGCTGAGCACACCCCTGGCCGACCCGTTCGTCGCCGAGGTCGTCGCCGTGCCCACCCGCGGGGTGGAGCGCTGGCTCGCGCAGAGCCTGGCGAGCCGTCTCGGCGCCACCCAGAGTCGCGCCGACGGGGTCTGTGCCACGGTCGACTTCCCCTCGCCGTACCGCCTGATGTCGGTCGCGCTCGACGGCGTGACCGGTCGGGACGGCAGGGACGATCCGTGGCGCCCCGACCGGCTGACCTGGCCGGTGCTCGCTGCCGTCGAGGCTGGCCGGGACCAGGCCTGGGCCGCGGTGCTGTGGTCCTTCCTGGAGGGCCGGCACGCGGCCGGCGACGCGGTCCGACAGGCTCACCGCGATCCGATGGATCCGGGTGGACCCGTCACGGCCGCACGTCCGGAGCGGCGATGGTCGACGGCGGCCCACATCGCCGAGCTGTTCGCGCGGTACGCGGTGCAGCGGCCCGGCATGATCGACGCCTGGCGCGAGGGACGCGACGTCGGCCCGGACGGATCACCGCTCCCGGAGCCGATGCGCTGGCAGCCCGAGCTGTGGCGGAGAGTTCGCGACGCGGTCGACGACCCCGATCCGGCCCTGCGGCTACCCGCCGCGTGCGTCGCCCTGGCCGAGGATCCGGCGACGACCGCGCTGCCGAAACGGTTGTCGGTCTTCGGGCTGACCAGGCTCGAACCCGATCTCCTGGCGGTGCTGAGTGCGCTCGCAGGGCACCGCGACGTGCACCTGTGGCTGACCCACCCCTCACCGGTGCTGTGGTCAACGGTCGCGTCCGCTATCCAGACCGGACGCACGCCCGCCCAGTCCGCGGCGACCGGCATCGGCCGGACCGGACCGCGTCGGCACGATCCGACCGCGACGCTGCCGCGCCATCGCCTCCTCGCCTATCTGGGGCGCGACATCCGGGAGCTGCAGGTCCGGCTGTCGACCGGACCGGCGCCGGCCGAGGACGCATCCGTTCCTGGCCTGCCTCCCTTGGCCGGAGTCCCGACCCTGCTGCAGCGGCTGCAGCACGACGTGAGTACGGACCAGCCGGCCCGGATCGTCGCCGAACGACCCGTTCTCGCTCGGCACGATCGCTCGGTCCAGGTGCACATCTGCCATGGGCCGGACCGTCAGGTCGAGGTGCTGCGAGAGGTCCTGCTGGGGCTGCTCGACGACGACCCCACGCTCGAGCCCCGCGACATCGTGGTGCTCTGTCCGGACATCGAGACCTTCGCACCGCTGATTGCGGCCAGCTTCGGCCTCGACACCGGGGCAGCCGACTCCGCGCCCGCAGATGGGAAGACCTCCCCGGGCCCGGTCGATCACCCCGGCCATCGTCTCCGGGTGCGGCTGGCCGATCGCTCACTCCGCCGGGTCAATCCGCTGCTGTCCGTGCTCGACCGGGTGCTGGAATTGATCGACTCGCGGCTACCGGCATCGGCGGTGCTGGATCTCGCGGCCATGCCGCCGGTCGCGCGTCGCTTCGGCCTCGGAGACGACGATCAGCAGCGGATGGCCGAACTGGTGACGGCCGCCGGGGTGCGCTGGGGTCTCGACGGGCCACACCGGGCGCGGTACGGCCTGGGCGACTTCGGCCAGAACACCTGGGCCGCCGGACTGGATCGGATGCTGCTCGGGGTCACCATGGACGCGACCGGGGAGTATTTCATCGGCACCGCCCTCCCGCTCGACGAAGTCGACTCCGGCGACGTCGACCTGGTCGGCCGGATCGCCGAGCTGGTCGCTCGGCTCAACGGCTTCGGCGCGCAGATCGGCACCACGGGCGCCCTCGCCGGCGGCGCGGGATCCGATCGCCGGCCACTGGGCTGGTGGATGGCGCTGTGTCGGGAGATCCTCGAGGCGCTGACCGCCGTCACCTCCTCCGACGCCTGGCAGAGCACCCACGCCTTCGGTGAACTCGCCCGGATCAACGACCAGGCTGGCAGCGACGGGACCGACGCGGGTGCGGGCCTGTCACTGTCGGACGTACGATCCCTGCTGGCCGACGCCTTCAAGGGACGCGCAACCCGGGCGAACTTCCGGACCGGCACGCTGACCATGTGCACCATGCTGCCGATGCGGTCGGTGCCTCATCGTGTGGTGTGCCTGCTCGGCATCGATGACACCACCTTCCCACGGCACCGGGTGGTCGACGGAGACGACCTGCTGGTGCGGGATCCGTGGGTGGGCGATCGTGACCCGCGCAGCGAAGATCGCCAGCTCCTGCTCGACGCCCTGATGGCCGCCGAGGAGCGGCTGGTGATCGTCTACTCCGGCATCGATGCCCGGACCGGGGTCACCAAGCCCGTATCCGTGCCGATCGGTGAGCTCCTCGATGCCCTGGAGGAGACCGCCCGCACCGACGACGGAACCCCCCTGCGACAGGCGATCAGCTCGCGGCACACGCTGCAGCCGTTCGACCGGGACAACTTCGTCCACCCCGATGGCGGGCTACCGTTCAGCTTCGATATCCCAGCGATGCGCGGTGCCGCCGCGGCCGCGGCTCCACGGCAGCAGCCGCCGAACCCGTTCGATCTCGCCGGTCTGCGGCCTCTGGAGCCCGTCACCGACGTGGGTCTCGACGACCTGGTGCGCTTCTTCCAGCACCCGGCGCGCGCACTGCTGCGCGCACGCGCGCAGATGTACCTCGGTGAGGACGAGGCCGAGCCGATCGAGCAGATCCCCATCGCGCCGAGTGGTCTGGATACGTGGAGCATCGGCAACCGGCTGCTGCAGCGCCATCTCGAGGGAGTTCCGCTGGGGCAGCTCGTCGGTGCCGAATGGCGCCGGGGTTCGCTGCCGCCCCGGGAGCTCGGGGCCAAGACGCTGAGACCGATCGGCGATGACGTCGCCGCCCTGGCTGCGGCGGCCCAGCCGTACCTCGGCGGAGAACACCGGTCCCGCGATGTCGATGTCCGGCTCGACGAACGCTCGATCACCGGAACCGTTCCGGTGCAGGGCGAGCGGATCGTCACCGTGCTCTACTCCTGGCTCGCCGCGCGACACCGCCTCCAGGCGTGGCTGCAGTTGCTGGCTCTGACCGCGACCGATCCGATGATCGCCTGGCAGGCGGTCACCATCGGACGCGGCCGGAGGTCGGTGATCGGACCGGTCGGTGACCGGTTCGCCCGCCTGGTCCTGGCCGACCTGCTCACGTTGTACGACCTCGGTCGCAACGAGCCGCTTCCCTTCGCTCCGAAGACCTCCGCCGAGTACGCCCGCGTCCGGCTGGAGGACAAGTCCGTCGCCGCCCTGCACGGTGCCATCGAGCGGCAATGGCGCGGGGATCAGAAGCGCGTGGGGGAACGGGACGCCGACTACGCCCGCTTCTTCCCCGAGTCGCTGGCCGATCTGCTGGCGCCGCGGGCTCGGCCGGGCGACGCCAAAGGACCCCTGGGCGAGCCCAGCCGGTTCGGGAGCATCGCGCGCCGCATCTGGCAGCCGCTGTTGATGAGTGAGGAACTGACTCGATGAGTGCCGCGGATCGTGCGCCGGCGCCGCCGTTGCCCTTCGCTGTGTGCGGCCCGCTCCCCCGCGGTACGACCGTGCTCGAGGCCAGCGCCGGCACGGGCAAGACCTTCACCATCGCTGCGCTCGCGGCGCGGTACGTCGCCGAGGGCCATGCGACCCTCGGCCAGCTGTTGCTGGTCACCTTCGGCCGGATGGCCACCTCGGAGCTGCGAGCTCGGGTCCGCGAACGGCTCGTGTCGGTGGAACGGGCGCTGGCCGCGGCCGTCGAAGGCTCCGCACATCCGCCGATGGACGACGTCGAACGACTGCTCGTCGACGTCCCACCCGAGGAGCGGTCCCGCCGGCATGCGAACACGCGTCGCGCCCTGGCCGACTTCGATGCCGCCACCATCGCCACCACCCACGAGTTCTGCCTGCAGATGCTCGACGGGCTCGGGGTGCTCGGTGATCGCGACCCCGAGCGTCGCGTCGTCGAGCAGCTGACCGATCTGACCCATGAGGTGGCCGGTGACGTCTTCCTCCGCCGCTACGCCGATGCGCCACCGCCGCTGACGTACGAGGAGGCCTCCCGGCTGGCCGAGCGTGCGGTCGAAGCCGGGCACGCTCGGCTGGTGCCGGTCGCCGCGGCCCGTGCCGATCTCCCGGTGCCTGCCGCGGGCCCGGTCGCGCCCCCGGCGCCGGCTGAGAGCCCCGCTCCCCCCGCGTCGCCCGGGACAGATACCACGGGGATTCGACCCGACCGGACCGCGATCGCATTCGAGCGGACCGCGTTCGCCGCCGAGGTGCGAGCCGAGGTGGAGCGCCGCAAACGGGAGCGGCGGCTGTTCAGCTACGACGACATGCTGAACCGGTTGCGCGACGCGCTGGCCGACTCCTCCACCGGTGACGCCGCCTGCGCACGCCTTCGCGAACGCTTCGCCGTCGTGCTCGTCGACGAGTTCCAGGACACCGATCCGGTGCAGTGGGACATCCTGCGACGCGCCTTCCACGGGCACGCCACCGTGATCTTGATCGGCGACCCCAAGCAGGCCATCTATGCCTTCCGTGGCGCGGACGTCTTCAGCTACCTCGGCGCGGTCGAGCAGGCGGCGACCCGGGCCACCCTGGACACGAACTGGCGCAGCGACTCGGGCCTGGTGCTGGCCCTGCAGCAACTGACGGTCGGTGCGGCGCTCGGTGACCGGCGGATCGCCGTGCGTCCGGTGCGGAGCGCCCACGAAACCCCCCGGCTGCTCTTCCCCGGTGGCGGGGATGCCAACCGGACGGCCGAGGCGTCGTGCCGGCTGCGGGTCGTGCCGGGCGACCCGGAGACCGGCGAGGCACGGCGGGTCGGATCCATCCGGACCGACATCGAGCAGGACCTGGTCGCCGATGTCACCGCCTTGCTGGGATCCGGGGCCCGCCTCCGGTTGGAACCCGCCGACGAGCCCGACGGCCGGCCGATCGCACCGAGCGACATCGCGGTGCTGGTGCGGAAGAACAGTCGCGGGGAGGCCATCCGGGACGCCCTGATCGGCGCCGGGGTTCCGGCAGTCCTGCTCAGCGCGACCTCGGTGTTCGCGTCGCCGACGGCCCAGGAGTGGCTCACCTTGCTGCGGGCCCTCGAGCAGCCGCGGCAGTCGGCGGTGCGGACCGCCGCACTCACGTGTTTCGTGGGCTGGGACTTCGCCCGGCTGGCGCAGGCCGACGAGGAGGCGCTGGTCGACCTGACGTGGCGGATCCGGTTCTGGAGCCGCCTGCTCGCCCGTCGCGGTGTAGCTGCCCTGCTGGAGGCGATCACCCGTGACACCGGGCTCGCCGAGCGCCTCCTCGGCCAGGTCGGCGGCGAACGGGTGCTGACCGACGTGCGGCACATCGGACAGAACCTGCATGCGGCGATGCAGGGTCGACAGCTCGGGGTCAGCGCCCTGGTGGAGTGGCTGCACGAGCGGATCGAGGACGCCCGCCGCCGCAGCACCGAGGGGTCGCGGCGGCTCGACACGGAAGCTCGCTGCGTCCAGGTGCTGACCGTGCACGCGAGCAAGGGCCTGCAGTTTCCCGTCGTCTATCTCCCGGAGGCGTGGGACACCCATCAGCCCGACGACGACGGCCAGCCGTTGCTGCTGCATCATCGCGGTGACGGCTCGCCGGACGACTGCCTGCTCGACGTCGGCGGCCTGAGCGGACCGGACCGGCGCGATCGGGTCGCCCGGGCGCGGGCGGAGGAGGCCGGGGAGGACCTGCGGTTGCTGTACGTCGCGCTCACCCGTGCCCAGTGCCAGGTCGTCAGCTGGTGGGCACCGTCGAGGAACACCCCGGGGTCCGCGCTCCACCGGTTCCTGTTCCGCAGCCGGCCTGCCGATGGCGAGGCCGTCGAGCCGGCGGCGACGTACCCGCTCGCCGATCCGGCCCAGGTCACCTGGCTGGGCCCGGGCATCGGCATCGAACCGGTCCGGCCGCGGTCCGCCGTCCACTGGCAGCCTCCGCCGGAGGACCCCGGACCACTCGATGTGCGCCGATTCGACCGGATGCTCGACCTGGAGTGGCGGCGGACCTCGTACTCAGCGTTGACGGCCGCGTCGCACGGGCTCGACCTCGGCACGCCCGCGGTCGGCAGCGAACCCGACATCTCAGTCGAGGACGACGAACCGGTGCCCACCGGTCCGCCACCCCCGGAGCCGCTCGAAGAACCCCCCGTACTGGGTCACGACCTGGAGACTGCGCTGCGCGCGTCGTCCCCCATGGCCGACCTGCCGATGGGCACCGAGTTCGGTACCGCGGTCCATGCGGCACTGGAGGCGGTCGACCCCGGGGCAGAGGATCTCGCGGCCGCACTGCGTTCCGCGGCCGCGGACGCGCTCAGCCGCAGCGCGCTGGGTCGGGGTTCACCCGGTCGGGGTTCACCCGGTCGGGCCGCACCGGGTCGGGGCTCACGGGGTGGAGGCCCCATCGAGGAAGCCGGTCTGACGGCCCAGCGACTGGCCGACGCCCTGCTGCCGACCCTGCTCACACCACTGGGCCCCCTCGCCGACGAGCTGACCCTGGCCCAGATCGGGGCCCGGGACCGGCTGGCCGAGCTCGACTTCGAGCTTCCGCTGGCCGGAGGTGACCGACCGGTAGCCGATGTCCGGCTCGCGGACGTGGCCGAGCTGCTCGACGCCCAGCTCGCACCGGAGGATCGGCTGGCCGGCTACCCCGCACGACTCCGCAGTCCGCTGCTGTCCGAGCAGACCCTCCGTGGATTCCTGACCGGCAGCATCGACGCGGTGCTGCGGATCCACACCGCCCAGGGGCCGCGCTATCTGGTGGTGGACTACAAGACCAACTGGCTGGGAGCGTTCGACGGGCCGGAGCTGACGCTCGTCTCGTACACGCCAGATCGTCTGGCCGAGGCGATGATGGCGGCGCACTATCCCCTCCAGGCCCTTCTCTACAGCGTGGCGTTGCACCGATGGCTGCGCTGGCGCCAGCCCGGCTACGACCCGGATCGGCACCTCGGCGGGATCGCGTACCTGTTCGTACGGGGCATGGCCGGTGCGGACACGCCACGGATCGCCGGCGTGCCCACGGGGGTGTTCGGCTGGCGACCTCCGCCCGGGCTGGTCCCCGCCCTGTCGGACCTGTTGGACCGGGGGCCGGGCGGGACTCCGGCATGACCGACGTACGCAACGAGCACGCCGTCCCATCGGGTGGTGGAGGGTTGGTCCGCTCAGGCGTGCTCGGGGAGGAGCGCCGGGCAGCGTACGCAGCGGGAGCGCGGGGTCTGCTCCGGACGTTCAACGAGGCAGGGGTGCTCGGTCTCGCCGACGTCCACACCGCCGATCGGGTCGGGCGGATCTGTGGAGACCGTGACGAGCGGGTCCGGCTCGCGCTGGCTCTGACGGTGCGCGCGCTTCGGCTCGGTTCGGTCTGTCTCGACCTCGGCCAGGCCCGGGCCGCATCGTTCGACGAGGCCGAGGAGTCCGTGGACACCTCGGAGCTGCCCTGGCCGGATTCCGAGGAATGGCTCGCGGCCTGCTCGGTCTCGCCCCTGGTCACGCTCGGACCCGACGCCGCCGGCGAGCGCCCGCTGCGACTCACCGATGGCCGGCTGTATCTCGAGCGGTACTGGCAGCAGGAGGAGACGGTCCGCCGCCAGTTGCAGCGGCGCTGGTCCCAGCCGCCGCCGGCGGTCGATCGCGAGCGGGCTCGCGCCGCCTTGGACCGGCTCTTCCGGCGGACCGATCTGCCACCCGGCGAGCACGACCGGCAGCGGCTGGCGGCCGCCGTCGCCGTCCTCAGCCGGGTCAGTGTGGTCGCGGGCGGTCCGGGCACCGGGAAGACCACGACCGTGGCCAATCTGCTGACCCTGCTCGCCGACCAGCCCGGCCCGACACCACGGATCGCCTTGGCGGCGCCGACCGGCAAGGCGGCGGCCCGGCTCACCGAGGCCGTGGCCCAGGCGCGGGCCCGGCTGGACGCCTCCGATCGGGCCCGGCTGGGGCCGCTGACCGCGCAGACCGTGCACCGGTTGCTCGGCTGGCTGCCGAGCACCCGCGGGCGCTTCCGGCACCACGCCCGCAACCACGTGCCGTACGACGTGGTGGTGGTGGACGAGATGTCGATGGTTTCGCTCACCTTGATGGCCCGCTTGCTCGAGGCGGTCCGGCCCGGCGCGCGCCTCATCCTCGTCGGGGACCCCGACCAGCTCTCGCCCGTGGAGGCCGGTGCGGTCTTGGCCGACATCACCCAGAGTGCGGCCGGGGCCGAGCCGGAGCTGCACTCCGCCCTCACCGCGCTGGGGGCCGCCCCTCCGGCGGACGACCCGATCCGGCGGCGCGTCGTCACCCTTACCCACACGTGGCGGTTCGGCGGCGCCATCGACGACCTCGCCCAAGCCATCCGAGCCTCGGATCCGGAGGCGGTGCTGGAGGTGCTGCGCCGGGGCGATCCCGCGGTGGAGTTCACCGATGTCGATCCGGGCGGACCCGGGATGGAGCTGGACCACCTCGTCGCCGAGGTCCGGGCCGCCGGGCGACGGCGGATCACCGCGGCCACCGCCGGAGACGTCCAAGAGGCGCTGGCCGCCATCGACCAGCACCGCTTGTTGTGTGCACACCGGCGCGGGCCTTACGGCGTGAGCCGGTGGAGCGACGAGGCCGAACGCTGGCTCGACGCCGACGATCAGGCTCACCCCGGCGCGACGCAGGACCGCGAGTGGTATCTCGGCCGACCGGTGCTGGTGGTGGCCAACGACTACGATCTCGGGCTGTACAACGGCGACATCGGGGTCGTCGTGGCCACGTCGTCCGGGCCGCGCGTGGCGTTCGCCCGCGGGCAGGATCATGTGCTGGTCGCGCCGGTACGGCTGGACGCAATCCAGACCGTCCACGCCATGACCGTGCACCGGGCGCAGGGCAGCCAGTTCGACTGCGTGTCGCTGGTGGTTCCGCCCGCAGACTCGCCACTGCTGACCCGCGAGCTGTTCTACACCGCCATCACCCGTGCGAGCCGTCGTGTCCAGGTCTTCGGCACCGCCGATGCCGTCGAGCGCGCCGTGCTGCGTCGGGCCACCCGAGCGAGTGGGCTGGCCGACCGCCTCTGACTGCGGCCCTCCGGACCGGGCACGCTCGTACGCGCTGATCCGGCCCGCACGCCCGACCGATCACACCTGCATGACCGATCCCACCTGCATGACCGAGGAGTTGAGCATCAGGTTCAGAGCGATCGCCGCCAGCGGCCGGCCGATATCCCGGAGTCGACGGTGATCTGGAACCAGGTCGGAAACTCTCCACAAATCTCCGGCGAGACCGTCGGCAGCAGTCCGGCACCGACGGCGACGGCTACCTCCAGAAGGTTCAGCTTGTTGAGACTGCCGTAAAGCGCTCTGATCTCTGCCCGGTACAGCGCTAGAGCGGGAGCGTCCTGTCCCGCCACGACTGGATGAGCCGGTGGGCGATCGAGGTCCGCCCGGGCAAGCCGAGGTCCCCCGCATCGAGCTTGGCGGCGAGCTCGTCGCGGGTGTACCAGTCCGCGTATGCGATCTCGTCGTTGTCGACGCAGATCGAGGAGGTCTTGGCCCGCGCGGCGAAGCCCACCATCAGGGAGCGTGGGAACGGCCAGGGCTGACTGCCGACGTAGGCGACCTCCGACAGCGACACGTCGACTTCTTCGGCGATCTCGCGATGGATCGCCTGCTCGAGCGACTCCCCCACCTCGACGAAGCCGGCCAGGACGGACACGCGGTTGCCCCAGCCGTTCTGGCTACCCAGCAGCAACCGGTCCTTGGCGTCGACAACGGCCACGATCACGGCCGGATCCGTGCGTGGGAAGTGATCGCGCTGGCACGTCTCGCAATGCCGCGCGAAACCGCCGTTGATCGCTCGGGTGGACCCGCCGCATTGGGCACAGAGCGGCTCGCTGCGGTGCCAGTGCGCCAAGGCCGATGCGGTGGCGGCGATATCGCGCTCGTTGTCGCTGAGCTGGTGGCCCACCTCGCGCAGGTCGTGCACCTCTCCCTCGGTCAGCGCCTCGACCGCGAAGATCGGGGTTCCGTCCAAGAGCCCCAACAGGCGGTGCCGCTGGTCGTCGAACTCGACGAAGGGTTTCGTCATCCGCAGCTTGCTGCCACCGGTGTTGGTCGTGAACCGCGACTGGGAGTCCAGTTTGAGCAGCTTCGCGTCCTGCGCACGCCACAGACCGGCCACCCAGTGGGTTGACCGGCGATGGTGGTCAACGCGATCGAGATCGCTGGCCAACGCCCAATGAGTCACCCGGCCAGCGTAATCCGCCCAAGACGGGGCGCCACACCACCCGAATCCAGCAGGTCGGCCACCGGTCGTTCGAGCGCGCTTTCGGTGTATGTCGGCCGAAAGGCCGCCATACTGTGCGCAGACGACAGCGGCACGCCGCAGCGGCTGGTCGGGTGCGCCCAGTTCCGGGAGCCGACCGCACTCAGCCGCCGGCGCCCAGCAGAGCCTCGAGCTCGTCCCGGCTCGCCAGCGACGTCGGGCGGACGACCCGGTCCTCGCGGACGTGGTAAAAGACGGCGTCAACGGCCTCGATCGGATTCTGGGTCACCTCTGCCCAGGCCAGCCGATAGATCGCCAGCTGGAGCGGATCGGCCGAGTCTGCCGGCCCGGTCTTCCAGTCCACCACCTGGAAGCGGTGCGGCGCCCAGGTGTCCAACTCGTACACCGCGTCGATCCGTCCGCGGATCAACCGGCCACCGACGACGAGGCTGAACGGGGCTTCGACCGCATACGGGATCCGATGGCCGTACGCCCCTGCGGTGAACGCGCCGCACAGACCACGAAGGTCATCGTCCGCCTCAGTCCCGGCGTCCGCCCGGTCGGGCAGCTCGTCGGGATCGACCAGTTGCTGCTGGCCGAGCCCCCCGATGCCCAGCTGACCGGCGAACTGCCGCTCGACCCAGGCGTGGAAACGCGTGCCGAAGTGGGCTGCCCGCGACGGCGGCCTGGGCATCGGGCGAGCGAGCTCAGCGGTGAACGCATCGGGGTCTTGGGCGAGGCGAAGCACGGCGCTCGCCGACAGATCGGTCGGCAGGACGACCTCTGTGCGCTGGGAGCGCGACTCCCGCAGCTCAGCGAGCAGTCGATCCAGGTCGTCGTCCCAACCAGCGGCGATCTCGGCGTCGTCGAGGAGCAACTCGTACGCCGCTGGCTCGTCCCGCCCGGCGCTGTTCCGCCACCGAACCCGTGCCGCCTCGACTGCGGCGGCCGCCTCGGACCGTCGAGCCGAGGCCTCCGGATCCAACGGTGCCGGCCAGGGACGGGGGGCCGCCTCCACGACCAGGGGATTGTCCCGGCCGGGCTCGCCGGCCAGTGGTTCCAGCCGGCCCTCCGCCTTTGCGGCGGCCATGATCGTCAGCAGGTAGTCCGACGGTCGGCGCGGGTTGACCAGTTCGGCGCGCCAGTAGTGACCGGACGCCACGAGCAGCCGCTTGGCGCGGGTGGCGGCGACGTAGGCAAGCCGGTCCTCGGCGAGCAACTGCTGGTCGCGAAGGGCATCCTTGTACGCCTTCATCGCGGCGTTGCTGGCCTCCGCCAACTGTGGGATCGCCGTGGCATCCCCGCGCAGGTCCGACGGCAGCACCGCGGGGTTGGACACCCAGTTGTCGGTGACCCGGTCGCTGGGGAACACCCCGTGCGTCAGCGCCGGCAGGAAGACGACCGGCCACTCCAGGCCCTTCGCCCGGTGGACCGTCAGCAGTTTGACCGCTTCCCGGTCGGACGGAACTGCCTGTTCGAGGCCGGCGCCGGCCTCGATCTCGGCCTTCAGATACGCCAGCAGCCCGGACAGTGACGCGTCCCCGTCCACGTCGACATAGTCCGCGACGGCATCGAGGAAGGCACCGATCTGGTCGCGGCGCGCGTTCCGCACGAACTCCGGGGTGGACATCACCTCCACGTCCAGACCCAGGGTGACCACCACGCGCCGGGTGAGGTCCAGCACCGGCTCATCGCTGTGCTGCCGCAGTTGATCCAGTTCGGCGGCGATCAGAGCGAACCGGCGCCGCGCCTCGGTGGAGTAGTCGGCGTCACCCGGATCCTCCACCGCATCCAGGAGGCAGACGAGATCGGTCGGGTCCACGTCAGCCACGGCGTCCTCCAGCGCGCCCAGCAGATCGTGGCTGCCGACGAGTTCCTCGGCCCGGGCCAGGGCCTGATCCGGCGTACGGGGGGCGTGGGCGACCTCGCGGGCCCGACGACCGAGCAGGGCGAGGTCCCGCACGCCGATCCGCCACCGGGGACCGGTGAGCAGCCGCACCAGATCCGGGTTGGCCGTCACGTCGTCGACGAGCCGCAGGGTCGCCAGGACGTCGGCGATCTCCGGCAGTTCGAGCAGGCCGCCGAGGCCGACGATTTCGACGGGTACGTCCCGACTGGTGAGCTCCCCGTAGAGCGCGCCGATGTCGGCGTTGCGCCGACTGAGTACGGCGATGTCGGCCCACCGGGCCGCCGTGCCGTCGGCCCGGGCGGCGACCACTTGATCGCCGATCCAGCGGACCTCGTCGGGCCAGCTCTGGTGGAGTGATGCCCGCACCTCCCCCGGCGCGGTCCCGTCCGGCGCCAGCAGCAGTCCCAGTCCGTCGGGCGCATCGGGCCCGGTCGCGTTCGTCGCGACGGTCTGGGCACGCAGCGGCGCGCTGAGACTGTTGGCCACATCGAGGATCCGCGGACCGCTGCGCCGGTTCACCGTCAGGGCGAACTGGCGGGCACGCTGGCCGCGCCGGGTCCGGAAGTGCTCGGCGAAGGCGATGATGTTGCTGGCCGCCGCCCCGCGCCAGCCGTAGATGGCCTGGAACGGGTCGCCGACCGCGGTCACGGGATGACCTAGGCCCTCCTCCGGCGTCCGCCCGGAGAACAGCCCGCGGAGCAGCACCGCCTGGGCCGCGGAGGTGTCTTGGTACTCGTCGAGCAGCACGACCGAGAACGCGCTCCGCAGGGCCGCCGACACCTGAGGCACCTCCGTCGCCAGACGTGCGGCGATGGACATCTGGTCGGCGAACTCGACCAAGCCGAGCCGCTGCTTCAGCCGCTGGTAGTCCCGCACCAGACTCAACAGCTCAAGCCGCTCCTGGGCGGCGATCATCGCCTTCTTGACGTCGACGTAGACGTTGCCCCGGTTGTTCCGCGGCGCCGACTCCAGCTCCAGGAGGTAGTCCCGCGCGTGCGGATCGAGCGCAGCGGGGTCGACGAGGTGTTGCTGCAGATCCGAGTCGAGCTTGAGCACCCGCTCGGTCACGGTCGCCGGTCGCAACCGGGAGATGTACTCGAAGGGCCCGGCCGCCGCCTTCACGACCCGGGAGGCCAGCCGATAGCGAGTCGCACCGCTGATCATGGTCGGATCGGCCTCGAAGCCCAGCCGCAAGCCGTGTTCGGAAACCAGCCGGCCGGCGAACGCGTCGTAGGTCATCACCACCTGCTCACCGCTGGTGTCCACACCACGACCGTCGACGACACCGGCCGTCACCAGCGCGGTCCGGATCCGGGTGGAGAGCTCGGCGGCCGCCTTGCGGGTGAAGGTCAACCCCAACACCTGCTCGGGACGGACCGCGCGGATCCCGACCAGCCACACCACCCGGGCCGCCATCACCGTGGTCTTGCCCGAGCCGGCACCGGCGATGATCACTCCCGGGTCGAGGGGCGCGGTGATCGCCGCCAGCTGCTCGTCGGAGAAGGCCACCCCGAGCGCTTCGCACAGATCGTCCTCGTCACGCAGGACGGCGCCCTCGCGGACGATCGGCAGCGAGCGAACGGTCACGAGCGGAGCCTCTCCGGAGCGAGCAGCGATGGCGGGCGACACGTCTTTCCGTCGGTCGGAATCGCGACGAACGACGCAGATGTGGCGCAGCTCGGGACCGCGGAGCGCGGAGCGCGACCGGTGAATCCGGTCACGAGCCCACTCATGACACGACCTGCCGTCCCGCACCCTGCGCCGGACAGCTGGACCGGAAGGCGCACCAGCGGCAGCCCGGACCGATCCAGGCGTCGAAACGCTCCGAGCGGATCACCGCGGCGGCCTCGGCCAGTCTTCCGTGCACCCAGGTGGGCACGTCCGGACCGTCGTCACCCGTGCCGGCCGGCCAGCCGAGTGGGAACGGCTGATCAACCAGCGAG
Organism: Microlunatus sp.; assembly: GCA_035719255.1. Classification (GTDB taxonomy): domain Bacteria; phylum Actinomycetota; class Actinomycetes; order Propionibacteriales; family Propionibacteriaceae; genus Microlunatus. Next base: position 5,061 of record DASTGF010000500.1, on the reverse strand, counting down.
GCCTGCCCGAAGACCCGCGGCAGACCGGCACCACTGCTCGACCCGTCGCCGAGGCGCAGATAGACCAGTTCCGCACCACCCGGGCGGGCATCCGGACCGGTCACCTCGCCGAAGGCGCCAGCCGCCACCGCCAGCTGATAGACCCCGAGCTGGTCGTGCACCGCGACGTCCACGGCCGCCGGCGCCGCGCGGGAGGTCTTGAAGTCCACGATCCTGATCCTGCCGTCGGGATCGCGCTCCACTCGGTCGGCTGTTCCGGTCAGCCGGACACGGTCGTGGCGCACGTCGACCTCACAGCTGAACGACACCTCCGTGCCCAGCAGTTCCTGGCCGGCGCGGACTTCCTGCCACGCCATGAACCGCTCCAGGGCGGCCTCCGCCTCGACCCGCTCCGTGGCCGAGAGCCACTTCGCGTCGAACTCCAGCCGGTCCCAGACCGTCTCCAGGTGATCCGTGATCGCATCAGCGTCCGCACCAGGTCCGGCGGCGTGTTGGGCGAGAACGTGGATCACCGATCCGAAGCTGGCCGCCGCCTGCCGGGGGGTCTCGGCACCGGCCTTGCGGGACAAGAACCACTGCCGGGGGCACGACAGCACGGTGCCGAGTTGGCTGCCCGACAGGTGCACCGGTTCGCGCGGCCGCTGCACCGGGTCCTCGGCGTCGCTGAGCCGACGCATCCCCCACCAGTTTCCCGGGCGGGCGGCCGGTACAAGGGGGTGCCCGTCGTCGTCCACCGCTTCGGCCAGCCGCGCGAGCCGAGCCGCGGCCTGCTCCCGCAGGGCCGGACTCGCGTCCGGATCCACGCTGACGCTGCGCAGCTGGGCGACGAGCGCGGGCACCGACAGCGGACGGCGCGGTCGTCCGGGGCGGGCCACGACCGGAACGTCCAGCTCGTCCAGGAACCGGCTCGGCTGGTCCCCCTCGCCCTCGGTCCCATCCACCGCCGTGACCACCAGCCGGGAGCGAGCCCGCGTACAGGCTACGTAGAACAGGCGTCGTTCCTCGGCGATCCTGGTCGCGGTCGGTGCTGGGTCGACGACACCGCGCGGGCTCAGCCGATCGGCCTCCAACAGCGAGCCCCGGCGCCGCACGTCGGGCCACACTCCTTCCTGGACCCCGGCCACGACGACCAGCTCCCACTCCAGACCTTTCGAACGGTGCGCGGTCAGCAACCGCACGCCGGTTCCCCGGACCGGAGACTCCCGCAGTGTGTCGGCCGGGATCTGCTGGCCCTCGACCTCGGCCAGGAAGCCGGTGACCCCTCGCAGGCCCGACACCTCCTCCGAACGGCCCGCGATCGCGAACAACGCGCAGACGGCGTCGAGATCACGGTTGGCCCGTCGCCCCACATCGCCCGACGCTCCCGCCGCGCTCTGCAACCGGTCCGGCCACCCGGTGCCGGACCAGAGCAGCCACAAAGCCTCCTCCGCGGTCCGGCCCGCGCGGATCGCCCGAGCGCACTCGTGCAGCAGCCGCGCGAGTCGGCGGGCCGCGGCAACCTCGGGCCGCGGACGGCGCGGGTCCTCCGGATCCCCGGTCGGCAGTTCGTCGAGCAGCGCCGGATCGTGCAGGGCCGCGGCCAGCAGCTCCGCCGACGACCGGGGCAACGCCACCCCGGCGAGCTCGCGTCGCTCGGTGTCACGCAGCGCCCGGCCGAGGCGCCGGATGGCCATGCTGTCCAGGCCGCCGAGCGGTGACACCAGCAAGGTCTGAGTCTCGTCGGCGGTCGGCTGGACCGGACCGGAGGCCACGTGAAGGGCGGTCAGCAGTGGACGGACCGCTGCCTCAGCGGCCAGCGGGATTTCGTCGCCGGCCACCTCGACCGGGACGCCCGCCGCGATCAGCGCACGGCCGAGCATGGGGATGGTTCGCCGCCCCGACCGGACCAGCACCGCCATCTCCGACCACGGGATGCCGTCGCGCAGGTGCGCGGCCCGCAGCAGCTCGGCGATGTGCTCCGCCTCCGCGCCCGGGCTTGTGCAGGTGAAGACCTCCACCCGGCCCTTCGACGGTCCCGGAGCGCAGACCGGCGACCGGAAGCTCTCGAAGACATCCCCGGGGAGGCTGCGCGGCACCCCGAGCCGGGCCACCAGGCTCCGGCTCGCCGCCAGGAGCCTCGGGCCGAAGCGGCGGGTCCGGCCGAGCGCCACCACGGGAGCGCGCCCGCCGTCGCTGGTGCGGAACAGCTCCGGGAAGTCGAGGATGCCGCGCGCTTCGGCGCCCCGGAAGGCGTAGATGGACTGGTCGGGATCCCCGACCACCACCACGTCGCGGCCGTCGCCCGCCACCGTCTGCAGCAGCGCCACCTGCGACGGGTCGGTGTCTTGGTATTCGTCGACGAAGACGCAGCCCACCTCGCGCCGCAGGGTGGCGGCCGCCTCGGACGAGGCGAGCATGATCCGGCAGCGATGCACCAGCTCGGCGTAATCCACCACCCGCTCCGCGTCGAGCACGTCGAGGTATTCGTCGAAGAACTGACCGACGCTGACCCACTCGGGCCGGCCGGCGACGAGACCGGCCTCGACCACGTCTTCGGGATCCATCCCGAGCTGCCGGGCCTTGGCGATCACCGCCCGCACCTCGGCGGCGAACGCGCGGGTTCCGAACGCCGCCGCCACGGTCTGCGGCCAGTCGGCGCGCCCGGTCTCGGGGCTCCCGGCCAGCACCTCACGCACCCGGAACTCCTGCTCGGGCCCGGTTAGCAGCCGCACCGGCGAGTCGTCGCGCTCGTCGGCGAACCGCCGCACCAGCGCGTAGCAGAAGGCGTGAAACGTCATCACCATCGGCGTCACCGCCGATCGGCCGAGCCGGGCGCCGATCCGAGTCCGCAGGTCCGCCGCGGCGCGCCGGGAGAAGGTCAGCACGAGGATCGTGTCCGGCGCGATGCCGCGCCGCTCGATCCGCTCCACCACCGACTCCACCAGGGTGGTCGTCTTGCCGGTCCCCGGCCCGGCGAGCACCAGCAACGGTCCGCCCGGATGATCGACGACCGCCTGCTGGGACGCGTCGAGCCGGGGCGGTGTGGCCCGCTGTGGCGGGCGGCGGATCAGTTCGTACATCTCGGCTTTCGCGGAACGGGCTCAGGTGAGGCTACGCGGATCAGTGAAGCGCATCGCACTGACACTCCCGCGGTCCGGCGGGGACGTCCCCGCGGGTTCAGCGGATCCGCTCGTCGCGGATCAGCACCCGGACCACCACAGCCGCCGCGGCCGCCACCAGACCGGTACCGAGGATGAGATCGCCCAGCTCGGCGAACCCGCCCGGGTCATACGTTCCGGTCGAGTCTCGCACCAGCGACGCGTACGCGACCACCACCGCCAACAGGCCGGTGTTGGTGAGCACCAGCAGCACACGGGTCGGCCGAGGGAAGCGGGGGCTCTCCCGGTTGGCCCAGTCCGCGCTCGTCAGGAAGTCCCAGAGCATACCGAGCACGACCAGACCGACGCCGCTGTAGCCCACCAGCGCGCCGACCGGATCACCGAGCACCTGACGAGCGGCGAACAACAACGACAGCATCAGCAGAGCCGAACCGGCGACCGCGCGGCGAGGGGTGAGCCGGCGGCGCGCGGCGTACCACCCGATCATCAGCAGCGCGCCGATGCCGACCATCAGGTTGAGCACGTCGGGGTCCAGCCGGACGGCCCACCGGCCACCGGTGAGGCCGCGCATCGAGACCGCGACCAGACTGACCGCGATGGCGCCCAACAGCACGGCGCGGCCGGCACGGGCGTGACGCGCCGCCCGGACAGCGATCAGCAGCAGCACCACCGCGATAGCGCCCCGGATCAGGTCGGTGCCTTCGCTGATCAGGATGCCGAGATCGAGATCGACCGCACCCAGGGGCCCGGTCGGGTCGAGGGCCACGGCGATGCTGTACCCGGTGACGGCAACGAACAGCGGCAGCAGCAGACCGACCAGCGCGGCACCGATCGGCAGCGCGATCCGCCCGAGATCCTCGGCCAGCTCCGAGATGACCACCGGTTCGGCCGAGTCGGCGCCGGCCGACCCCGCGGCCCGCGTGCGCGCCCGAAACGCCGTCCGCAGCAACCCGGCGATCACCAGGGCCAGCAGGACGAGAACGGCTGCGGCGGGCACGATGGCGATCCAGCCCTGCCGTACCGGGTCCAGCTGCATCGCCCGCCAGATCAGCTCCGCCAGCCGACCGAGCACCAGCACGACCAGCAGGCCGTAGGTCCACCACCGCCCCGGCAACCGGTCCAGCTGTGCGGCCGCCGCGACGGTGAGCCCGACCGTCAGCTCCGCGACCGCCGTACCGGCCGCCACCGCCGCAGGGAGCACCAGCACCATCAACTGGACCACCGCCGACTCGACCGTGCTGGGGACGAGTTCGTAGCCGACGAAGCGGCCCTGGCGGGCCAGATCGGCCATGCCCAGGACCACCGCACCGCCGATCAACCCCAGCAGCAGCGGGAACTCCCACCATGCGAAGGACCGGCGCCCGCGGATCACCGTCACGACGATCACGGCGATGATCAAGCCGACGTCTACGGCGGGCACCGCGAGACTGCCGGCCAGCGTGCCGCGCAGCCCGAACTGGGCCATGATCAACACGGTCACCAGCGTCGCGATCAGGGCCAGCCACCATGGCCCGTGCACGGCAGCGGCCTGACCCAGTGCCAGCGACACCACCACCAGCAGCGCGATCACCCAGACAAGATGGGCCGGCATGGAGGCCGACAGGTCCGACGAGACGAGCAGGCTGTCGGTGGCGCGTAGCCAGCCCGAGGCGAGGGCGATCAGACAGCCGAGCCCGATCACGCCGCAGCCGACCGCGACGACGATGCCGAGACCCGACGGCCACCCGACGTCCCGCAGGCGGCCGTCGCGGATCCGAGACAGCACGGCCCGATCCACCGTCTCGACGAGCAACCGGCGCCAGGCGCGCTCCTGGCGCGGGCCGTTCGCCACCGGGCCGGAGGCCTGCTCGGTCAGCCGCATCCCGGTCACCCTAATCGGCCTTCCCTTCGCCGAGGGCCCATCCTCGTGTGCAGCAGTCTCCACGGACGGGATTCATCGATCGACGATGTAGAACAGGGGTGT
>DASTGF010000499.1:0-6270 GCA_035719255.1 Microlunatus sp. | reverse complement strand
GATCTGCAGGGCACAGGCGTCGGCGATGCTGACGCCGTTGATCTTGGACGACCGGGCCGCGTCGCTCAGTCTGGTGCCGTTGCACTCCGGACAGGTCGTGAACGTGACCGCCCGCTCCACGAAGGCGCGGACGTGCGGCTGCATCGCGTCGACGTCCTTGGTCAGGAACGACTTCTGGATCTTGGGGATAATCCCCTCATAGGTGAGGTTGATGCCCTCGATCTTGACCTTCGTCGGCTCCTTGTGGAGCAGGTCGTCCAGCTCCCGACGGGTGTAGTCCTTGAGCGGCTTGTCCGCATCGAAGAACCCGCAGCCCCGGTAGATCCGGCCATACCACCCGTCCATGGTGTAGCCGGGAATGGTCAGGGCGCCGTCGTTGAGCGACTTGTTCGGGTCGAACAGCGCGGCCAGGTCGAAGTCGGTGACCGACCCCATCCCCTCGCAGCGCAGACACATGCCGCCGGTGATGCTGAAACTGCGGCGCTCCTTGTGGGTCCGGCCTCCCTTCTGCAGCGTCACTGCGCCCGCCCCGCTGATCGAGGCAACGTTGAAGGAGAACGCCTGCGCCGATCCGATGTGCGGCTGCCCGAGACGGCTGAAAAGGATGCGCAGCATCGCGTTGGCGTCGGTTGCGGTGCCGACGGTGGATCGCGGATTCGCCCCCATCCGCTCCTGGTCGACGATGATCGCCGTGGTCAGGCCCTCCAGGACGTCGACATCGGGCCGGGCCAGCGTCGGCATGAAACCCTGGACGAATGCGCTGTAGGTCTCGTTGATCAGGCGCTGCGACTCAGCCGCGATGGTCCCGAACACCAGGGAGCTCTTGCCCGAGCCGGAGACACCGGTGAACACCGTGAGGCGCCGCTTGGGGATCTCCACGTCCACGTTCTTCAAGTTGTTCACCCGGGCGCCATGGACGCGGATCACGTCGTGAGCACGGTTCGCCGGGCTGCTCGATGCCGAGGCCTTCCGGCCGACGCTTATGACCTGACTCATCTGTCTCCCTCTCGGTTCGACGGAAAACGCAACTGCACACGGACCTCCTCACGCCCGGACCCGCTCACGCCGGCGTCCCGAGCCGATGGTCTGGACCATTGTCCTCGACTGGGTCGTCCGTCCGATTCTGGATGACGGCACCGACAAACCTCGACGCCCCGGGGGAACCCACGGCGAGCTCGGTTCGGACTCTTCTCTTTGTCGGCGACACCTTCTAGGATCGAACGCATGTTCGAAACCACGGTCATCACTCGTCCCCTGACCACAACGGGGACCGTCGCCTCCACTCCTGAAGGGTCGGGTCAGCTCGGGCCGGTCCGGCCGGGCCGGGGAGCGCAGCAGCCGGGTCTCGACGACAGCGCCCAACGGGCTCATGGGCTGCACGCGGCGCTCGTGCGCGCCAAGCTCACGTTGGCCCGGACTCTCAGCCCGCCGTCGGTCACCAGGCGCTGAGGATGTCCTCCAACTCGCGGCGCCGTCCGGTGTAGAAGGGCACCTCTTCGCGGGTGTGCCGGCGCGCGGCCGCTCCGCGGAGCTCGCGCATCAGATCCACGATCCGATACAGGTCGTCGGCCTCGAAGGCCAGCATCCACTCGTAGTCCCCGAGGGCGAAAGCGGACACCGTGTTCGCGCGGACGTCGGGGAACGGGCGGGCCAGCATGCCGTGCTCGACGAGCATGGCTCGGCGCTCTTCGTCGGGCAGCAGATACCACTCGTAGGAACGCACGAACGGATAGACGCAGAGATGGTCCTTCGGAGCCTCGCCCGACATGAACGCGGGGACGTGTCCCTTGTTGAACTCGGCCGGCCGGTGCAACGCGAGCTGGGACCAGACCGGCTCCAGGCTCGGTCCGAGTGGCGAGCGGCGAAGAGCGTGGTACGCGGCCTGCAGGGACTCCGAGGTCGGCGCGTGCCACCAGACCATGAGATCGGCATCCGCCCGCAGACCGGCGACGTCGTACCACCCCCGGATGGTGACGTCCTGGCCGTCGGTTGCCTCGGCGACCGCCTCGAGAGCCGTCTGGGACAGCTTCGCCGGCTCACCCGCCAGAGGGGTGGTGCGGCGATAGACCGACCACATGGTGTATCGGATCGTGTCGTTGATGTCGCGTGCCTTCACGCGCGCCGCGTCGCTCATCTGGTCCTTCGTTCTCGTGCCGTTCGGTCTCGTGGTGTCCGGTCTCGTGCTGTCCGGTCTCGTGGGGTCCGGCTTGGGCGGTTCTGGGGGTGCTGGACGATCGTGCCCGGGAGGCCCCCCTCGGCCCGGCGCGTTCAGGGGTCCGTCGGCTCCTCACCGGGTCCGCTCAGGTCCTGGTCGATCTTGTCCGCGGCGGCGGTCGCGCTGGCCACGCAGGCGGCGATGCCCACACCGTTGAGGGCGGCGCCGCAGACCGCAAGACCGCCTTCGGAGGCCAGCGCCGCCTGCAAGCGCTCCACCCGTTCGCGATGGCCGACCAGATACTGCGGCAGCCCACCGCCCCACCGGCTGACATGCCCCGTGATCAGGTGCGAGCGTGTCCAGCCGGGAAGCTGCTGGGCCTCCGCGAACGTCCGCTGAATCAGCGCCTCGTCGGGCACCTGCAGCAGTTCCTCTTCACCGACCCGGCCGACGCTGGCCCGCACCACGGAGACGCCGCGACCCCACCGTTCCAGGGCGGCCTCGGCCACCCAGGCCCACTTCACCGACGAGTGGGTGATCGCCTTGATCGTCGGGAGCCCGCCGGGTGGCACCAGCAGACCGGAGCCATCCAGCCGCGCGTCGCGGAGGACGAGGGTGATCACGGCGACCGAGGCGTAGGGCATCTCGGCCCAGGCAGCCGCCGACGGTACGGTCGGCGCGAGCAAGCGGCCGAACGCCCGCGCAGGCGTGGCGAGGACGACCGCGTCGACCGGGACGATCTCGGGCGCCGCGGCGGAGCCGGCGAGGAGTTCCCAGCCACCTGCGGTGCTCCGGCTCAGGCTCCGGACGGTGGTCTCCGAGCGCAGCGTGACCCGCCGCCGCCGGAGGTCGTGCACGAGTGCATCGGCCAGCCGCGACACGCCGCCGGCGAGACCGCCGAACACCGGTCCGTCGTCCTCGGATCGGGCGGCATGTTGGGCGTGGCTGAGCAGCGAGCCACCGGCCTTGGCCCGCTGGAACAGGCCGGGCGCCACGGCGGCGAAGGACAACTCGCGAGAACGCCCGGCATACACCCCACCGAGCATCGGCTCCAGCACGCGATCGGTCACCTCAGGACCGAAGTGATCATCGACGACGGATCCGATGGCCACGTCATCGGCCAGCGGCGGCCACGAGCGGCGCGGCTCCTCCGCAGCACGGGCGTACCCGTTGTCGGTCAGCGCCCCGGCCAGGGCCGACAGGTCGGTGGGAACGCCGAGCAGGCTGGGCGGAACCCGGATGGGCCGCCCACCGATGAGCAGGCGCGGCTTCTGTGCCGTGGGGTGCACGACCATGACGCCGAAGCCGAGCTCGTGGACCAGGTCGACCGCCTCCGGCCGACGGGCCAGGAAGGACTCGGCCCCACCATCCAGCCGGACCCCTTCGAGGACGACGGGCGCCAGCTTGCCCCCGAAACGCGACGATCCTTCGAACACCGTGACGCGGTGGCCGAAGTGGTTGCGCAGGCGGCGAGCAGCCACGAGCCCGGCCACACCGCCCCCGATGACGGCTACGTGCCGCGTCACCGCGGACCTCCGGCGGAGCTCACCTCGGCGGGGCGCCGCTGCCGTGCCGCCGAACGGATGGCCGCACCCTCTCGATGGACGAGGTCGGCGATCCGGGTGAGCACCTCCGGATCGGCGTCCGGCGGGACACCGTGGCCGAGGTTGAACACATGTCCGGGTGCCTGGGCGCCGGACCGGAGCACCCGGCGTACACGCTCGGACAGCACCGGCCACGGCGCGCCGAGCAACGCGGGATCGAGGTTGCCCTGAACGGCGTAGGAGTCGCCGACCCGAGCGGACGCCTCCGCCAGGGGCAGCCGCCAGTCGACGCCGATGACATCGGCACCGGCCGCTGCCATCAACCCCAGCAGCTCACCGGTGCCGACCCCGAAGTGAATCGTGGGGACCCCGAGCCGGCGGACGCGCTGGAGCACGGCCGCGGAGTGTGGTTGGACGTACTGGACATAGTCGGCGGCGCTCAGGCTGCCGGCCCAGGAGTCGAACAGTTGCACGGCCCGGGCGCCGGCCTCGACCTGCGTCTGCAGGAACACCGCGGACAGATCGGCCAGCCGCCGGCACAGGTCGTGCCACAACTCCGGCTCGCTCACCATCAGGGTCTTGGTCTTGGCGTAGTCGCGACTCGGGCCGCCCTCGACGAGATAGCTGGCCAGGGTGAACGGTGCGCCGGCGAACCCGATCACGGGCGTATCGCCCAGCTCGGCGGTGATGAGTCCCACCGCCTCGGTCACGAAGTCGAGCTCTCCGGGCTGCAGTGGGCGGATCCGCTGGAGGTCACTCGCACGCCGGATCGGCTCGTCGATCACCGGACCCGTCCCGGAGACGATCTCGACTCCGACGCCGGCGGCGGCCAGCGGCACCATGATGTCGGAGTAGAAGATGGCGGCGTCCACCCCGTGGCGGCGCACCGGCTGCAGCGTGATCTCGGCGACCAGGTCCGGGCGACGGCAGCTGTCGAGCATGCCGATCCCCTCCCGGACCGCGCGGTATTCCGGCAGCGACCGGCCCGCCTGCCGCATGAACCAGACCGGGACCTGCTCGTCGATGTGGTCACGACGACAAGCGGCCAGAAAGGTCGAGGGCCGCAGCAGCTGCGACGTGGGGGCCACTTCGGGTCCTCCTCTTCCCTGACCGGATCGGGTTGGTCTGCCTGGTCTCGTCGGCGCGTCGAGGCGTGTCCGGCGGGCACGTGAAGACTACCCTCGACCCGTGGGAGCGAAATCCGACGCTACACCGGCCCCGGCCGCCTTCCGTCGCGCCCTGAGCGACCTGATGGCCGCCGCGTGGCGTCCGGAGCTGATCGTCACCGAGATGCCGGCGCCGCAACGGATCGCCCCCTTTTCCGCGGCCATCACCGCCGACGTCGTCATCGCCGGCGAGGAAGTGGGCAGCGGCCGGCTGGTGCTGCTGCATGACCCGGCCGGCAACGCCGCTTGGCAGGGCACGTTTCGCTGTGTCACGTTCGCGCGCGCCGATGTCGATCCCGAGATGGTCACCGACCCGTTGCTGGCCAGCGTCGGCTGGTCCTGGCTGCTGGACGCCCTGAGCAGCCACGACGCGGAGTACCTCGCCCCGAGCGGGACCGTGACGTCGGTGTCGAGCGAGTCCTTCGGCTCGATGGCGGATGAACCGGCACGCGCCGAGGTCGAGGTGCGGGCCTCCTGGACTCCCCAGCTCATCGACGGATCCGGGCTTGCAGCCCACCTCGCCGCCTGGGGCGAGTTGTTGTGCACCACCGCCGGGTTGCCGCCGCTGCCCGCCGGAGTCGTCCCGATGCCGTCGCGCCGCTCACCGGCCGGTCGCGACGTACGCAGCCGGTGACGGACACCGGGACCGACAACGCCGCGTCGTCTGCGCCGGACACCCCCATCCTCACGGCGCCACGGGATGGCCTACCCGCGGTGGTCACGACGGCCGCACAGCTGGCCCGGACCATCGAGGAGCTGGCCGCCGGGCACGGACCGGTTGCGGTCGACGCCGAGCGAGCCCATGGTTTTCGTTACAGCCAGCGCGCCTATCTTCTGCAACTGAGACGCGCCGGTTCGGGTACGCACCTGGTCGACCCGGTCGCCTTCGGTCAGCCGGCCGACCTGTCCGAGCTGCGGGCAGCGATCGCCGAGGCCGAGTGGGTCATCCACGCGGCCAGCCAGGACCTGCCGTGCCTGGTCGACGTCGGCCTGACGCCCCGGACGCTGTTCGACACCGAGCTCGCCGGCCGCCTGCTCAACTATCCGCGCGTCGCGCTCGGCACGCTGCTGGAGGAGCTGCTCGGCGTCCGACTCCTCAAGGAGCACTCGGCGGCCGACTGGTCGACGCGGCCCATTCCACAGGCCTGGCTGAACTACGCCGCACTCGACGTCGAGCTCCTGATCGACCTCCGTGACGTCTTGGCCGACCAGCTGGCCGCGGCCGGCAAGGATGCTTGGGCGCGTGAGGAGTTCGCGGCCCTGGTGGCGGGCGCCGGCATGCCGCCACCGGTACGCGAGGATCCGTGGCGCCGGACGTCCGGCATGCACAAGGTACGCAACCGCCGCCAGCTCGCCTACGTCGCCGAGCTCTGGAACACCCGGGACGCCATCGCTCGGGAGGAGG
>DASTGF010000498.1:0-6375 GCA_035719255.1 Microlunatus sp. | reverse complement strand
GCGACGGCGACTGGGTCGTGGTCCGTCAGCAGCCGACGGCCGACAATGGGGATATCGTCGCAGCCCTGCTGGACACCGAGGCCACGGTCAAGACCTTCAAGCGCGCCGACGGACACGTCTGGTTGCTGCCGCACAACCAGGCGTACTCCCCCATCGACGGGGACCAGGCCTCGATCCTCGGCAAGGTGGTCGCGGTCCTGCGCAAGGTCTGACGCAGTCCTCGACCGCACCGGACCGGCTCAGAGGGCGCTGGCCTCGGAGGTGATCATCTGGTTGCTGAACCGGGCCACCGCCCGAAGCTTGTTGGCCACGTCCAGCGCCGCCACCTTGTAAGCCTCCGACAGCGTCGGGTAGTTGAACACGGTGTCCACAAGGTAGTCGACCGTGCCGCCGCAGCCCATCACCGCCTGGCCGATGTGGACCAACTCGGTGGCGTTGGTGCCGAAGACGTGGACGCCGAGGATCTCGCGCGTGTCGGCGTGCACGATCAGCTTGAGCATGCCATAGGAGTCTCCGGTGATCTGCCCGCGTGCCAGCTCCCGGTAGCGGGAGATGCCGACCTCGAACGGCACCGCCTCCGACGTCAGCTCTGCCTCGGACCGGCCACAGTAGGAGATCTCCGGGATGGTGTAGATGCCGATCGGCTGCAGGCCGCGCAGCTCGTTCGCCGGCTCGCCGAACGCGTGGGACGCGGCCAACCGTCCCTGGTCCATCGAGGTCGCGGCCAGCGCCGGGAAGCCGATCACGTCCCCGACGGCGTAGATGTGCGGTACGACGGTCCGATAGTTCTCGTCGACCTGCAGCCTTCCGCGCGCGTCGGCGCTCAGGCCCGCCAGATCGAGATTGAGCCCACCCGTGTTGCCCTGCCGGCCGGCCGAGTGCATGACCACCTCGGCCGCGATCCGTTTGCCGGAGGCGAGCGTGGTGATGGTGCCGCGGGCCGAGCTCTCCACTGAAGCCACCGTCTCCCCGAAGCGGAAGGACATGGCGTGATCGCGCAGGTGGAACTTCAGCGACTCCACGATCTCGGGATCGCAGAAGTCGAGCATCTGCGGCCGCTTCTCCACCAGCGTGACCCGAGTCCCGAGCGCGGCGAAGATGGACGCGTACTCCACGCCGATCACCCCGGCACCAACCACCACCATCGAGTCGGGCACGCGCTCCAGCGTGAGGATCTGATCGGAGTCCAGCACGCGGAGACCGTCGAAGTCCACATTCGCCGGACGGGCCGGCACGGTGCCGGTGGCGATGATGATCTTGTCCGCGGTGATCGTCCGGTGGATCGAGCTGCCCTCGAGGTCGACCGACAGCGTGTGCGGGTCGACGAAGCTGGCGAAGCCGCCGAGCAGCTCGATGTGGTTGCGCAGCAACTGGGCCCGGACCACCTCCACCTCGCGGCCCACTACGTGCTGCAGCCGGGCCAGCAGGTCGGAGATCGTGATGTCCTCCTTGACCCGGTAACTAGCGCCGTACAGATCGCGCTGCTGCATCCCCGTGAGATAGAGAACCGCTTCGCGCAACGTCTTCGACGGGATCGTGCCGGTGTTGACGCAGACGCCGCCGACCATGTTCTTGCTGTCGATGACGCACACCTTGTAGCCGAGTTTTGCAGCCATGATGGCCGCCTTCTGGCCGCCCGGTCCGGAACCGACCACGGCCAGGTCCACGTCGTACGTGTGCTCCATGTGCGCAGCGTTCCACACCATGGTGACGTTCGCGAGCTTCGCACCCGGCTGCGACCGAAGCGCTGATCCGGATCGACCCGCCACAGCGTCGATCCTCGGAACTGCCGCGGGGTCACGACATCAGGCCGAACACCTTCTCCACGGTCCGGACGTTGCGTACGGTCGCGCTGACGCCGACGACTGCCGGGAACTTGGCCGCGAGCTCTGACGTGCCAAGCCCTCGCCCGTAGTGCACCCAGATCTCGGACTCGAGCACGGCAAAAGGCTCGTCCGGTGCGGCCTTGGCCGCCAACCGCTCCTCGACGCCGGGCGCCACGGCCTTGGTAAGAAAGGCGATGGTGACCTTACTGGGGTCCCCCTCCGGAAACGGGTTGGCGGCGAGCAGCCCGGCGAGCCGTTCCCGCGATCGCACGCAGACGTCGACCGAGAAACCGAAGCGCTCCCGGAGCGCCGTGGACAGCTGCTGCTCGAGCCGAGCCGGCTTGGCCGTCGCGCTGAACACCAGATTGCCGCTGTTGATGTAGGTGGCCACGTCGGCATAGCCGAGTTGTTCGGCGAGCGCTCGCAGCTCGGCCATCGGCACCTTCTTGGCCGGCCCCAGGTTGATCCCGCGCAGGAAGGCCGCGTACGTCCTCATCGCCTCATCATCACACTCCGGGTCGCCGGCGCCCCGACTATCGTTACTCCATGGGTCGCAGTGACGGCCTGGCGATGCCGCCGGGCGCCGACGCCGGTTCGCTGACCCGGTTCCTCAACCAGGCGCACGACCGATTCGTCGTGACAGGTCAGGCCGATCTCGCTCTGCGCCGGATCGTCGCGGAATCCTGGCGCCGCAGTATCGCCTCGGGGCTGGATCCGGAGGGATCGATCGCGCGGATCGGACTCGACGACGCCCGCCTGGCCGAGATCCGGGCGACTCACCCGCTGTCCGTGGCTATGCCGGTGATCCGGCGGCTGCTCGTGGACACCCTCAGCGACGCGGGCATGATCGTCGCGGTCAGCGACGCGGCCGGTCAGCTGCTGTGGGTGGAGGGCGACTCCAGCTTGCGCGCCCGCGCTGAGGCGATGCACTTCCTGCCCGGAGCGGACTGGAGCGAGTCCAGCGCCGGTACCAATGCACCGGGGACCGCACTCGCCCTGGACGCGCCCGTCCAGCTGCTCGGTCCCGAGCATCTCGTGCGTCAGGTGACGCCGTGGAGCTGTGCCGCCGCGCCGATCCACGACGTCGACACCGGGGCGATGCTGGGCGTGCTCGACATCACCGGCGGGAACGACGCGGCGGTACCCCAGACCTTGGCCCTGGTCCGCGCCACGGTGGCCGCGGTCGAGGCGGAACTCCGGCTCGAACGCGTCACCCCGCACCGGCCCGGGGTCACCGTCGCCGGATGGGAACGTCCGCGGTTGATCGCACTCGGCGGCCGGTCGGCCCAGCTGCGCTCCGGCGAGGAGTCGACCACCTTCACTCCGCGGCACAGCGAGATCCTGGTCCTGCTGGCCAACTCGCCAGACGGGATGACGGCCGCGGAGCTGGCCGTCGCGTTGAGCGACCATGAGCAGGCCGATGTGACGATCCGAGCCGAGCTGTCGCGGCTGCGTAACCTCCTGGGGCCGCTACGCCTGGAGTCGCGCCCGTACCGGCTCTCCGGGGAATTCACCACCGACGAGGCCGAGGTCCGCGAGGATCTCGCCGCCGGTCGGCTGCGCCGGGCGGTGGCGCGGTATCGCGGTCCGCTGCTACCCCACTCCGAGGCCCCCGGGATCATCGAGCTGCGCGAGGACCTGCATGCCGCAGTCCGGGCCCGGGTGCTCGCCGGTCATGACGCCGATGCCGCGTTGGCGTTCGCCGACACACCGCACGGTCGCAACGACCACGAGGTCTGGTCGACCGCACTGGACATTCTCCCGGCCAGCTCGCCGCGCCGGGCTCAGGTGGCCGCGCACGTCGAGCGCCTCGACCAGCTGTTCGGCTGATCGGTGCCCGGCGCGGCCCGCGCCGCGGCAACGTCGGTGCAACGTTGCGTCAACTCCTCCGCAACTGTGACCCACCTAACGTCTGCCGCAGGTCGGATGACCTGGAACCCAGCACGCCGCCCGGGGAGGCGGCCGGACGAAGGAGTCTGAGAAGCCCATGACGGTCTACGCGAATCCCAACACCGACGGCAGCGTGGTCAGCTACAAGAGCCGCTACGACAACTGGATCGGCGGGGAGTGGGTCTCGCCGGTGAAGGGCCGGTACTTCGAGAACCCCTCGCCCGTGACCGGCAAGACGTTCTGCGAGGTGGCCCGGGGCACCGCCGAGGACATCGAGCTGGCGCTGGACGCGGCCCACGCG
Source organism: Microlunatus sp. (assembly GCA_035719255.1). Lineage (GTDB taxonomy): Bacteria > Actinomycetota > Actinomycetes > Propionibacteriales > Propionibacteriaceae > Microlunatus. Next base: position 2,358 of record DASTGF010000498.1, on the reverse strand, counting down.
GCCGCGCCGGCCTGGGGCAAGACCAGCGCATCCGAGCGCGCCGTGATCCTCAACACGATCGCCGACCGGATGGAGGCGAACCTGGAGATGCTCGCGATCGGCGAGACCTGGGACAACGGCAAGGCGGTCCGGGAAACCCTCGCCGCGGATCTGCCGCTGGCGGTGGACCACTTCCGCTACTTCGCCGGTGTGCTCCGCGCCCAGGAGGGGCACATCTCACAGGTGGACGACGACACCGTTGCCTACCACTTCCACGAGCCGCTGGGTGTGGTCGGTCAGATCATCCCGTGGAACTTCCCGCTGTTGATGGCCACGTGGAAGCTCGCGCCGGCGCTGGCCGCCGGCAACGCGGTAGTGCTCAAGCCGGCCGAGCAGACCCCGGCGTCGATCATGCTGTTCATCGAGCTGGTTGCGGATCTGCTGCCGCCCGGGGTGCTCAACGTGGTCAACGGCTTCGGTGTGGAGGCGGGCAAACCGCTGGCCTCCTCGAGCCGGATCGCCAAGATCGCGTTCACGGGTGAGACGACCACCGGCCGCTTGATCATGCAGTACGCCAGCCAGAATCTCATTCCGGTCACCCTCGAGCTCGGCGGCAAGAGCCCGAACATCTTCTTCGACGACGTGGCCAGAACCGAGGACGCCTTCTACGACAAGTGCCTGGAGGGTTTCGCCATGTTTGCTCTCAACCAGGGCGAGGTCTGCACCTGCCCGAGCCGGGCCCTGATCCAGAACTCGATCATCGATTCGTTCTTGCCGGCCGCCACCGACCGGGTGAAGAAGATCGTCCAGGGCAATCCGCTCGATACCGACACGATGATGGGCGCGCAGGCGAGCAACGACCAGCTCGAGAAGATCATGTCCTACATCAAGATCGGGGCCGAGGAAGGCGCCCGGATCATCACCGGCGGTGAGCGGGTCGACCTCGGTGGCGACCTGTCCGGTGGCTACTACGTGGCCCCGACGATCTTCCAGGGCCACAACAAGATGCGCATCTTCCAGGAGGAGATCTTCGGGCCGGTCGTCGCCGTGACCGGGTTCGACGACTACGCGGACGCGATGTCGATCGCCAACGACACCCTCTACGGCTTGGGCGCGGGGGTGTGGTCGCGGGACATCAACACCGCGTACCGTGCCGGCCGGGACATTCAGGCCGGCCGGGTATGGACCAACTGCTACCACGCGTACCCGGCGCACGCCGCTTTCGGCGGCTACAAGGGCTCCGGCATCGGCCGCGAGAACCACGCCATGATGCTCGACCATTACCAGCAGACCAAGAACCTGCTGGTGTCGTACTCGCCGAACGCGCTGGGTTTCTTCTGATCGCCGGTCGGTCATGGTGACGCGTGTCGACGTGACTCCGCAAGCGGCGGGGCTGCTCCGCCGCCTCCGGGACCAGCACGGTCCGCTGATGTTCCACCAGTCCGGTGGCTGTTGCGATGGGTCGTCCCCGATGTGCTATCCGCTGGGCGACCTCGTCACCGGCGATTCCGACGTGCTGCTCGGGGAGCTGGACGCCGGGACACCCGAGCCGGTTCCGGTCTGGATGAGCAGCGACCAGTTCGGCTCCTGGCGGCATACCCATCTCACCATCGACGTGGTGGCCGGACGGGGTGCCGGGTTCTCGCTGGAGGCGCCGGAAGGCGTCCGCTTCCTGATCAGGTCGCGGCTGTTCAGCGACGCCGAGTACGCCGAGCTCGGTGAGGCCCCGCCCGTCCGCCCGCGGGTGATCGGTATCCCCCGCTGATCACCCGAGAACCGCGGCCGTGATCGCTTCCTCTCGATCACGACCGCGGTTCGTGGCCGGCTAGCGGCCGGCCAGCACCTGGAGCCGGTTGTAGCCGGCGCTGAACTTGTTCTGGTCGATCGGGTTCGAGCTGTACTGCCAGAACGTATAGAACGGCCATTTACCGGGCAGCGTCCCGGGGGTGCTGGTGCCGTAGCGGGCCACCCACAAAGGGTTGGTCTGGCTGAACTTGGTGGTATCGCCGGTGCACCGACGCCACCAGTCGGCGGTGGTGTAGATCACTGCGTCCCGAGTGGTCAGTCGCTTGTACTCGGTCAGGAAATCCGAGATCCACGCGACCATCTTCGCCTTGGAGATGTTGTAGCAGTCGTTTCCGCCGTAGGGGTTGTACTCGATGTCCAGCACGCCCGGCAGGGTCTTGCCGTCCCGCCGCCAGGCGCCGCCGTTCTTGACGAAGTAGGCGGCTTGCGTCTTTCCGCCGGCACCGGAGGGATTGGCGAAGTGATACGCGCCCCTGATCACGCCGGCCTTGAGCGCGCCAGAGGACTGGGAGGTGAAGTACGGGTTGCGATAGCTGGAGCCTTCGGTCGCCTTGATGTAAGCGAAGACCCTGT
>DASTGF010000497.1:0-27951 GCA_035719255.1 Microlunatus sp. | reverse complement strand
CCCCCGAGACGAAGGGTCGCCCACTGGAGGACATCCGCCACTTCTGGGAGAACGGTGGCACCTGGCCCGCCGAGATCGACCAGGCAGCCCCGGTTGAGGCGGCCGACACACGGGTCCCCGAGAGCGTCCGATGAGCACCCTGACACGCGTACGCCCGGGGCTCGTCGTCGGGATCGACATCGGCGGGTCGAAGACCCACGCGGTCGCCGGCCTCGACGGCCAGGTCGTGGCGGAAGTGCTCGCGGGCAGCGCCAACCTCGCGTCGGTCGGCCCGATCGAGGCCGGGCGTCAGCTGGACGCGATCTTCGACCAGCTCGCCCGGGCCACCGGCGGCCAGCCGGTCGCCACCGTCTGCGCCGGCGCAGCCGGCGTGGACACCGTGGAGGCCGAGCTCCGGCTGCACGCGCTGATCGCGGCCAAGGCGCCCTCGGCTGCCGTCCGCATCGTCCACGACACCGAGCTCATTCTGGCGGCGGCGGGTCTCGACCACGGCGTCGCGCTGATCGCCGGTACCGGCTCCGTCGCCTGGGGGCGGACCCCGGTAACGGCGTCGGGCAGGCGGGTGGCCCGGGCCGGTGGCTGGGGTTACCTGCTCGGCGACGAAGGCAGCGGCTACTGGATCGCCCGTGAAGGAGTCCGGCACGCGTTGCGCCAGGCAGATCTCGGACGGCGCCCGGACCGGCTGTCCCAACAGCTGGCCGCCGACTGCGGTCTCCAGCGACCGGCCCAGCTGATCGACCACTTCTACGCCTCGCCCGAGCGCCGCTACTGGGCTGGGCACGCACGGGTGGTGTTCGAGCTGGCCGCCTGCGGTGACCCGGCGGCGACCGCGATCGTGGACGCCGCAGCGGCCGCGCTGACCGGACTGGTCGGGAGTGTGGTCGACGTCCTCAAGACGTCGCTGCCCGTCGTGCTCGGCGGCGGCGTCCTGGTCCATCAGCCCGCCCTGTCCACCCGGGTCGGCACCGCGCTGGCCAGCCGCGGCCTGGACGACATCCGAGTCCTCGACCGCGACCCCGCTCACGGTGCGGCCGTTCTGGCCGCGGCGCTGCTGCCCGAACCCGTCACATCCTGATCGTCCCTCCCACCTCTCCGAAAGGACCACCCTCCTGATGTCCAGCACGTCCACCGCCCACCTCACCGCGAGCGCACCCGGTGCGCTGATGGCCGGCGAGATCGCCGAGCAGCCCGACGTCTGGCGTCGGCTGCTCGCCGAGACCGCCGAGCCGGACAGCGACCTGGAGCGGGCCGCGGCGCTGATCACCGCGTACCGGCCACGTTTCGTCCAGTTCGTCGCCCGCGGCACCAGCGACCATGCCGCCCTCTACGGCAAGTACCTCGCCGAGATCGGCCTGCAGCTGCCGTGCGGCTTGGTGTCGCCGTCCACCATGACCGCGTACGACGCCCGGCCCGATCTGTCCGGGGTGTTGATGATCGGCGTGAGCCAGTCCGGCGGATCACCGGACCTCGTGCGGTCACTGGAGGTGGCCCGCGCCTGCGGCGCCCTCACCATCGCGATCACCAACCAGCCGGGGTCGCCGCTGGCGCTCGCCGCCGAGGCCCACGTCGACGTACGGGCGGGGAAGGAGCGGGCGGTCGCGGCGACCAAGTCCTACACCGCCCAGCTGCTGGCGCTGTATCTCCTCCTCGATCGGGTCCGCGGCGGGCACGGCGAGGGCGCCGCATCGCTGCCTGCACTGGGCGAGCAGGTGCTGGCCGGAGACGACCGGGTGGCCCTGTTGGCCCAGCGGTACCGCTTCGCCAGCCGGCTGGTCACCACCGGACGGGGCTACTCCTACCCGACGGCGCGGGAGGCCGCGCTCAAGCTCATGGAGACCTCCTACCTGTCGGCGCAGGCCTTCTCCGGGGCCGATCTGCTGCACGGACCGCTCGCGATGATCGAGCCGCAGGTACCGGTACTCGCGGTGGTGGCCGACGGCATCGGGGGCGGTGCGATGGGTCAGGTGCTCCCGCGGCTGGCCGAGCAGGGTGCCGATGTGTTCTGCGTGGGAAGCCGGGTCGCCGTCGACGCAGCGGCGGTCGGGGTCGTGCTGCCGTCCGGGACGCCGGAGGAGCTGTCCCCACTGCTGGAGATCCTGCCCTTCCAGCAGCTGGCCCAGCATCTCGCGATCGCCCGCGGCGGTAACCCCGACGCGCCTCGCGGGCTGCGCAAGGTGACCGAGACGCTGTGAGCCCGTCGACTCGTACCGAGCCCGACACCGGACGGCGGATCATCGTCGCCGACACCGTGGTGGCCGGTGGTCGGATTCTGCGGCCCGGCTGGCTGATCCTCACCGGCGGACGGGTGGCGGGCTCGGGCCAGGGCCGCCCGCCGCACCCGCTGTCTGCCGCCCGTGGGGATGTCGACCTCGGCGCGGCAACGGTGGTTCCCGGATTCGTCGACCTGCACGTGCACGGCGGCGGGGGAGGATCGTTCGGGACCGACCCGGAGGCGGGTGCCCGGGCGGTGGACTTCCATCGCCGGCACGGGACGACGACGATGCTCGGCAGCCTGGTCACCGCGAGTCCGGGAGACCTGCTCGATGCGGTGTCGGCACAAGCCGAGCTGGTCGAGGACGGGCTGCTCGCCGGCACCCATCTGGAGGGACCGTGGCTGTCCCGGCACCGGTGCGGAGCCCATCGGGTCGATCAGCTGCGCGACCCGGATGCTGCCGAGCTGACCCGGGTGCTGGCCGTCGGTCGCGGCACGATCCGGATGGTCACCGTCGCACCCGAACGGTCCGGTGGCCTCGATGCGGTCGCCGCCCTGTCCGACGCCGGGGTGTTGGCCGCGGTGGGTCATACCGACGGCGGGTACGAGGTCACCCGGCGCGCGATCGGAGCCGGTGCCCGGGTGGCCACCCACCTGTTCAATGCGATGCGTCCGGTGCATCACCGCGAGCCCGGGCCGATCGTCGCGCTGACCGAGGACGACCGGGTCGCCCTGGAACTCGTCCTCGACGGTCAGCACGTACATCCGGCGATCTATCGCCAGGTCGAGGGTTCGGTAGGCCTGGACCGTACGGTGCTGGTGACCGACGCGATGGCCGCGGCCGGGATGGCCGACGGGAGCTACCGGCTCGGGGACCTGGCCGTGGACGTACGCGACCGGGTGGCCCGGCTCGCCGGCCGGGACACCATCGCCGGCAGCACCGCGACCATGGATGTGCAGTTCGCCAACGCGATCCGGTTCGGGGCCGGTGCCCCGGACGAGCGGCTGCTGGCCGCCGTCCGGCAGACCTCGGCCAACCCGGCCCGGCTGCTGGGCCCGACCGCGGAACGGCTCGGGATCGGGGATCTGGGGATCGGGCACCGGGCCGACCTGGTCGCCCTCGACCCGCACGGACAGGTCAGCGCCGTGCTCGTGGCGGGTGAGCACCTACCCGGCGTGGCGGATCGAGACGATTTCGCCATTCGTTGCGGCCGGTGACAGAATCGGGAGCGGAGGGGAGTATTCCCCCGCGGCGGCATCGTCACCTCGGCTCGCGGTCCTGACGGACTTCTCGCCCGGTGCCCCGGCCGGGCCTGCCTGGTGGAAGAGACCTCCGAGACCAGTACGTTCTCCGTCAGACTGTCTCGGAAGGGTTTCGGTTTTTTGAACGTCCACCTGTACACGTGGATCATCACCGTCGTCGTGATGGTCGCGATCCTGGCCGTCGACGTGTTCGTCATCGGGCGCCGACCTCACGAGCCGTCCATGAAGGAAGCCGGACTGTTCATCGGGATCTTCGTCGGTCTGGCGATCCTGTTCGGCCTCGGTATCTGGTGGGTGTCGGGCCCCCGGTACGCCGCCGAGTTCTTCGCCGGTTGGCTGACCGAGTACAGCCTGTCGATCGACAACCTCTTCGTCTTCGTCATCTTGCTGACCAAGCTCAAGGTGCCGCGGGAGCTCCAGCAGTACGCCCTGCTCGTCGGCATCATCCTCGCGCTGATCTTCCGCGGGATCTTCATCGCCATCGGCGCGGCGGCGATCAACCAGTTCGCGTGGGTGTTCTTCCTGTTCGGTGCTTTCTTGATCTACACCGCGAGCAAGCTCGTGGTGGACTACCGCAAGCACGACGACAGCGCTGAGATGCCCGACAACGCGATGATGCGGCTCGTCAAGCGCCGGTTCCCGGCGACCGACGATTTCCGGGGTACCCGGCTGACGGTGCTCGAGGACGGCCGCCGGTTGATCACGCCGATGCTGTTCGTGATCATCGCCCTGGGCAGCACGGACCTGCTCTTCGCGCTCGACTCGATCCCCGCGATCTACGGGCTTACCGAGGAGCCGTATCTGGTGTTCACCGCGAACGTCTTCGCGTTGATGGGGCTGCGCCAGCTCTACTTTCTGATCGGCGGTCTACTGAGGCGGCTGGTCTATCTGTCGCTCGGGTTGGCGGTCGTGCTCGCCTTCATCGGCGTGAAACTCGTGCTGCACGCGCTGAACCACTATGACCTGGCCGATTGGGCCCCCTTTGACGGCGAGCTGCCCATCTGGGTGTCGCTGACCTTCATCATGATCACCCTGGCCATCACGACGATCGCCAGTCTGGTCAAGTCCCGGTACGACGAGGATCGCCAGGTGGAGCCCTCCCGCACCGCCTGATCGGTGTCGCGGCGGCTACGGTCGGAAATCAGCCCAGCGGATCTCCACCGCCGTCGATGGCGCTGGTGCCCGCCCCGGCCGGCACTCCGGCCCCGGTGCCGATCCCGTCATCGATGCCGGTTCCCGTGCCCGGTCCCGTCCCCATCCCGGTGCCGATGCCCGCGCCCAGCCCGCCCGGACCGATCGCCCCGCCGGTACCGATGACCCCGGCCGCGCCCGGAGCGCTCGGCGCGCCGACGGGTTGCATGGGGCCTGGTATGCGGGCCGAGGCGGCCGCCACGGCATCGGCCTCCAACCAGTCGGCGATGCCGTCGTGGTCGGAGTCCACGGTGAGACCCGTCCCGCGGCCGCCGGAGGCGATGAACTCCTGGCCGTCGCTGATCCCGTCCCCATCGCTGTCCGCCCGCAGCGGATCGGTCCGGGCGAGCTTCTCGAAGTCGTCGGTCAGCCCGTCGCCGTCGCTGTCACGCGATCCGCCCTCGACGCCCTGCCCGGCGTCGATGCCGTACGGGTCGCCGTCCTGGGGCACTTCGGCCGTGGCCGGGTCGGTCGGCGGCTCCGTGGCGGCCGGGCCGTTGAACCGGTCGGCGCCGTCGAGGTAGGTGTCCTTGTACTGCTCCCAGGTCAAGATCTTGTCCGGCCGGTCCTGGGGATCGCGGCGGTTGCCGACCAGCCCGTCGCGCCCGTTGAGATAGCTGCGGACCTGGCTCTGGGCGACGCTCGGCAGCTGCTTGGAGCCGATGGCGATGCCGTGGATGTGCTCGGGCCAGGGGCCCTGGTTGGGCATGCGCCGCCAGCTCGCGAACCCGACCTTGCGCAAGGCGAGGGCGAGGACCTCCTTCTGGTGCTCGGAATAGCCGCGGACGGACAGGTCGAAAGCGCCGGCGCCGGAGTGGGTTCCGGCCGACGCGGCGACGCCGTGACAGAAGCAGCCCTGGCTGAGGCGCAACCGGCCGATGCTGGGATCCTGCTCGTTCGCGATCCGTTGCGCCTCGCGCAGCATGTTGCTCGTCCGGCGGTCGACGATCTCGCCGCCGAAACGCACGCGATCAAGGTCGCCCATGCGCTGGCCTCTCGCTCGGCCCGGCCGGAGCTGAAACCGCCGGGACCGGCCGTGGGCAGACGCCGAACGGGCCGGTTTCCCCAGTGTAGGGAGACCGGCCCGTCGGGTCAGGTGGATTCCGGAGTCAGGTGGATTCCGGGTTCCGGTGGATTCCGGGTTCAGGTGGATGGGGGGTCAGGCGGCGACCGGCGCCCCCGCTGCGACCGCCGGTTCGATGGCCTGCGCGACCAGCTCGGCCACGTCGGTGCTCAATCGGACGTCGATCGCCTCCAGCACGTCGACGGGAACGTCGTCCAGATCCGGCTCGTTGCGCTGCGGCAGGAAGACCGTGGTCAGCCCGGCCCGCTGAGCCGCGAGCAGCTTCTGCTTCACCCCGCCGATCGGCAGCACCCGACCGTTCAACGTCACCTCTCCGGTCATGCCCACATCCGAACGTACGGGTCGGCCGAGAGCCATCGAGGTCAGCGCGGTCACCATCGTCACGCCCGCCGACGGCCCGTCCTTCGGGATGGCGCCCGCCGGGACGTGGATGTGGATGTGGCGATCCAGCACCGTCGGATCGGCGATGCCGAGCTCCTCGGCGTGCGCCCGAACGTAGGACAGTGCGATCTGGGCCGACTCCTTCATCACGTCACCGAGCTGGCCGGTGAGCGTGAGCCCACCTCGTCCGGAGCCGGTCGACGGGCCCTCCGTCGTGTTGGCCTCGATAAACAGCACGTCACCGCCCATCCCGGTCACCGCGAGTCCGGTCGCAACCCCGGGCACGGCGGTCCGCTCGTGGGCCTCGGGGCTGAAGCGCGGCCGGCCGAGGAACTCGCGCAGGTTGCGGTCGTCGACCCGCAGCACGGTGCCCGGCTCCGCGGTGGCGAGCTTCGTCACTGCCTTGCGCAGTGCCTTGGCGAGCAGCCGCTCGAGCTGGCGCACCCCCGGCTCCCGGGTGTAGTTCGCGGCGATCTCGCGCAGAGCGTCGTCGGTCACCTCGACCTCGTCGTCGGTCAGCGCGGCCAGCTCGAGCTGCTTGGGCAGCAGGTAGTCCCGGGCGATGGCGATCTTGTCATCCTCGGTGTAGCCGTCGAGGCTGACCATCTCCATCCGGTCCAGCAGCGGCTGGGGGATGGTTTCCAAGACGTTGGCGGTGGCCAGGAAGACGACATCCGACAGGTCGAGGTCGACCTCGAGGTAGTGGTCGCGGAAGGTGTGGTTCTGAGCCGGGTCGAGCACCTCCAGCAGCGCCGCACTCGGGTCGCCCCGGTAGTCCGAGCCCACCTTGTCGATCTCGTCGAGCAACACGACCGGGTTCATCGAGCCGGCCTCGGTCATCGCCCGGACGATGCGGCCGGGCAGCGCACCGACGTACGTCCGCCGGTGTCCGCGGATCTCAGCCTCGTCCCGGACGCCGCCGAGAGCGACCCGGACGAAGTTGCGGCCCAGGGCCCGCGCGACGGACTGGCCGAGCGAGGTCTTGCCGACGCCCGGCGGGCCCACGAGAGCCAGGACCGCACCGGAGCCGCGACCGCCGACGACCTCCAGACCGCGGGCTGCGCGCCGGCTGCGGATCGCCAGGTATTCCACGATCCGGTCCTTGACGTCCTCCAGGCCGTGGTGGTCGGCGTCCAGCACCGCACGCGCGGCGGTGATGTCGGTGGAGTCGACGGTCTTGCTGCCCCAGGGCAGCTCGAGGATCACGTCCAGCCAGGTGCGGATGTAGCCGGACTCCGGGCTCTGATCGCTGGCCCGTTCGAGCCTGCCGACCTCGCGCAGGGCCGCCTTGCGGACATCCTCCGGCAGGTCGGCCTCCTCGACCCGGGTGCGGTAGTCCTGCGCGCCGTCGGGCTCGTCCTCGCCGAGCTCCTTGCGAATCGCGTTGAGCTGCTGGCGGAGCAGGAACTCGCGCTGGTTCTTCTCCACGCCGGAGCGGACGTCGTCGGCGATCTTGTCGTTGACTTCCACCTCGGCGATGTGGTCCTTGGTCCACCCGATCAGAACGGTCAGCCGCTCGCGGACACTCGGCGTCTCGAGCAGCTCACGCTTCTTCTCGTCGTCCAGGTATGGCGCATAGCCGGCCAGATCCGCCAACTGCGACGGGTCGTTGACCCGGTTGATGGTGTCGATGATCTGCCAGGCGTCACGGCGCTGCAGCGTCGCGATGACCAGGCTCTTGTACTCCGCGGCCAGCGCGCGGACCTCGTCGCTGTCGGCGTCGGGGTCCTCGATGTCGTGAGCCTCGACCCACAGCGCGCTGCCCGGGCCGGATGCACCGGAGCCGATGCGGACCCGCCGTTCGGCACGCAGCACCGCTGCCGGCTCACCGCTGGCGAGCCGGCCGGTCTGCACGATGGTCGCCACCACGCCGTACGCCGCGTAGCGGTCGTCCAGTCGCGGTGCGACGACCAGGTGGTCGTCGCTGCTCGAGTGGGCGGTGTCCACGACGGCCCGGGCGGTGTCGTCGAGCTCGATCGGTACCACCATGCCCGGCAGCACGACGAGGTCGGTGAGGAACAGGACCGGAAGTTGGGTTGTCGTCACGAGGAATGCCTCCAAGTCGTCTGACGCAGGGTTGAGCGTCATCGACTCAATGCGGACCGGAGGCGTTTTCTTCCCCGTTCTCCGTGAGCGAACGGCGATGCGAGGTCCAGCCGGACTGGTCAGGTCCGACCGTTGGAGGCGAGCGACGGCACCCCGAATGGGGCATCTGCCCCACGCCGATCGGGTCGTGAGCTCCTAGCGTGCTGCGCAGGGCCGTCGGGCACCAGTCGGCGTCAGCGCGAGCCTCGACTCCTCGGCAGGCCTCGGATGCACCCACACTTCACCTGACCACAGTACGGTCGCCACCTGGGTCCTCCGCACGGTCTGCCGATCGCGCCGCGACCTGCCCGCCGACACCCGTTTCGTTGCCATCCGCGTCACGGAACACGAATTTCCAGACCCCGCCGTGCCTCTCGACGTCGACGGCCTCCAGGCCGCGGTCGGCGATCCTCGCCACCTCGGCGACCGGATCATCAACCCAGATCATGCTGACTGCGCCACCAGCACGGTCCACGTCGTGAATGATGTACACATAGCGACCCTCGGCCAGCTGCCACACCGCCTCGACATCGTTCGGATAGAACGCGGGCTCGGCGCCGAGGAGGCGCTGGTACCAGTCCAAGGCCTGCCGGAAGTCGTTGACCGCTATGCCCGCGAAGATGCCGACCGCCATCCCGAACACCGCCTCTCATCGTTCGGCTCACATCAGCCCGCAGTGGGTAGACCCGATGCACGGCGTGAATTCACCGGCCGACCTTCGCTTCGGGTTCACCCGAAGGAGCTGTGCTGGATCTTGGGGTTGGTCGGCTCGGTGGGCGTGGCTATTCGAGAGGGTGTGACTGGGGCCCGAGTTGCCAGCCGGCGATGAGCTGGTCGATAGCGGCGTGAACCAGGTCATCTGCTGTCGCGGGAACAGACGCTGGGAACTGGCCGAAAGCCGAGAGCCGCGAGATCCCGTAGACCGTCGCCCAGGTCACCGCGGCGCGGCGGAGGATCTCGGCCTCAGGAGTGTTGGTGGGTTGGCAGCCTGCGACGGTGTCGTGGAGTACGTTCCAGTAGCCGATTGCCGCCTGTTGCAGCATGGGGTGATCGCTTTTGGCCACGGTCGGCCCGTTCGCGAGATCGTGGACATGCGGATCTTCGCGGATGAACCTCAGGTAGACGTCGGCGAGTGCGTGGAGTCGCGCCACCGGATCGGACCCGGCCGCGGTGACTGCCGCGACGGCCCGGCGCGTGGCCTCAGCCAAGCCGGACCCGGCGACCGCCGCCAGGAACCGCCGCCGACTGCCGAAATGGACGTACGGCGCCTGATGACTTACCCCGACATCGCTCGCGACCCGACGCAGGCTCACCTGGTCCGCTGGTGCGTGGGCCAGGTGCTCGAGCGCTGCCCGCAGCAGTCTGGCGGGCAACCCCTCCTCGTCCGGTGCTGGTTGCGTCATCGGCTCTCCCGACTATTGACAGTGTCAACACTCTACCCAACACTTGTGGTTGACACTGTCAACAGGAGGGGTCATGGAGGAGAGTCACACCATCGAGACAGCGGTCGGGAAGTTGGCCGTCCGTGTTGAGGGCGATCATGAGGGCGCGGCCACAGTGCTGTGGCCCAGTCTGTTCATGTCAGGGCGGTCGTTCGATCGGTTCCTGACCTTCCTGACCCCTCAGCGGCGGGTGGTCGTCATCGACGGGCCAGGTCACGGCGCCAGCGGTGATCCCGGCCACCGCTACAGCACTGCTGACTGTGCGCAAGCGGCCGGTCAGATCCTGGACCGGTTGGCGATCCGCGGGCCGGTCGACTGGGTAGGCAACGCGTGGGGTGGCCACGTCGGGCTTGCGTTTGCCGCGGCTCGGCCGACCCGATGCCGCAGCCTGGTCATGCTCGGCACGCCGATGGCGGCACTATCGTCAGCCGAGCGCGGCCGGACCTATCTGTTGCTGGCCATCTACCAGCTGCTCGGTCCGATCGAGATCGTGTTGTCCGGGGTGACCAACGTTCTGCTCTCCGCGCACACCCGGGTCCACGACCTGGAAGCCGTCGACCTCGTCCGAGCCAGCCTGAGACAGGCCGATCGGCGGATGCTCAGCAACGCGGTGAAGTCGGTCTCCCTCGACCGCGCCGACGCCACAGGGCTCCTGCCCAAGATCGGGATGCCGACCTTGATCGTCACTGGCAGAGACCACGCAGGCTTCACCCCGGACCAGGCCACGGCAGCAGCCCGCCTCGTGCGCCACGGCGAGGTCGCGGTCATCCCAGACGCCGCCTATCTGGTGCCTCTCGAAGCACCCGAAACAACAGCGGCCGCCGTCAGCGACTTCTGGATACGATCAACAGCCGATCGGCCCACCGACGACGCCGGACCAGCCAGGCTTGAGCTGTGAGCCACCGAGGTGTCGCCCACTCATCGACCAACGGCGCCTTGCTGCGGACAGTGCCACCGTGAGGTGCGGCGACTTGGGCCACCGTAAGGGGACCGTCAAACGGATACCCCTGGCCATGGTGGCGACCGGCCGTCTTGCTTGATGCATCAACGATCGCGCATGCGGTGCGTCGTTCCGTGCTGTCAGCGGTGGATGTCCACACGCCATCGGTGTCAGCATGATCTGTCGGAGCTTGGAGGCACTGTGGTTGATCGGACCCGGGGTTGATCGGACCCGGGGTTGATCGGACCCTGGCGGAGACGGTGCGACTCTTCGATGAGGCGTTCAATCGCCACGATCTGGCAGCCTTGGGCAACCTGGATCACCGACGACTGCGTGTTCGAGGACACCACGCCGCCCGACGGACGCCGTCTGACGGGCCGCACGGCCGTGCTCGACGCGTGGGGCGCGGTGATGACGGGAGCCTCGAAGGTCACGTTCACCGTCGAGGAGATGGTGACGGCCGGCGATCGAGTTTTCATCCTATGGTGTTACGACTGGGGAGACGGCCGCGTCCGTGGGGTGGACGTCATGCGCGTTCGTGGTGATCGGGTCGCCGACAGCTTCGCCTACGTCAAGGGGTGACGGCGTCCACCGGTCCATGCGGGGCATGACGCGTCACTCTGGAGCCGATCAGTGTGCAGCGCTTCCGCGCCGGCAGAAGCTGCTGCCGCAGTGCCACGACAGCCGGGTCGTCCAGGTCGTACCACTCGACTGTCTCGGGCGGATCGATCCGGAAGACACGGGCACCGAGGCCGCAGCCGAGGTGGAACACGACCGCCTGCCGATGATCGCCCAGGAGCCCGAGCCCACTCATGGTGAGCCCGGGCACGCTCCACCGCAGCCAGGCCCAGCTGGCTGGTGCCGACCATGCCCTGGTCGTCGTCGGGATCGAGACGGCGCCTGACCTGCACGGCGTACGTGTGCTCGCCTGGACACTGGGGAAACGGCAGTGCCCGGGTATCTGATCACGTTCAACGACGAGTGGGTGCCCCCCATACGCCCGAGCAAGCCGTGGGAAGGGAAGGGCCGGAATGGCGGTCATCGCAGAGACGGAGGCCGCGGGGTATTCGTGTTCAGCGCCGGAGGGATCGAAGCGTCGACCGCTCTGTGCAGCGTCGAGGCCCGCGACGGTCAGCCGGTCTTCACCGATGGGCCGTACGTCGAGACCAAGGCTGGGCGGCTTCGCCGTGGTGGACGTGCCGGACGACGAGGCCGCGCGCTACTGAGCCGGCCGGCTCGCCGTTGCGCTCGACTGGCCCCAAGGGGTGCACCGATTCCCCGACCGGCCCGATTCCAGGCGCCCGACGCGAATTCCCGATCAGCGGGCACAGATCACATCCGGGATCGCAACACGTCGAACTCGGCTCCCGGCGAGGCCGGATCGAAGCCGTGCTCGATCAGCCATCGGGCCGCCGCGAGGCTCCGCCAGGACCACCAGCCGCGGATCACGTCCAGATCGACGTCGGCGCCGTAGCCGGCGACGACGTCATCCAGATGTTCTTCGTGCCCGAGCGTCACGGTGGCGAGGTCGTAGAGGGCATCACCCCGCGCCGCCTCGCTCCAGTCGATCACGCCCGTGACCTCGTCGCCGTCGACGAACACATGGGTGATCTGCAGATCGCCGTGGGTGAACACCGGTTCCCACGGCCGCAGCACCGCCTCGGCGACCCGACGATTCCGGGTCACCAGCTCGGTGGGCAGGACGCCGTTGGTGACGAGCCACGCGCACTCCGTGTCGAGACGGGCGGCGATCGCGTCGAGGGACTGGCCGGGCCATGGCGGGAGCGGTGCGTCGTGCAGTCTTCGAATGGTTGCCCCGGCTGCGGCCCATGCCGCCGACGATGCGGTCGACGGTTCACCGAGACGACCCAGGGCCTGGCCGGGGAGGGCGGCGAGGGCCACCACCGGCGGTCTCCGCCACAGAACCGCGGGGGTCGGGATCGGCGCTCGGGCCATGGCCGCGACCTCGACGTCGGTACGGGTCTGATCGGCGTCGATCTTCAAGAAGACGTCGCCGACGCGCAGTGTCGCGCGTTCGCTGTGCGCGACCACGACCTGAACCTCCTGCATGCCGCCCATCATCCCGGCTCCCTCTGTGCATGAGCGCCGCTCGCCAGCGTCCCTCAGGAGGACCTAGGCTGGTGTGGGAGGCCACGGGCGTTCGCGGCGGCAAGCCGTGGCCCCGCGAAGGAGCAGGCGGATGGAACGGCCGGTGGTCATCGCGGTGTGCATCGTCGCGATGGTCGGGCTCATCGTCGGTGTCGACGTGGCATTCTTCAGGGGCCATCCCTGGGAACGTCTGGCGGCCAACGTGGGAATCGTCTTAGTGGCGGGAGCGTTCTACTTCCGGTTCGCCTCGACCGGGTAGCCCTCCACCACCTCGGCACCGACACTAGGGTCGCCGCCATGACCGGACACAGCTCGGATCCTGCCCTGCTGAGCCTGCACGCCGTCCGGCTCGCGGGAATGGCCGCGACCGATGCGGTGGCGGATCGGTTCGCCCTCCGGCGGGCCGAGGCCGAGGAACTGCTGCTCGACTTCCAGGCGTTCGGCTGGCTGACCTGGGTCGACTTCGCCGGCACGAACGGTTGGACCCTGACCGCGGCGGGTCGCGCCGAGAACGATCGCCGGCTGGCGCGCGAGCTCGACGAGACGGGCTCGGCGGCCGCCGTTCGGGGCGTCTACGAGCGCTTCCTGCCGCACAACGCCCACCTGCAGAAGGCGTGCACCGACTGGCAGCTCAGGCCCACCCCCGCCGATCCGCTCTCGGTGAACGACCATCTGGATCCGATCTGGGACCGTCCGGTCCTCGATGCGCTCGACGTCCTCGACGCCGTCCTGGTCCGGCTGGTCGCCGACCTGACCACTGCACTGGACCGGTTCGCCGGCTACGACGAGCGGTTCGATCGGGCGCTCGGTCGGGCCCTGGCCGGCGATCCCGCCTGGGTCACCGGAGTCGGGATCGACTCCTGCCATACGGTGTGGATGGAACTGCACGAGGACCTGCTCGCCACCCTGGGCATCGCCCGCGGCGCCGAACCTCTGCTCGGCTGACCGCGGGGTCGCCGGCGGGCCACGAAAGAGTCAGCCGAACCGGCCGGCTCACGACTCATGAGGACCACACGATGCGCGCAACGATTCTGCACGCCCCGGGCGACATCCGCGTCGAGGACCGGCCCGACCCCACGATCGTCGAGCCCACCGACGCCATCGTCCGTACCGTCGCGGCGTGCGTCTGCGGATCGGACCTGTGGCCCTATCGAGGGCACGATCCCGTGCGTCGCCCCCGGGCCATCGGTCACGAGTACGTCGGGGTGGTCGAGCACGTCGGGTCTGCCGTCACCACGGTCCGGCCCGGCCAGTTCGTGGTGGGCGGCTTCCTCTACTCCGACAACACCTGCGCCCACTGCCGGCACGGGTACCAATCACACTGCACCAACGGCGGTGGGTACGACGGGTGCCAGGCGGAAGCGATCCGGATCCCGCAGGCCGACGGCACGCTGGTGGCCACCCCTGGTCAGCCGGATGACGCCCTCGTCCCCAGCCTGTTGGCGCTGTCGGACGTGATGAGCACCGGCTGGCATGCGGCAGTGTGCGCCGGGGTCGGGCCAGGTATGACGGTCGCCGTGGTCGGCGACGGGGCCGTCGGACTGTCTGCGGTGCTGGCGGCGTCCCAACTGGGTGCTGCCCGGGTGATCGCCATGAGCCGGCACGCGTCGCGACAGCGCCTGGCGACGACCTTCGGCGCCACCGACATCGCGGCGGCCCGCGGCGATGAGGGCGTTGCCGCGATCAAGGAGCTCACCGACGGGGTGGGGGCCGACGCCGTGTGCGAATGCGTCGGCACCGGCGAGTCCGTCGAGCAGGCCCTGCGCTCCACCCGGCCCGGCGGCGGCGTCGGCTTCGTCGGTGTCCCGCACGACGTGCAGCCGCCGGCCCGGCTCACCTTCTTCAGCAACCTCCGCGTGCAGGGTGGCCCGGCACCGGTCCGGCGGTACCTGCCCGATCTGATGGCGCGAGTCTGGGACCGCACCATCGAACCCGGCAAGGTCTTCGACCTCGAACTCCCGCTGGAACGCACCGCCGAGGCGTACGCGGCCATGGATCGTCGCGAGGCGATCAAGGTCCTGCTGCGACCGTGACGAAAGCGCCGATGAGTTTGCGGCGGTCCGGCGGTCTGAGACCGCGAGCAACCAACCCGAGGAGAACCCGATGACCACGTCCAGACCCGACCAGCTGGTTGACACGTCGGGCGTCCGCACCGACGCGATCGAGCTCGACGGTGCCCAGATCCACTACGAGGTCCGCGGCGCCGGACCGCTGGTGCTGGTGATCGGTCAGCCGATGACCAGTGGCCCGTTCGCCCCGCTCGCCGAGCAGCTCGCGAGCGACCACACGGTCGTCACCTACGACCCTCGCGGGATGGGGCAGAGCACCGTCGCGGACCCCTCGCTGGCCATCGATCCGGAGCGCGAGGCGGACGACCTGGCCGGAGTCATCGACGCTTGTGGCGGCGGTCCGGCCGACGTCGTGGGCAGCAGCGGTGGTGCGGTCGCCGCGCTCGCCCTGGCCGCACGACATCCCGAAAGGGTCGGCACCATCGTGGCCCATGAGCCGCCGGTCACCGAGCTGTTGCCGGACGCGCAACACGTCAGGGCCGTGGTGGACGGAATCGAGGACTCGTTCCGGGCGGGCGGCTCCGGGGCCGCCTGGGGTGGTTTCGTCTCTCTCGTCATGCACCAGGGGGAGGTGACTGCCGACGGTGTCCCGATGGTCGCGTGGCCGCCGCCCGGGCAAGCCGGTCCCGCCGAGAACGACGGTCCCGCGGAGGACCAGGCGCCCCCGGCACCGTCGGCGAAGCAGCAGGCCGACGACGCGCTGTTCTTCACCCGCATGCTCAAGCCGTTCACCCGCTGGCAGCCACCGGTCGACCGGCTGCGCGCCGGAACGCCTCGAATCGTGATCGGGGTCGGCTCGGCCAGCGGTCCCGATGTCGCGGCCCGCTCGGCGCGCGCGCTGGCCGCACAGCTCGGCGTGGCGCCGGAGGTCTTCCCCGGTGATCACGGCGGGTTCATGGCCGATCCCGCCGGATTCGCCGATGCCGTACGGCGGGTGCTGGCGCCCCGCTGAGCCCTGGTCTGCGGGCGGTAGTGTCACCTCGGGCTTCGGTCCGGATTCGCCCGACGGCAGCGGAGGTGGTGGACGGCGTGTACTTCATCGTGGTCAAGTTCCCGGTCAAGCCGGAGTTCAGCGACACGTGGATGGACCTGGTGGGCGACTTCACCCGGGCGACCCGCGCCGAGCCGGGAAACCTGTGGTTCGAGTGGTCGCGCAGCGTCGAGGACCCGAACGAGTACGTCCTCGTCGAGGCGTTCACCGATGATGGCGCGGTTCCGCACGTCAACAGCGAGCACTTCAAGAAGGCCGTGACCGAGTTGCCCCGGGCCCTCGTCCGGACGCCGCGGATCGTCAGCCGCCGGGTCGACGGCAACGGCTGGGACGCGATGGGGGAGATGACCGTCGACGAGGTCGATGGCTGAGCATCGCTTCCCGCGCTGGGTCTACTCCCGCGGCAGCGAGCCGGATCCACGATTCAGTCTCGCCAACGAGCGGACCTTCCTCGCCTGGATCCGCACCGCGCTCGCCCTGATCGCCGGGGGCGTCGCGCTGGAGGCCCTCGGGCTGCCCATCCAACCGGGCCTCCGCCTGGCGGCGTCCATGGTGTCGCTGGCCCTCGGTGCGACCGTCCCGCTGCTGGCCTGGGTCAACTGGGGCACGGTCGAGCTGGCGATGCGCGAGCAGCGTCCACTCCCCGCGTCCAAGGTGGCTCTTCCCGTCGGTGCCGGCGTGTGCGTCATCGCTCTGCTGTTGCTGCTCGGTGTCGCCCTGCGGTGAGCATCCCCGAGATGTTCGACTCCGGCCTCCAGTCGGAGCGGACCGAATTGGCCTGGCGCCGGACGGCACTGTCGATGCTGGTCGGCTCCTTCCTCGCCTGGCGGCTGCTCGCTCCGAGTCTCGGATGGTGGGCGGCCGCGATCGGTCTGGCGGGACTGCTGCTGACCGCCAGCCTTGCCGTGCTGGCTCGGCGCCGTTCGCGCCGAGCCGAGCGTGCCCTGAGCGGGAGCGAGGTGATGCCCGACGGGGGTGTGCTGCTGCTCCTCGCGGCAAGCGCGGCGGCCGCCGGACTGGGTGGAGTCATTTATGTGCTGGTCTGAACGGGTCGGGGCACTACAGTGCAGCGCGTGGTGCGACGTGCGGTCATCGTCGGCGCCGGGGCGGCCGGCCTGGCGGTCGCGGCTGAACTGCGCCGACACAGGGTGGACTTCGACCTGCTCGAGCAGGGCGGCACGATCGGAGTCTCCTGGCGAGGGCGGTACGACAGTCTGCAGCTGCACACGGTGCGGCAGCTCTCCGGCCTCCCCGGGGCGACGATCCCGCGGAGATGCGGCAGCTGGGTGCGACGCGACGACTTCGTCGCCTACCTGCAGCGGTACGCCCGCGACCACGACATCACGCCTCGGCTCGGAGTCGAGGTCCAGGCCATCACGCGGTCCGGTCACGGCTGGGACGTACACACCACGGAGCGGACGTACGGGGCGGATGCGGTGGTGGTGGCGACCGGTCTGAGCCGCTCGCCGCACCTGCCGGACTGGCCCGGGAGGGACACGTTCACCGGTAGCCTGCAGCACACCGCGGCGTACCGCGAGCCCTCCCCGTACGCCGGTGGCCGCGTGCTGGTGGTCGGAGCCGGGAACTCCGCGGCCGAGATCGCCCTCGAGCTGACCGCGGTCGCCGACGAGGTGGAGCTGTCGATCCGGACCCCGCCCAACATCGTCCGGCGCGCGGTGCTCGGGGTGCCGAGTCAGGTGCTGGGGATCTCTCTGGGAGCCTTGCCGGAACCGATTCTGAACCGGCTCAACTCACTCGTCCGCCGGCTCAGCGTGCCGGACCTGCGCGAGTACGGTCTACCGTCGCCGCCCGGGGACGGCTTCAGCCAGTTCCTCCGTTCGCGGACCGTACCGATCCTCGACCACGGATTCGTGGCCGCCATCCGTGACGGTCGGATCCGCGTCGTGCCCGAGATCGCCCGGATCGACGGTCCGGCGGTCCAGCTGGTGGATGGATCAACCCGGCGACCCACGGCCATCGTCGCCGGCACGGGCTATCGCCCCGACCTGCGCGGACTGGTCGGTGACCTCGGAGTACTCGATCCGGCGGGTCACCCGCTCGTGCACGGTGTGCACACGCATCCCGACGCTGCCGGCCTGTACTTCGTCGGCCTCGAGGCGGTGCTCTCGGGGCTGCTGTTCGAGATCGGCCACGAGGCACGGGCGGTGGGCCGCGCCATCGCGCAGGCTCAGCCGGCGACCTCCCCGGCCAGGTAGTCCAGCGCACGACGTGCGGCCGCCACTCCGGCGCCGACCGCAACGGCCGCGCCGTCCGCCGACCCCGTTGCGGCGACCACGACTCCGGGTAGCGACAACTCGACCGCCGGCCGGCGGTCGACGCCGGTGGCCACCACGACCGCTCGGCAGGCCACCGTGGCCCCGCTGGTCAGGACGAGCAGCAGGTGGTCACCGCGGTCGAGCATCTCCTCCACCCGTTCGGCCAGCAGGAACCGCACCCCCGCCCGGCGGGCCTGTTCGACTCCGAGCCGGACCAGGTCGCGACCGGACAAACCGTCGGGGAAGCCGAGGTAGTCGGTGATCCGGTCGTTCGGATCGAGAGAGCCGCCGGGCAGGGTGGGGTCCACGACCACGACGCGCGGCACCCGGTCCGCGGCCGCGACCGCGGCGGCCAGCCCGGTCACTCCGGCGCCCACCACGGCGAGCTCGCCGACCGTGTGTGCCTGAGCCCGTGGGAAGCCGAGTTCCTCGATCAGGTCCAGCCCGATCGGATCCAGCAGGACCGATCCGCCCGCGACGACCACCACGGGGAGGATCGAACCGTCCTGCCCGGCCCCCTCCAGGGCGGCGCGCCCGTCGGCGGCATCGGCCGAATGGACCGCGTACGTCCGGCCGGACCGTTCCGCGACACCGACCAGGGCTCGTACCCGCGGATCACTGGCCGCTCCGACGATGACGATCGCCGCCGACTCGCTCACCCCGCTACCAGCCGCGCGACCGCCACTCGGCGAGCTTGGGCCGCTCCACGCCGAGGGTCGTGTCGTCGCCGTGACCCGGATGGACCACGGTGTCGTCGTCGAACCGGCCGAAGATCTTGGTCTCCAGGTCGTCCATCAGCGAGGCGAAGTCCGCGGGTCGCCAGGTCTTGCCGGGACCGCCGGGGAACAGGCTGTCACCGGTGAACAGATGCGCCGGCCCGTCGCCGGGGGCGTGCACCAGCGTGATCGAACCGGGAGTGTGGCCGACAAGTCCGATCACGGCGAGTTCCCCAGAGCCGAGGGGGACCGTGTCGTCGTCCCAGACCGCGGTCATCCCCGTGACCATCGCATCCCGCTCGATCGACTCCACGTCGGAGGTGCCGGCCACCAACCGAGCGCCCGTGGCCCGGGCCACGTCGGCGAGAGCCTGGATGTGGTCCCCGTGACGATGGGTGGTCACCACCGTCGACACGGCACGGTCCCCGATCAACTCGAGCAGCCGATCCTCGTCGTTGGCGGCGTCGATGAGCAGCGCGTCGCCATCGGTGGTGAGCAGATAGGCATTGTTGTCCATCGGGCCCACCGACAGCTTGCGGAGCGTGACCCCGCCGCCGATCTCGCTGACCAGTGCCGGGCCGCCGGGATCCACGTGCCCGAGGCCGGTCACCGGTCCATCACCTGGTTCATGATCGAGACGACCGCCGCCGTCCTCAGGTGCACACTCATGCTCACTGGGCTACCTTCCTGGTGACATCGGGCACGTACGGAGCCGGGGCACTCCCGCCCCATCATCCACCGCGGTCCGATGCTGCCGTCGAGGGGTTCCGGCGATCGTGCCCAGGCGATCGTGCCCAGGCGATCGTGCTCAGGCGATCGGGCGGGCCGCGAAGCGATAGCCCCGCTTCACCACGGTCGTGATCAGCCCGGGGACGCCGAGCGAGCGGCGCAGCCGGCTCATCGCCACATCCAGGGCATGGTCGTCGGGATCGTCCGACAGGCAGGTCATCAGCTCCGGTCGGGTGACCACGCGGTCGTGACTGCTCAGGACGCGGAGCAGATCGAGGGCGTGCGGGGCCAGGGCGACCGGGCGGTCGTCGACGAGGACGACGTGCCCGCGCAGCTCGATCCGGGTCTCCCCGAGCCGGTACGACCGCGCGCGCTCGACGTCGAGCCGGTCGCAGATCAGCCTGATCATGGCGCCCAGCCGGTGACGGTCGGGCACCGCCGGCTCGATCCCGGCCGCCCGCAGCGGTGCCGCGGTGATCGGCCCGACCGCGAACGCCTGCACATCCTTCTCCAGCGCCGCCAGCAGCTCCGAGCGCCGGCCGATGGCGTCGGCTCCCTGCAAGGTGGCCTCGACACCCGGTGCGCTGGTGAACGCCACGGCGTCCAGCCGGCGCTCGCAGACCGAGACGATCAGCCGATTGAGCCGCTCGGGGGAGCGCGGACGTATCCAGCGATAGGGGGTCACCGTCACCACGTCCTGGCTGGCGGCGCGCAGCCGCTCGACCTGCACCTCGTCGGTGTAGCCGTGCACCTGGATCGCCACCCGGCCGCCGGCCAGTTCACTCGCGATCAGGTCGTCGACCATGGCGGCGGTCGTGTCGTACTCGCGGGCGCCACGGTGATCATCGAGTCCCGCGGCCCGGACGGCGCCGACCGCCTTCGGCCCGCGGGCCATGATCACCGCCTGCTCCAGGGCGTCCGTCAGTGCTGCGCCGAGACCCGCCGCGTCGGCGACCTCGAACCAGCGCCGGACGCCGTACCCGGTGCTGAGCAGGACGACGTCGGGCCGCTGGTGGATCACCGATCGGGTCTGCTCGACGAGCGGTCCGTCCTGGTCGTGAGGGGCGATGCGCAGTGCCGGCGCATGCAGGACCTCCGCCCCACGTCGCTCCAGGGCTGCGATCAGATCGCTCGACCGGCGATCGGAGGTCACCCCGATCCGGAAGCCGGCCAGCGGCTCGACCCGCGTACTCAATCGGCGCTCCTGCTCAGACGATCCTGATCAACGTGTGTGCACAGGCTAGAGGGATGCGATTACCTCGCTGTTGTCGTCGTGTGAACGCGATGTTTCAGCTGAGGTCCGGCTCGTTCCTCGGCGCGGGAGTCCGCCGTCATCGCGCTGTAACGCATACCGCGGGATCAGCCCGTGGGCGCCGCGTTTCAGCGACCTCACCGGGGTCGGTTGCGGCCGGTGAGCGAGTGGTGAACGGCTCGTTACGTGAGAGCGCGTGCGCCGTAATGTCGACGCCGCACGATGATGGCGTGAGCTCGACGTCCACCGCCACGCACTGCCCGTACTGCTCGCTGCAGTGCGGGATCAGCGTGGTCGCGGGCGATCGTCCGGCGACGCTGCAGCCCCAAGCCGACTTCCCGACCAACCGCGGCGGGCTGTGCTCCAAGGGCTGGAATGCGGCGACCTTGCTCGACCACCCCCAGCGGCTGCTGCAGCCGTTGGTCCGGACGGTGGTCGGCGACCGGACGAGCCCGCTGCGACCGGCGACCTGGGAGGAGGCGCTCGAGCGTACCGCCGCGGCGATCGACCGCAGCCAGTCGCGGTACGGCCGCGACAGCGTCGGGTGCTTCGGCGGCGGCGGGCTGACGAATGAGAAGGCCTACGCCTTCGGTAAGTTCGCCCGGGTCGCGCTGCGAACCTCCATGATCGACTACAACGGTCGATTCTGTATGTCGTCGGCGGCGACCGCGGCCAACCGGGCGTTCGGCGTCGATCGAGGTCTGCCGTTCCCGCTGGCCGACATCGCCGAGGCGAAGGTGATCTTGCTGGTCGGTTCCAACCCGGCGGCCACCATGCCGCCTGCGATGCAGTGGTTCGACGCCGGTCGTGCGGCGGGTGCTCGCCATATCGTGGTCGATCCGCGGCGAACCGCGACTGCACAGGGCTCGGACACCCACCTGCAGCCATTGCCGGGAACGGATCTGGCCCTGGCCAACGGCCTGCTGCACTTGGCCATCCGGCTCGATCTCATCGACCACGCCTTCATTGCGCAGCACACCAGAGGTTTCGAGGCCGTTCGCACTGGTGTGTCCTCCTATTGGCCGGATCGGGTGGAACGGATCACCGGGATCGCGGTCGACGACCTCCACCGCACTGTGCGCGCCCTGGCCGAGGCGCCGTCGGCCATGATCCTCACGGCCCGGGGCGCCGAGCAGCACAGCTCAGGCACCGACATCGCCCAGGCGTTCATCAACCTCGCGCTCGCCCTCGGCCTGCCGGGGCGTTCGTATTCCGGCTACGGCACGATCACCGGGCAGGGCAATGGTCAGGGTGGCCGGGAGCACGGCCAGAAGGCCGATCAGCTCCCCGGCTATCGCAAGCTCGCCGACCCCGCGGACCGGGCCCACGTGGCTGGGGTGTGGGGCATCGATCCGGACGACCTGCCGAAGCCCGGACTGTCCGCGTTCGAGATGCTCGACCGGCTCGGCACCGACGGCGGCGTACGCGCGCTGCTCGTGCTGGCATCGAACATCGTCGTCTCGGCACCCGACGCCAACCGGGTCGCGGCCCGGCTGGCTGCGCTGGACTTCCTCGCCGTGTCCGACATCTTTCTGTCCGAGACCGCCGCGCTGGCCGACGTGGTGTTCCCGACCGCCCAGTGGGCGGAGGAGCAGGGCACGATGACCAATCTGGAGGGTCGGGTGATTCGCCGGATCCGCGCCCTGCCGCCTCCCGACGGTGTGCTCGACGACCTGCAGTTGATCAAGGAGCTGGCCGACGCGCTCGGCTGCGGCGAGCACTTCTCGGCCGATCCCGCCGAGGTCTTCGACGAGCTCCGACGCGCCAGTGCCGGCGGTCTGGCCGACTACGCCGGGATCAGCTACGCGCGCATCGAGGCCGAGCAGGGCGTGTTCTGGCCCTGCCCGTCCGAGGACCATCCCGGCACCCCGCGACTGTTCGCCGACGGCTTCCCGACCGACGACGGTCGGGCCCGCTTCATCCGGGTCGAACACCGCGAGCCGGCGGAGGCACCGGACCGACGGTTCCCGTACGTGCTCACCACCGGCCGCCTGATGGCCCAGTACCAGAGCGGGACGCAGACTCGCCGGGTGCCGAGCCCGGCGCAAGCGCAGGTCCAGCCGGAGGCGCAGTTGCACCCGGATCTCGCCCGGCGGCTCGACATCGGCCCCGCCGACATCGTCCGGCTCACCTCGCGCCGCGGCGAGGCGAACTTCCGGGCCAAGATCACCGACGAGATCCGGCCGGACACGATCTTCGTCCCGTTCCACTGGGGCGGGCTGTCGGCGGCCAACTCGCTGACCAATCCGGCCCTGGATCCCCACTCCCGGATGCCCGCGTTCAAGATCTGCGCCGTCTCCGCCGTCCGGATCGGCGACCCCGACGACAACCACCTGCTGGAACGGTCACCGCTGACCACCACGCCGACCGCGTCCCGCTCGCTCGCGACGACGACCGGCGTGATCCCGGCGCTGCCTCCCCGCATGACCCGTCCCCGAAAGGCCCCCAGAGTGCTGACCACCAATCGTTTCCTGCAAGGCGTCTTCCCCTTCGAGGGCTCCGGTCTCGACAAGCCGGTCACCATCAGCGATGAGCTGAGCCATCTGGTTCCCGACGGCGTGGTGAACCAGACCCTCTACTTCCGCGGCGGCAACACCACCGACCAGTTGATCACCGTGGTGCTGCTGCGCGACGGTGTGCCGATGCGCTACTTCCCCATCGGCGCCCGCGGCGACGTCCACGTACCGCTGCGGGTCGTGGAGGACATCGAGGGCGGCTCGGTGATCGAGCTGCAGCTGCTGGCCCCGCTCGGCCTGACCGGTCACCTGGTGGTCGACCTCGGAATGGTGGAGCACTGATGGCGGGCGTGGCTTCGGCCGACCTGCTCGAGCGCTCACAAGACCTCTCCGCCCCGGTCGACGGGCGACGGCGACTCGTGGTGATCGGCAACGGTATGGCCGGTGCCCGGACGGTGGAGGAGATCCTCGCCCGTGGCGGTGCCGAGCAGTTCGTGATCACCATGTTCGGCGACGAGCCGTACGGCAACTACAACCGGATCATGCTGTCTCATCTGCTGTCGGGGGAGAGCGAGGAGACCGACATCTTCCTCAACTCGCTGCCCTGGTACACCGAGAACTCGATCACCCTGCACGCAGGGGTGCGGGTCGAGCGGATCGACCGGTTCGCCAAGGTGGTGTTCGCCGACGACGGATCGGTGACCCCGTACGACGAGTTGATCATCGCGACGGGCAGCCGGTCATTCCTGCCTCAGATGGACAACCTCCATCGCGCCGACGGTTCCCTGCTGCCCGGGGTGTTCGCCTTCCGGACGCTGGACGACACCCGATCCATGATCAGCTACGCGGATCGTGCCGACCACATCAAGGCGGTGGTGATCGGCGGCGGGCTGCTCGGTCTGGAGGCCGCTCGCGGTTTGCAGCGCTTCGGGCTGGCCGTCGACGTGGTGCACGCCGGGGGACATCTGATGAACGCCCAGGTCGGCCCGCAGGCAGGGCTGATCGTGCAGCGCAGCGTGGAGAAGCTCGGGATCCGTGTGCACACCGCCGCCCGCACCTCGGCTGTGATCGGGGAGGAGAAGGTGACCGGTGTCCGGCTGCGTGGTGCAGGCGAGATCGCCTGCGATCTCGTGGTCATCGCGGCCGGCATCCGGCCCAACATCGACGTCGCGCTCACCAGCGGCTTCACCGTCGAGCGGGCGATCGTGGTCGACGACACGATGCGTACCGTCGACGACGACAGCGTCTGGGCGGTCGGGGAGTGCGTCCAGCACCGTGGCGAGGTCTACGGCCTGGTGGCCCCGCTGTGGGAGCAGGCCAAGGTGCTCGCCGATCAGTTGACCGGGACGGATCCAGGTGCGACGTACCTCGGTTCGCGCACCTCGACCAAGCTCAAGGTGGCCGGTGTGGACGTGGCCGCGATGGGCGTCCAGGGCCCCGAGCGGGACGACGACGAGCATGTGGTGTTCACCGAGCCCAAGCGCGGGATCTACAAGTCGGTCGTGATCCGCGACGACAAGGTGATCGGCGCGACGCTGGTCGGCGACACCAAGAAGGTGGCGTTCCTGACCCAGGCGTTCGACCGCGGCATGCCGCTGCCGGAGGAGCGGGTCGCGCTGCTGTTCGATCTCGGCGGCCCGTCGGAGGAGGTCGGGGTCGAGGAGATGGCCGACGACGCCCAGGTCTGCAACTGCAACGGGGTCTGCAAGGGCGCACTGGTCGACACCGTGAAGTCCGGGGTGAAGACCGTCACCGGCGTGATGGATGCCACCCGGGCCGGCAAGGGCTGCGGGTCCTGCAAGGAGCTGGTGTGCAAGATCGTTGAGCTCGCCGCCGGGGGTGCGGTCGAGGAGGATCCGAGCATCCATTACTACGTACCGGGCATCCCGATGGACAAGCCGACCCTGATGGCGGCCATTCGTGAGCGCGAGCTGAAGTCGGTTTCGCAGGTCTTCGCCGCTCTCGCCCCGGGTGGGGCGGAGGACGCCAAGTCCAAGATGGGTCTCGCCTCGCTGTTGATCATGATGTGGGCCGACGAGTACGTCGACGAGCGGGACGCCCGGTTCATCAACGACCGGGTGCACGCCAACATCCAGAAGGACGGGACGTTCTCGGTCGTACCCCAGATGAAGGGCGGGGTCACCTCCATCGACCAGCTGCGCCGGATCGCCGACGTGGCGGAGAAGTACGACGTCCCGATGATCAAGCTCACCGGCGGCCAGCGGATCGATCTGCTCGGCATCCCCAAGGAGCAGCTGCCGGCGGTCTGGTCCGATCTGGACATGCCGTCGGGATACGCGTACGGCAAGAGCTTCCGAACGGTGAAGACCTGTGTCGGCCAGGAGTTCTGCCGGTTCGGAACGGGCGATTCCACCAAGCTCGGCGTCGAGCTGGAGGAGCGCTATCAAGGTCTGGAGGCGCCGGCCAAACTGAAGCTCGCCGTCTCCGGTTGTCCGCGCAACTGCGCGGAGTCCTACGTCAAGGACGTCGGCATCGTCGCGGTCGAGGGCGGTCGCTGGGAGATCTACATCGGCGGCGCGGCCGGCGCGCACATCCGCAAGGGGGATCTGCTCGCCACCGTCGACGACCCGGAGTACGCCAAGCTGCTCGTGGGCCGCTTCATGCAGTACTACCGGGAGAATGCCAAGTGGCTCGAGCGGACGTACGCATTCGTCCCGCGGATCGGTCTGGAGAAGATCCGCGCGGTCGTCGTCGACGACGCCGAGGGCATCGCGGCCGATCTCGATGCTCGGATGCAATCGGCGATCGACGCCTACGTCGACCCGTGGCTGGATCGCGACCAGCCCCGCTCGCCCGGTCAGTTCCGGACCGCGTTGCCGCTCGAGGTGCTGCCCAAGGTCGGCCCGTCCGGAGCGGGTCGGTCATGAGCGGCGGCGCGCCCGCACCGATGGTCGTCCGGCTCGGTGACGCTCGACAGATCCCGCCCGGAGAGGGCCGAGCCTTCGATGTGGCGGGGGAGCAGGTCGCGATCTTCCGGCTCCGCAACGGATCACTTCGCGCCGTCTCGGCCGTCTGCCCGCACAAGGGCGGCCCGATCGCGGACGGACAGATCGACAACGGCGTCGTGCTGTGCCCCCTGCACCTCAACGCCTTCTCACTCGACACGGGATGCTCGACCAGCTTCGCCACCCCGTTGCGGACCTATCGCGTCAGCGTCGACGCCGACCACGGCCTCGTGGTTCACCTGCCCGCCCTGACCTGACCGAACAGGACGCCCCCTCATGACCACTGCATCCTCGGCCGACGCCCTCGTCGGCACCAAGCACCGCGGCAGCCACTGGATCGACGACTGGCGACCGGAGGATCCCGAGTTCTGGGAGACCACCGGCAAGGCGGTCGCCCGCCGCAATCTGATCTTCTCCGTGGCCAGCGAGCACATCGGGTTCTCCGTTTGGAGCCTCTGGTCGGTGCTCGTGCTGTTCCTCGGGCCGGACTACGGCTTCAACCCGGCCCAGAAGTTCCTGCTCACGGCCCTGCCGACTCTGGTCGGTTCGATCCTGCGAATCCCCTACACCTTCGCCGTGGCCCGGTTCGGGGGGCGCAACTGGACCGTGATCAGTGCGCTGTTGCTCCTGATCCCGACCGTGTTGATCGCGATCGTGCTCGTGCCGGGGGTGTCGTTCAGCACGCTGCTGATCGTCTCGCTGTTCGCCGGTGTCGGCGGCGGCAACTTCGCCTCCTCGATGGCCAACATCAACGCGTTCTTCCCCGCCCGCCTGAAGGGCTGGGCGCTGGGCATCAACGCCGGCGGCGGCAATCTCGGCGTGCCGGTCGTGCAGCTGGTCGGCCTGCTGGTGCTGGCCACCCTGGGAACCCAGTACCCCCGCGCCATGGTCGCGATCTACATCCCGCTGATCGTGCTGGTCTCGGCGCTGGCCTGGTTCCGGATGAACAACCTCACCGCGGCGCACAACCCCAAGGGCGCGATCCGCGAAGTCATGCGGCACCGCCAGACCTGGCTGATCTCGCTGCTCTATATCGGGACCTTCGGCTCCTTCATCGGCTTCAGCTTCGCGTTCGGGCAGGTGCTGCTGGTGCAGTTCCCCACCCTGTTCCCGAATCCGGCCAAGGCAGCTGCGATCACCTTCCTCGGGCCGCTGCTCGGCTCGCTGATCCGGCCCGTCGGCGGGGCACTGGCCGATCGCTATCGCGGCTCGGTGGTCACCTTCGTGAACTTCATCGCCATGGGGCTCGGGGCCGCCATCGTGCTGGCCGCGTCGCAGCTGGAGTCGTTGCCGACGTACGTTCTGGGCTTCGTGCTGCTGTTCGTCTTCTCCGGCATCGGCAACGGCTCGACGTACAAGATGATCCCGGCGATCTTCCACGCCAAGGCTCAGCTCGACTCGGCGGCCGGCATGCCGGTGACGACTGCCGACGGACTCGCGATCCGGCGATCCGGAGCGCTGATCGGCCTGGCCGGGGCGATCGGGGCCTTCGGCGGGGTGCTGGTCAACCTCGCATTCCGCCAGTCGTTCCTCACCTGGGGCAACGGCGACGGCGCCGTGGTCGCTTTCATCGTCTTCTACGCGATCTGCTGCCTGGTCACCTGGATGGCGTTCCTGCGCCGCAGCCCGGGGCGCCTGGAAGGGGTGTGAGCCGGTCCTAGAGTGAGGCGATGGGTTCGGCGACGGAAGAGCGTGACGGCGTTCGGTTCAGCCATCTCGACGGGGAGCTGTTCGACGGCGCCGGGGTGACCAAGCGCGAGCTGGTCGACTACCTCGACGCCGTCGCACC
>DASTGF010000496.1:0-3376 GCA_035719255.1 Microlunatus sp. | reverse complement strand
GGGTTCGGGGCAGCGGACGGGGCCGCCGGTGGTGAGGCTGGAGGTGGCGGCCTCCAGGACCGACAGCACGCGCAGGCCCGCGCGGCCGTCGGTCCGCGGGGCCCGTCCCTCGTTGATCGCGGCGGCGAACTCACTCGCCATCGTGCCCAGGGCTTCCTTCTCCTTCAGGGCGGGGACGACGATGTCGCCCATCCGGTAGGAGACGGTGACCGCGGCCCGCTGGACGGCGTCCTGGGCCTGCGTCGCGAGGTCGACGCCGCGATCGTGGATGGCGATCCGCTGCTGCGGGTTGAGGTCGTCCCAGACCAGAGTGCGGCGACTGCCGCCGATGACCATCTGCCGGATCTTGGTCGGGGAGAGCCAGTTGACGTTGACGTGCGCGATCCCGCCGGAGGCGAGGGGCATGGTCAGGTAGCCCACGCACGCCTTGCCGGCACCCAGCGGATCGGCGCCACTCGCACTGACGCTGCGCGGATCCAGGCCGCCCGGCAGGATGAAGTCGAGGATGGACAGGTCGTGGGGCGCGAGGTCCCAGAACACGTCCACGTCAGGCTGGACCAGGCCGAGATTGATCCGGGTCGAGTCGACATAGAGGATGTCGCCCAGCTCGCCGGACTCGATCACCTCGCGGATGTAGCCGACCGCGGGGGTATAGCAGTAGGTGTGATCGATCATCAGGACGCGACCGGCGGCCTCGGCGGCCGACACCATCAGCGCCGCGGTCTCGGCGTTATCGGCCAGCGGCTTCTCCACGAGCACGTGCTTGCCGGCCTCGAAGGCGGCCAAGGCCAACGATGCGTGGGTCCGGGCCGGGGTGGCGATGGCGACGGCGTCGATGTCGCTGCGGGCCAACAGCCGCTGGACGTCGGTCTCGACCTCGACGGTCGAGCGGTCGCCGACGACCTTGCGCGCCCGCGCCTCGTCAAGATCGCAGACCGCGACCAGATCCCACTCGGGATTGGCGCGGAAGTTGCGCACCAGGTTGGGTCCCCAGTAACCGGCACCGATGACGGCGATGGACTTCATGAGAATTTCCTGTCTGGTCGGGGGACTCGAGCGCGCAGAGTGGCCTGTGGCGGCATCCGCACGGAGAGTGGTCGATGGTGGATGGGCTGATCAACTGCGCTGCGGCGCGGGCGGACGCCCGATGAGAGCCGGACCGGAGTCGACGGCGGAGACCCCGCGCGCGCTGACGCTGCAGCCGCCGTCGTGGACGAGATCCCGTCGCAGGGTGGTGATGGTCGAATCCGCGCCGTGCATATCGCGATGTGATGTGCTCCGTGTGCCACCGAAGTCGACCGTCTGGTCGATCGTTCGGGCAGGCGAGACCGAGCCCCCGAATACAGTCATGCCTAGCTCCCCTTGTGCCGTCGTGCGGTCGCACGGCAGCCAACCGGTCAGGCGCTGGGTTCCCCCTCCCACAAGGGACCCTCGCCGGACAGTTCCCCCGAACGGTGTCCGGACCCCCGACAGGTCGCTGTGAGCGTAACCCCGGGCGATTATGCTCACAGGTGCAGTTATCAAGTCGTTATCTTCGCGGCCGGTTATCGACACAAAAGTGCCCGAAGGTCCCGTCGCCCGAGCCTGGGTGGAGTTGTGATATGACGAAGATCACGTGAGATCCTCACCAGACAAGGAAAGTATGACGAAATGGATGCACCTCGAACGGCTCCCGGAGGTGAATTCGTCTCATAGATGTTGATCATCCAGGACCAGGGCGTCCTCGACCTGGGGTCTGAGTGCGCTGCCGTTCGATGCCGAACCGGCCGGGGCGACGAAGGCGTCGGACTGCAGCCGGTACAGATCGGCGTACCGCCCGTCGCGCCGCAGAAGCTCCTCGTGGTTGCCACTCTCCACCACGCGTCCGTGGTGCAGAACGTAGATGCGATCTGCGCCCCGGACGCTTGAGAAGCGGTGTGAGATGAACAGGGCCGTACGACCGCGCAACGAATCCCGGAGCGTCGTGAACAAGGCGTGCTCGGCCCGCGGGTCGAGTGCGGCGCTCGGCTCGTCGAGAATCACCAGCGGCGCGTCACGGTAGAAGGACCGCGCGAGCGCCACCCGCTGCCACTGCCCGCCGGAGAGGTCTCGACCACCCACGAACGTGCGCGACAACACCGTGTCGAATCCGTGGGGCAGCTCGTCGATGGCCGTCTCGATACCCGCAGACCGGGCCGCGCTCCGGACCTGATCGGCGTCCGGTGAATCGGCGACACGGCCCACGGCGATGTTCTCGGCGGCGGTCAGCGCGTACCGGACGAAGTCCTGGAACACGATCGTGACCCGCTCACGAAGGCTCGACGGCCGGTAGGTCAAGACGTCGACACCGTCCCACGAGATGATCCCTTCGCCGGGGGTGTAGAGGCCGGCGAGCAGCTTGGCCGGGGTGGTCTTGCCGGAGCCGTTCTCGCCGACCAGAGCCACGATCTCGCCCGAGCGCAGTTCCAGGTCGACGTCCGTACGCCGGTTGGTCTTGCTGTTCGATCCGGGGGGACCAGCCAACGCGTTGACGGGCTCTGCGCGAAGGTTTGGCGGCCCACCTGCCCAGCGGGAGCAAGTGGGCCAGCTCATCACCGCGAGTCGACGACCGCGGTAGCCTGCGGACCTCCACCGGAGGTGGTGCTGGAGGTCGGACGACCCGGCCCGACTACCCGACCCAGCCTGGTGCCCTGGCCGTCGACACCTGACGAAGCGTGAGTCCGGTGAACTATGCTCAGCAGCACTTGCGGGCCGGTCGTCCGAACCGTGCCGGGAGAACTCTAGCGCAGTCTGTTTACGTTGTAAACCGGGTCAGGGGAGAGCGTGCAGGTGGACGCCAACACCAGCCATCACGGCGGGCGTCGCGACGCCGGTGGACGACGTCCGTTGAGCCGGATGTTGATCATCTCCGAAGCGATCCGCTTCATCGACGAGCAGGGGCGCGACCGGCTGACCATGCGCCAGCTCGGAGCCCGGCTCGGCGTCGAGGCGATGGCGCTGTACCGCTACGTCCCGGGACGCGAACAGCTCCTCGACGGCGTCGTCGAGGTGCTGATGGACGAGCTGTACGAGGACACCATGGTCGACAACGACGCCGCGACCTGGCAGGAGTACCTGCAACGGCTGGCCCACGGCGTACGGCGACTGGCGCTGCACCATCCGCAGGTGTTCCCGCTCGTCGCATCCCGTCCGCCGGCCGCACCGTGGCTGCGCCCGCCGCTTCGCAGTCTGCGCTGGGTCGAGGCCTTCCTGGAGGGCCTCGACGGCTACGGCTTCTCGCGCTCGGCGAGCGTCGCGGCCTACCGAGCCTTCGCGACCTTCCTGCTCGGTCACCTGCTGCTCGAGACCGCGGCCACCGTCGGTCTGCCCACCCGGCCGGAGGACGACATGGAGGTGA
>DASTGF010000495.1:0-9152 GCA_035719255.1 Microlunatus sp. | reverse complement strand
GAAGTCGTTGGCGTCGGCGAAGAACAGCGGAGCATCGTAGCGATAGACGAGCAGCCCGGGCACCAAGGTGGCGTCCGGATAGTCGTCGATGTCGTGCATCCCGGCCACCCCGGGGGCGAAGCCGAGGATCGCATCGTGGGGGCGGGCGATCCGGCGCAGCAGATTCAGCACCGACAGCCCGATTGCGATGGCGATTCCGTACAGGACGTCGACGGCGAGCACGGCCACCGTGGTGACCAGCGCGAGGACGAGCTCGCTGACCCGGAAGTGCCGCAGCCGGCGGAAGCCGGCGAGGTCGACGAGCCGGGTGGCCGCGTACACCACGACACCGCCGAGCGCGGCCAGCGGGAAGAGGGCGAGGACCGGTCCGAGGAACAGCAGCGTGGCCACGATGACCGCGAGCGCCGTCAGTCCCGCAACCTGTGAGCGGCCTCCGCTGGAATCGATCACCGCGGTCCGGCTGCCGCTGCTGCTCACCGGAAAGCCTTGGAGCAGACTGGACGACACGTTGGCCACCCCCAGGGCCAGCAGTTCCTGGGAGGCGTCGATCTGTTCACCGCGCCGGCTCGCGAAGGCGCGCGCGGTCAAGACGTTGTCGGTGAATCCCACCGCCGCGATCCCGACCGCGGCCAGGGAGACATCGAGCGGGTTGAGCCCGGCGAAGTCCGGCAGGCTGGGCACCGGCAGCCCGCGCGGGATGGTGCCGACCACCGCAAGGCCGAAGCGGTTCGCTCCAAGCACGGCGACGGCCGCCGCGGACGCGACCATCACGAACAGCACCCACGGCAGCCCGGGCCGGATGGCGCGCCCGACGAACAGCAGCACGACCACCGCGGTCGCCAGGATTACGGTGGCCGGCTCGATCTGGTCGAGGTGGGTGACGACGTACGCCACTTCGGACCGCGACGATCCCGACGGCACCGACATCCCGGTGATCTTGCCGAGCTGGCTGACGATCATGAGGGCTGCGATCCCGGCCATGTAGCCGGTCAGCACGGGTTTGGAGAGCAGATCGGCCACGTACCCGAGCCGGCCCAGCCACCCCACCACGCAGAGCAGCCCGACCGTGACGGCCAGGGCGGCCGCAGCGGTGGCTGCGAGGGCCGGGTTGCCGTGGGTGACCGCCGCGATCCCGACGGCGGTCATCAAGGCGGTGGTCGATTCCGGCCCGATGGACAGCTGGCGGGAGGAGCCGAGGATCGCGTACACCAGCAGCGGCCCGACGGCCGCCCAGAGGCCTTGCACCGCGGAGAGACCAGCCAGTTCTGCGTAGGCCATCACCTGCGGCACGAGGTACGCGGCGACGGCGAGCCCGGCGATCACGTCACCGCGCAACCAGCCGATCGAGTAGTGCCGCAGCCGCCACCAGCCGGGCAGGTAGCGCGCCCACCGCGGGGTCTCGCGCTCGGCCGTGGGCATGGCTGAGGTTGACACGCACCGGACGGCTCCGGCAAGCATCCGGGCGTGTCACCTATCCAGCACCTCAGCTCGTGGGACTCAGTGCACCGGCGACCCAGTGCACCGGCGACCCAGTGCACGCACGACCCAGTGCACGCGCGACCCAGTGCACCGGCGACTCAGTGCACCGGCGACTCAGTGCACCGGCCACCCAGTGCACGCGCGACCCAGTGCACCGGCGACTCAGTGCACCGGCGCGTCAGGCAACTCGGGGCTCGCGGTGGCTCGGCAGCAGACTGCTCGGCGGGTCGACCCGCAGCGGCACGACGCACTCGGTGGTCAGTGGTTGGTTGTCGGTGTCCCGGGGCAGCTCGGGGAAATGCGGCTCGCCGGGTTGTGGGTCATCGGCCAGCCGCCGGTAGGTGATCGTCCGCGCATCCAGGTCGACCCGGACCGGACCGGACAACTCTGCCGGCAGCAGCCCGTTGCGCAGCCACCACTGCCGCAGGAGGAGATTGTGCTCCAGCGAAGATCCGAAGTCGAGAAACACGTTCATGATCAACTCCTGCTCTGGACCGTGGCACGCCGGCCCTGGTCACCGCCGCTCCACGCGTGCCCGCCGCCGCCGGGACACTTCCGTGATACCTCCAGGTCAGCCAGTCGGAGGCGCCCGGCTCCGGCGACACGCGAGCTGTAACGCACCATTTTCCTGGCCGCCACGGGATCGCCATCCGTCCGGCATCCGCGCCTCCTGGGTGACGTGCGGGGCGACCGCGGGGCTGACGGTGCCGCGTTCAGGCCACCCGGGAGGTGCTGTGCTGGCTCAACAGGGCCGCCGGCGGCTCGACGAGGAGGGGGACGACGCATTCCACCGACAGCGGGTCGTTCTCGATGTCGCGCCGGAGCTCGGGAAAGTCGATCTCCCCGGGTTCGGACTCGTCGAGGTGGCGGGTGAAGGTAATGGTGCGCCGGAGGTAGTCGACGCGAATCGGTCCGGCGGGCTCAGCATGCAGGATGCCGTTGGCGAGCCACCATGAGCGGAACTCGGCCCGGCGCTCGGCCGTGTCGGCCATACCGAAGGTGATTCTCATGCTTCCTCCGCGGTGCTGACCGTGATGATAACGGTGTCATGTCTGCTGACAACGGTATCAACTCGAGGCGGCCGTGGGAAGAGGGCGCGGCACGCCGTCGTCGCGCGCGCCGCGAGGCTAGGGAGCCCGCCGTTGCAGGGGCCTTGCAGCAGCCACGATGGTCTCCGCACCGACCGGATTCAGGCCTGGCGGTCGAGGAACTCCAGGACCTCGGTTTGATCCACACCGGGGAAGGCCCCGGCCGGCAAGCTGGCCAGCAGCGCCGAGTGCACCCGCGCGCTGGGCCAGCTGGCCTCCTGCCAGCGGGCGGCGAGCTCGGCCGGGGGCTGGGTACAGCAGGCCGGATCGGGGCAGCGGGACACGGACCGGTGCGGGGTACCCCGACCGCGGAACCACTTGACCTGCTCGTACGGCGTGCCCACCGACACCGAGTACGCCTCGTGCTCGCCCTGCTCGGCGACCGCCGTGCACCAGAAGGTCCCGCTCGGCGTGTCGGTGTACTGCTGGTACGGCTCGGTCCAGTCCGGCTGGTCGAAGACGGTCCGCGCGGTCCAGTAGCGGCAGACCCGCTGACCCTCGACGGCACCGGTGGAGTCGGCGGGGAAGCTGACGCCGTCGTTGGCGTACGCCTTGTAGATGATTCCCGAGGAGTTGATCTTCATAAAGTGAACGGGAATGTCGAGGTGGATGGTGGCCAGGTTGGTGAACCGGTGGGCGGCCATCTCGTACGACGTCAGGTAACGGTCGCGCAGGTCCTCGATCTCCAAGTCCTTGGCCTGCTTGGCCTCCCGCAGGTACGCGACCGCCCAGCGCTGCGGGATCAGGACGGCCGCAGCGAAGTAGTTGACCTCGACGCGTTGGGCCAGGAATTCTGCGTAGTCGGCCGGCGGCCGGTGCTGGAGCACGACGTGTCCGAGCGCCGCCAGCGTCAGAGTCCGCTGCGCCGCTCCGTCGCTGGTGGGCAGGAAGATCCGGCGCCCGGCGAGATCGGTCACCGATCGGCACGACGGCGGCAGGTCGGGCACCGGATGAAGGGTGAATCCGAGCCGTTCGGCGATCGCGACCACCCGGTGGCGCGTGAGCGGGCCGCCGTCGTCGTTCACGCCGGTCAGCAGGTCGTCAGCCAGTTCCTCGATCGCCGGAAAGTAGTTGTCCGACGCCCTCATCCGGCCGCGCAGCTCGGCGTTCGCGCGCCGGGCGTACTCCGGGGTGGTGTCCCGCTCCGCGCACAGGCCGGCGATCCTCTCGTGCAGCGCCACCAGGGACTCGAGGGCGTCCAGCGGCAGTCGTGGTCCGGTGCGCACGGGGTGGACGTTGAGTGCGGCGAACCCCGGTGCGTTCTGCGCCCGCTCCAGCCGCAGCTCCAGGGCCGCGCGCCGGCTCGGCGCCGCCTCGCTGAGCAGATCGGCCAGGGTGCAGTCGAGCACGGACGCCAACGCGGCGAGCGTGGACACCCTCGCCTCCCGCTTCCCGGTCTCGATCAGCGACAGCGCCGAGGCCGACAACCCGACCCGCTCTCCCGTCGCCTCCAACGTCAACCCTGCCGCCTTGCGCCGGTGACGGATGCGCTTCCCGATCACGAGCGGGTCTGGTCCGGCGGGGGTGACATGGCCTTCGCGCCGGGCGTCGGGCGAGACCAGGCGTACGACCGCTGCGCTGTCAATTTCGGCTGTTCTTGACAGACCTGCGCGCGACGTCGATGTCATGTATCGATTCCACCCGCTGATGCAGGAACTCTCAAGACCTCCGTGGTGTAAAGAATGGCAAATCTTGATCACACCAGATGCCCCAGTGGACTCATGACAAAGCCCACAGTGGTGACACCGCTTGCCACGCGGCACGCACCGATCGAGGAGACCACCGATGACCGCCACCCTGCCGACCACCCACCCCATGCCGGTGGGACCCCAGCCGATGGGATCGACCCAGCCGTACGGTCCGGCCCAGCCGTACGGTTCGGCCCTGCATGAGTCCGAGGAAGGACGGCTGCAGCGCGACTGGGCCACCGACCCGCGCTGGTCGGGGATCGAGCGGACGTACACCTCGGCCGACGTGGTCGATCTGCGCGGGTCGCTGATCGAGGAGCAGACCCTGGCCCGGCACGGGGCCGCGCGGCTGTGGCAGCTGCTGCAGGAGCAGAGCTACGTCCGGGCGCTCGGTGCGCTGACCGGCAACCAGGCCGTGCAACAGGTGAAGGCGGGCCTGCAGGCCATCTACCTCTCGGGCTGGCAGGTTGCGGCGGATGCGAACCTTGCTGGGCAGACGTACCCGGACCAGAGCCTGTATCCGGCCAACTCGGTGCCGGCCGTGGTGCGCCGGATCAACAACGCCTTGATGCGTGCTGACCAGATCGCCTGGGCGAACGGCGAGAACCGCGACCGCCCCGGCGAGGGGATGGTGCCCATCGTGGCCGATGCGGAAGCAGGCTTCGGCGGACCGCTGAACGCATATGAGCTGATGAAGCAGATGATCCAGGCCGGCGCGGCCGGGGTGCACTGGGAAGATCAACTGGCTTCGGAGAAGAAGTGCGGCCACCTCGGTGGCAAGGTGCTCGTCCCGACCCGCCACCACGTCCGGACCCTCAACGCGGCTCGGCTCGCGGCGGACGTGATGGGGGTCGACACCCTGGTGATCGCCCGCACCGACGCGCTGGCGGCGACCTTGATCACCTCCGACATCGACCCGGTGGACGCGCCGTTCTGCACCGGCGAGCGGACCGGCGAGGGCTTCTTCCGGGTCCGCTCGGGTCTGGAGCCGGTGCTGGCCCGGGCCAAGGCGTACGCACCCTATGCCGATCTGATCTGGGTCGAGACCGGGACGCCCGACCTGGGGCTGGCCCGGGAGTTCGCCACCGAGCTGCACCGGGAGTTCCCCGGCAAGATGCTGGCCTACAACTGTTCGCCGTCGTTCAACTGGAAGGCCGCCCTGGACGACCGCCAGATCGCGGAGTTCCAGGACCGGCTGGGCGAGCTGGGCTATCGCTTCCAGTTCATCACCCTGGCCGGCTTCCATGCGCTGAACCACTCGATGTTCAGCCTGGCCAAGGGCTACGCCCGCGACGGGATGACCTCCTACGTCGCCTTGCAGCAGGCCGAGTTCGCCGACGAGATGAACGGCTATACCGCGACCCGCCACCAAGCCGAGGTCGGCACCGGCTACTTCGACAGGGTCGCCACCGCCCTCAACCCGACCAGCGCCACCACCGCCCTCGCCGGTTCCACCGAGACCGAGCAGTTTCACTGAGCCCGTGCCCTGAGCCCGCACACCAAGCCGGCGCTTCGACAAGCTCAGCACATCAATCGACCCCAGGAGAAAACGATCATGACCATCACCGCCGAACCTTCATTCACCACTGCAGCGCTGTACAGCCACGCACCGTTCCGCAGTCCGCAGCCGTCGCTGACCAGCCGGCTACGGGTCACCGGCGAGTTCCATCCCCGGTTCGAGCAGATCCTGACCGAGGGTGCGCTCGACTTCGTCTGCGGACTGCATCGTCAGTTCGCCGGCCGGCGCGCCGAGCTGCTGGCGGCACGCCGCAGCCGGCGCGGCGAGCCACGGCCGTTCGACCTGCTGCCCGAGACGGCGCCGATTCGCGACGATCCGACCTGGCAGGTCGCGCCGATCGCGCCCGGGCTGGAGGACCGGCGCTGTGAGATCACCGGTCCGCCGACCCGCAAGATGACCGTCAACGCGCTGAACTCGGGTGCCCGGGTCTGGATGGCCGATTTCGAGGACGCCACCTCACCGACGTGGTTCAACGTCATCGACGGCCAGCTCAACCTGTACGACGCCGTCCGCCGGCAGATCGACTTCACCGGGGACGACGGCCGCCGCTACGAGCTGGACGACGACACCGCGACGATCATGGTCCGGCCGCGCGGCTGGCACCTCACCGAGAAGCACCTGGTGATGGACGGCCAGGCCATTCCGGCCGCCTTCGTCGACTTCGGGTTGTACTTCTTCCACAATGCGCTGACCTTGATCCACGCCGGGCGCGGGCCGTACTTCTATCTGCCCAAGCTGCAGTCCCACCTCGAGGCCCGGTTGTGGCACGACGTGTTCAGCTGGGCCGAGGAGGTGCTCGGCATCCCGCACGGCACGGTGCGCGCGACCTGCCTGATCGAGACCTTCCCGGCCGCCTTCGAGATGACCGAGATCGTGTACGAGCTGCGCGAATACAGCGCAGGACTCAACGCCGGGAGGTGGGACTACATCTTCTCCTTCATCAAGAGCTTCGCCGACGACCCGATGCGGGTGCTGCCGAACCGCGACAAGATCACCATGACCGTGCCCTTCATGCGGGCCTACACCGAGTTGCTGGTGCGGAGCTGCCATGAGCGCGGGGCCCACGCGATCGGCGGGATGGCGGCGTTCGTGCCCAGCGCGGCCTCCGCGGACGCGACGGCCACCGCGCTGGAGAAGACGAGGAGCGACAAGGCGCGGGAGGCCGCCGACGGGTTCGACGGGTCCTGGGTGGCCCATCCTGCCCTGGTCCCGACCTGTACGCAGGTGTTCGACGAGGTGCTGGGCGAGCGGCCCCATCAGATCGAGCGCCGGCGCGACGACGTGCACGTCACCGCCGACCAGCTCGCCGACCTGGGCGACCTGCCGCGGTCGATCAGCCTGGGCGGGGTGCGGACCAACCTCCGCGTGCCGCTGATCTATCTCAGCGAGTGGCTCGGCGGCCGGGGCGCGGTGGCCATCGACCATCTGATGGAGGACGCCGCGACCGTCGAGATCTCCCGGATGCAGCTGTGGCAGTGGATCCGGCACGGCGCTCGGACCAGCGGTGGCGTGGTGATCACCCGTGAGCTGGTGGCGGCCATGCTGGCCGAGGAGGTCGAGCAGCTGCTGGAGCAGACCCGGGACGAGGACCGGTGGCGGGTCAGTGCCGCTCAGGACATCCTCGAGCAGGGTTGCCTGGGCGAGGACTTCCCCTCCTTCGTCACCGCGTACGGCTACAGCCACTATCTGGCCGCCCGATGACGCCGCCGGAAGCCGCGTTCTCAATCCCTTGAACGAGGCCTTCGCCAGCGGGTGGGAATCACACGAATCGCGTTGGTTCAGCGCACAAAGAATTCTGCGTCGTTTACATCCGGCGCGTCGGATGCAAGTGTCGCGGAGATGGCTGTGATCGGGAGGCCACGAAGCGCAGTGATTCGCTCTCCGAGGAGGAGCAGATGACGAGGATCGTCGGAATCCACCAACTCGAGCTGCGAGCAGGGGTGGACCCGGTTGAGTTCGGGCGCGTCTGCGCCGACGTCGTGGCGGCGCCGACGTATCCGGGCTGGCGGACGCGGATCTTGAAAGGCGAACGGGGTGCGCGGGTCGACCAATACGTGGTGCTGTTCGAGATCGACAGCGTCGAGGACCGAGACCGCATCTTCCCCTCGCCGGAGCAGCACTCCGAGGAGGCCCAGCGGTTCGACGAGGAGAACCCTGCCGGCGTCGCCCCATGGGAGCGGTTCTTCAGCCTCGTCGATCGTGAGCCGGACCTCGTCACGGACTACTCGTCGTCGCGGAATGACCCCCATCCCTCCGCCCCCTGACGATGCGGGCGGGATAGGGGGAGGAGGATCACCGCGTGAACCAGCAACTCTTGTCCGTCGCTCGCCCCCGGTGATCCGGCGCCGGATCGTGGTGACCGGGCGGGTGCAGGGGGTGTTCTTCCGCGACAGCTGCCGCCGGGTGGCCCAGCGACTGGGCGTGCACGGCTGGGTCCGTAACCGGCCCGACGGGGCGGTGGAGGCCGTGCTCGAGGGAGACCCGACCGCAGTCGATGCGCTGATCGACTGGGCCCGCTCGGGGCCGGAGCACGCATACGTCACGGGGCTGCGGATCCTCGAGGAGGAGCCGGAGGGGATCGGACGGTTCGAGATCCGCTGATGGTGGGGCGGGGAAGCGCGCGGCCTGGTGCGGCAACGGCGCGCGCCAGCCGAGGGCGCCTCAGCTCGGACCCGGGTCGCAGACCAGCAGCCGGCTCGGGGTGACGATCGCGTCGACCCTGCGATCCAGCGGTCCGGTGGGTAGCGACGCGATCACCTCGTCGTCGTTGAGCAGCAGCAGCAGCCGACCGGTGGCCCAGGGCAGCACGCGGTCGTACCAGCCGCCGCCGCGTCCGAGCCGCTCGCCCCGAGGGGTGCCGGCCAGTCCTGGGCAGAGCACCAGTCCGGCGCGGGCGAGCGCCGCGCCGGGCAGCGCTGCCCCCTCCGGCTCGAGGATGCCGAGCGGTCCCTCTCGCAGCCGGTCCGGCCCTTCCCAGCGTGCCCAGGCCGGCTCGGCCCACGTCCCGCCGGCCGAGGCCGGCAGCAGGACCTCCGCTCCGGCGGCGCTCAGCCGGTCGATCAGCTCCGTCGAGTCCGGTTCGCTGCCGGAGGACAGATAGGCCGCCACGGTCGCGGGAGTCGTCGAGCCGACGGCGGCCAGCAGCCGATCGGTCCGAGCCGCATCACCGGCCGCGCGCGCCGTCGCACTGCGGGCGGCGCGGCGCTGCCGGATCGTCACGCGCAGGGCGCGCTTGGCGGCGGCGGTTGCCGGGTCGTCCCGCTGCTCGCTCACTCCGGTCCTCGCCCGAGCGCCGCGGTGGACCCTCGCAGCAGGAGCCGCACAGGCACCTGGACCTCACGCTGTGCGGGCTGCTCTCCGGCGGCAAGGCTGAGTGCC
>DASTGF010000494.1:0-5138 GCA_035719255.1 Microlunatus sp. | reverse complement strand
CGGCCGGGTGATGGCGCGGTGCCAGGCCTCGACCATGGCGTCGAGCTCGACCTCGCCGAGCACGGCAGCGGCGGCGGCATCGAGTCGCTGCTGCCAGCCGCGACGCTGGATCCGGGCGATCGCCGCAGCTTCCAATGGGAGCGCGAGTCGGACGGAGTCGGGGCCATCGGCATACGCACTCACGCCGACCGATGCTAGACGCCCGCGGCCAGTTGACCTCACCGGAGCGTGTGAGGGATATCACGGATGCCGTGATTTGCCATCGACGCGTCGTGTACGGGACTATTGATTTGTCCGTGGCGACCTGAACCCCCGAGCAGGCCGCCACGGACTTAGTCGTCTCCAATGCTTTCTCGTCTCCCGGGCCTTCTCGTCTCCCGGGCGCGGTGCTTCCCGGCGTCTCGGCGAGGGCAGTGGGGAGAAGCCGCCGATCAGAACGTCGGATCCCCTTGTTAGGGTGGCGGCCGTGTCAGCCACGAGGACGCCGCCGACACTGCCCGGCGATGCGTTGCGCATCATCCCGCTCGGCGGTCTGGGCGACATCGGCCGCAACATGGCGGTCCTGGAGCACCGTGGGCAACTGCTCGTCGTGGACTGCGGTGTGCTCTTTCCCGAGGACGACCACCATCCGGGGGTCGATCTCATCCTGCCCGGTTTCGACGCCATCGCCGACCGGCTGGACGACATCGTCGGCCTGGTCCTGACCCACGGTCACGAGGACCACATCGGAGCGGTGCCGTACCTGTTGCGGCAGCGACCCGACATCCCCGTCCTCGGCTCCAAGCTCACCCTCGCCCTGCTCCAGGAGAAGATCAGGGAGCACCGGATCCGTGGGACCGATCTGCGAACCGTGGCGGACTCCGAACGGCTCGCTGTCGGGGTGTTCGATCTCGAGTTCATCGCCGTGAACCACTCGATCCCGGACGCGTTGGCGGTGTTCATCCGGACCGCGGCGGGCACGGTGCTGCACACGGGTGACTTCAAGATGGACCAGCTGCCCCTGGACGGGCGGATCACCGACCTGCGCTCGTTCGCGCGCCTGGGGACCGAGGGCGTCGATCTGCTGATGATCGATTCCACCAACGCCGAGGTGCCCGGATTCACCACCCCGGAGCGCGACATCGGGCCGGCGCTGGACCGGGTGTTCGCGGGCAGCCGGCAGCGGATCATCGTCGCCTGCTTCGCCTCCCACGTCCACCGAGTGCAGCAGGTCATGGACGCCGCCGTCGCCCACGGCCGGAAAGTGGTCTACGTCGGCCGATCGATGGTCCGCAACATGGGGGTCGCTCGGGACCTCGGGTTCTTGCGCGTCCCCGGGAACACTCTGATCGAGCTCCGCGACATCGAGAATCACCGGCCCGAGGACGTGGTGATCATCTCCACCGGGTCCCAGGGCGAACCGCTGTCGGCCCTGTCCAGGATGGCCAACCGCGAGCATCCCGTGATCACCCTCGCCACCGGTGACACCGTGGTGCTCGCCAGTTCGCTCATCCCGGGCAACGAGAGCGCCGTCTACCGGGTGGTCAACGGGCTCAGCCGGCAGGGCGCCCGGGTCGTCCACAAGGGCAATGCCCTGGTGCACGTCTCGGGGCACGCCTCAGCCGGTGAGCTGCTCTACTGCTTCAATGTGATCAAGCCGCGCAACGTCATGCCGGTGCACGGTGAGGTCCGGCACCTGATCGCGTGTGGCGATCTCGCCGTCGCCACCGGAGTGGCGCGCGATCGGATCATT
The DNA here is from genome assembly GCA_035719255.1 of Microlunatus sp. Classification (GTDB taxonomy): domain Bacteria; phylum Actinomycetota; class Actinomycetes; order Propionibacteriales; family Propionibacteriaceae; genus Microlunatus. The sequence goes on along the minus strand of DASTGF010000494.1, from coordinate 3,406 downwards.
CTCGCGGAGGACGGCACCGTGGTGGATCTGCAGCGCGGTCGGGCCACGGCTGTGGGAAGCGTCGATGCCGGCTACATCTTCGTCGACGGTACGTCGGTCGGCGACATCTCCGAGGTCTCCCTCAAGGACCGCAGGATCCTCGGTGAGGAGGGCTTCATCTCGGTGATCACGGTGATCAGCACCCATACGGGCAAGATCATCAGCGGTCCGGACATCCACGCCCGTGGCTTCGCCGAGGATGATCATGTCTTCGACGGTGTGCTCGGTTCTATCGTGTCCGACCTCGAGGATGCGTTGGCCGACGGGGTCGAGGACACCTATCAGCTCCAGCAACTGGTCCGTCGCCGGATGGGGCGATGGGTCAACGACACGCACCGGCGGCGTCCGATGATCATCCCGCTGGTCATCCAGGCCTGATCGACCGCCGGCCCGGTGTGCACGAGGCCGGACTCCGGGACACGCGCACGTCGAGAAGTCCGTGGGACGGCAGGATGGTGATGCACCGGCGGCCGGATCCGGTCTTGGCAATCGGTGCGGTGGCGCGCCACGCTGGCCGCTGTGGAGCAGCCGACCCAGGGACCCCGACGACCCGAGCATCACCTGGAGGAGGAGCCGATCGGCTTCGTGGGCCTGGGGGTGATGGGCCGCCCGATGGCGCTGAACCTGGTCCTGGCCGGGCTGCCGGTGCTGGTATGGACCCGGACCACCGCGAAGACCGAGCCGTTGCGAGCCGCTGGGGCCGAGGTCGCCGCCGAGGTGGACGAGGTCTTCGAGCGGGCGCGCACGGTCATCCTCATGCTCGCCGACGCCGACGCGGTGGACACCGTGCTGGACCGATCGGGGCCGGCGTTCTCGCGGCGCGTGGCGGGCCGTGTCATCGTGCCGATGGGAACGACCAGTCCCACCTGGTCGGAGCAGCTCGGGGCATCGATCCGGGCGGCGGGCGGCCGCCACGTCGAGGCGCCGGTCTCAGGCTCGCGGGTGCCGGCCGAGAACGGCCGCTTGGTCGCTATGGTGGCCGGCGACCGCTCCGCGGTTCCTTCGGTGATGAGCCTCATCGCTCCGCTGTGCGCCCAGGTCGTCGATTGCGGGCTGGCTCCGCAGGCCCTGACCACCAAGCTCGCGGTCAACCTGTTCCTGATCACCATGGTGGCGGGGCTGGCCGAGTCGTACCACTTCGCGGTCCAGCACGGCATCGATCTCGAGGCCTTCCGCGCGGTGCTCGACGCCGGACCGATGGCCAGCGAGGTGTCGCGGATCAAGCTGGCGAAGCTGGCGCAGCGGGACTTCGCGGTGCAGGCCGCGATCGCCGACGTGCACTACAACAGCCGGCTGGTGTCGGAGGAGGCCCGTCGGCATCGCGTGGCGGCGCCGCTGCTGGACGTCGCACGCGGCCTGTTCGGTGAGACGGAGGACCTCGGTCTCGGGCGAGCGGACATGGCCGCCGTGGTCGCAGCGCTGGAGCGGCGGACGGCCGGGCTCGGTTCGGCGCCCGCGGCCCCGCGGCCAGCCGCGCCAACGTCAAAAGGCCCGCCCCCAGACGGGGAGCGGGCCTGATCGGACGCCGAGCGTCAGGTCAGCGCGTGACCTTGCCGGCCTTGATGCACGAGGTGCAGACATTGAGGCGACGGGGCGTCCCGTTCACGGTGGCGTGCACCCGCTGGATGTTCGGGTCCCAGCGGCGCTTGGTCTTCTTCTTCGACCAGGGCACGTTGTGGCCGAAGCCCGGGCCCTTGGCGCAGATGTCACACACGGCAGCCATCGGAAGTACCTCACAACAAGTCAGCAGAATCGGTCAGACGAGCGGTGTTGCCCGCGAGGACAACCGGAACAGGATACCCGACAGCGAGCGAGGGTGGCCAATCGGGCGCGCACGGCCCCTGCGAGCGGCGGAGCTCGCCTCGCGCGCCGCAGTGAGCAGGGCGTAGCGCTCTGCCGATTCGCGTCCGCGGCGCCGGTCTTCCCGGGCCTCGGGCGCGAGAGCCGAGGAGCTGCCGATCCACGCGAGACCGTACATGGCGACTCCAATCGTGAAAGAACTACTTCAGACAATCTGAAGGTAATCCTTCACGTTCAGAATGTCAAGCGTTTGCTTCACGCACCAGCGGGCCGCTCGCCAGGGCCGAGCCGGCCGCAACCTCGCTGCGCCGACGTCCGCGTGAGTGTCGGTTAACCTGCGTTCGTGGAGGACGACACCCCGGCGCCGCAGCGGCCGCCGGCGACGGTCGGCTCCGGAGCTCCGGGGCAGGGGGTCACGGCGCCCGGGGCGCACGGGGATCCGGGGCACGGGACTGCGGCACCCGAGGGATCGGCGTCTCGGACCTCGCCCTATCGCCGAGAGCTGCTCGAGCGTGCCGAGCGCGCGTCGGGGCAGCCGGAGCGCGAGGTCAGGCTGGTGGACGCACAGGCGATCCGCGCGGTGGCGCACGAGGCACGCCAGCGGGTGATCGACGTGCTGTATTCCGAGCAGCGGCCGTACACGGCGACCCAGCTGGCGGAGCTCACGGGGCTCTCGCCCAGCGCGATGAGCTATCACCTGCGAGCGCTGGAGCGCTGGGGCGTCGTCCGGCGTGCCGAGGTGACCGAGGACGGCCGGAGTCGTCCGTGGCAGGCCGCGGGCACCATCATCACCATCGCGGGCGAGGGCCCGGGGGCCGAAGCGGCTCAGGACGTGCTGTTCGCCACAGCGACCGGTGCGTTGAGACGCCGGATGAGTTCGGCGCGCCGGCTACCGGCGGAGGAACGGAGCCGCTACACCGGTCTGGCCACCGGTGAGTTGTGGCTGACCGCGGAGCAGACCGAACGGTTCTCACTTCTCGTCGAGCGGGCCATCGTGGAGCTGATGGAAACCGGGTGGGTCAACGAACCGGCGCCCGGGAGGGACCGGCTGACATTCGTCTGGTCGCTGCTGCCGGATCGGCCACGCGATCAGTCGGGCCAGGATGCCGCTGGGGTGTCCACCCGCGAGGACTGAACGCCGAGCCCCGGAGATCCCGATCGGCGCGGTCCGCGTGGATAGGGTGGCGGCGTGTCAACGCCCACCCGGCGAGGCCCCATGCCCGCTCTGCCGGACGGTCCCCGCCACCGGCCGCCCAGTCTGTGGCAGCTCGGTGACACCTGGCTCCGACGGGCCGCGGAGATCATCGGCGGGTCCACGGATGCGTTGAACGCCATGAACGTCTTCCCCGTGTCCGACGCCGACACCGGTTCGAATCTCAAGCTCACCATCGGCGGCATCGCGTCGTCGGTGACCCGTTTCCAGCGCGCGACCCTGGACGACGTCGTCCAGGCCGCCATCTTGTCCGCGCACGGCAACTCCGGAGCCATCGTGGCCGAGATGTTCACCAGCGTCTGCCGGGCGCTCGCCCGCAGCCCCGAGCGGTTGGCCGTCCTGACTCCCGGAGCG
>DASTGF010000493.1:0-4439 GCA_035719255.1 Microlunatus sp. | reverse complement strand
ACCTCACCGCATTCCCGACAGCCCGGATGACGCGATCGGCCGCCGGCCGGACGTGAACGGCGGACGACGCATCGATCAACCCGGTGACCAGGCCCGTCGGCCGGCCGGGCGACGACCCGCGCGGGGGAGGGCGCCGGGCTGGCCGGGCGCGGCCGGGACGACCGGCCGAATACGGCGGAATGCTTGACGGATGTCCCTGCGCGCGCCACGCTAGTAGTCGACGTCGGCCATATAGCGGGTCGCGTCCTTCGGACTTCACCGTCCGCCGGCTCGTAGGTTCGGCGTCTTCTCGGGCGCTCCTCGTCGGCGTGGGGGTTGAACCCGGGGGAGACGTCTGGACAGGCGTGCCCTCCGGTGGTAAGCTACTTGTTTGCGCTGCCCTCTTTGTGCTGCCTGGATTCCGTCGGAGTCCGACCGCGGTCCCGCCAGGACCGGTTGGACACCCTCTGACCTGGGCCGATACCGAGAGGCCGGGCATGTCCTGACCATCCACGACACCACCCCACGACCAGCACCACCCCTTGGTTCCGGCCGCTCGGCGAACGGGCGGGACCGCGCACCAGCGAGTGTCCACACAGTGTTTGTCCTCGAAAGGACGAATCTTGGCAGTCACCAGCACGTCCAGGTCCACCGCAGGCAGCCTCAACCGGGTTTCCTTCGCCAAGCTCCGCGAACCGCTCGAAGTACCGAACCTCCTCGCTCTGCAGACCGACTCCTTCGCCTGGCTGGTCGGGGGCGCCGAGTGGCGCGCGCGTCAGGAGGAGCCGACGCCCAGCGGGCTCGACGAGATCCTTGAGGAGATTTCTCCGATCGAGGACTTCTCGGGCAACCTCTCGCTGTCCTTCTCCGACCCGCGGTTCGACGAGGTCAAGGCGAATGAGGAGGAGTGCCGGGACAAGGACATGACCTACTCGGCGCCCCTGTTCGTCACCGCCGAGTTCATGAACGGCGAGACCGGCGAGATCAAGTCCCAGACCGTCTTCATGGGTGACTTCCCCATGATGACGAGCAAGGGCACGTTCATCATCAACGGCACCGAGCGCGTCGTCGTCTCGCAGCTGGTGCGTTCGCCCGGCGTCTACTTCGACAAGAACCTGGACAAGACCGCAGGCAAGGACGTCTTCAGCTGCAAGGTGATCCCGTCCCGGGGTGCCTGGCTGGAGTTCGACGTCGACAAGCGCGACACCATCGGCGTGCGCATCGACCGCAAGCGCCGCCAGCCGGTGTCGGTGCTGCTCAAGGCGCTGGGCTGGGACACCGAGCGGATCCGGGAGCACTTCTCCTGGTCGCCGGTGCTGCTGGCGACCCTGGAGAAGGACCACATCGCCGGCCAGGACGAGGCGCTGCTGGACATCTACCGCAAGCTGCGCCCGGGCGAGCCGCCGACGAAGGAGAGCGCCCAGGCCCTGCTGGACAACCTGTTCTTCAAGGACAAGCGGTACGACCTGGCCAAGGTCGGCCGGTACAAGGTCAACAAGAAGCTGGGTGTCGATCAGCCGACCAGTGTCGGCACGCTCACCGAGGACGACCTGCTCTCGATCGTGGAGTACCTGCTGCGGCTGCACCAGGGCGACGCGGAGTGGACCAAGAACGGTCGCACCTACCCGGTGGAGACCGACGACATCGACCACTTCGGCAACCGCCGGCTGCGCACCGTGGGCGAGCTGATCCAGAACCAGATCCGGGTCGGCCTGTCCCGCATGGAGCGCGTGGTCCGCGAGCGGATGACCACCCAGGACGTCGAGGCGATCACGCCGCAGACCCTGATCAACATCCGGCCCGTCGTCGCCTCCATCAAGGAGTTCTTCGGCACCAGCCAGCTGTCGCAGTTCATGGACCAGACCAACCCGCTCGCGGGCCTGACCCACAAGCGCCGGCTGTCCGCGCTGGGTCCGGGTGGTCTGTCCCGCGACCGCGCCTCGCTCGAAGTCCGCGACGTGCACCCGTCCCACTACGGGCGGATGTGCCCGATCGAGACCCCGGAAGGCCCCAACATCGGCCTGATCGGGTCGCTGTCGACCTTCGCCCGGGTGAACCCGTTCGGCTTCATCGAGACCCCGTACCGCAAGGTGATCGACGGTGTCGCGACGGACCAGATCGAGTACCTGACCGCCGACGAGGAGAACCGCTTCGTCATCGCGCAGGCCAGTGCCAAGCTGGACCCGGAGACCGGCGCCTTCGTGGAGAGCCGGGTGCTGGTGCGCCGCAAGGGCACCAGTGAGGTCGACCAGGTCCCGCCGGGCGAGGTCGAGTACATGGACGTCTCGCCGCGGCAGACCGTGTCCGTCGCGACCGCGATGATCCCGTTCCTGGAGCACGACGAGGCCAACCGCGCGCTCATGGGCGCCAACATGCAGCGGCAGTCGGTGCCGCTGCTGCGCTCGGAGGCGCCGCTGGTCGGCACCGGCATGGAGGCCCGCGCGGCCAAGGACGCCGGCGACGTGCTCATCGCCGAGAAGTCGGGCGTGGTCGAGGAGGCCACCGCCGACTACATCTCGGTGATGAACGACGACGGCACCCACCGCACCTACCGGCTGAACAAGTTCCGCCGGTCGAACCAGGGCACCAGCTTCAACCAGAAGCCGATCGTCGACGAAGGCAGTCGCGTCGAGGCCGGCGACGTCATCGCCGACGGGCCGTGCACCGACGGCGGCGAGATGGCGCTGGGCAAGAACCTGCTGGTCGCGCTGATGCCGTGGGAGGGTCACAACTACGAGGACGCGATCATCCTGTCCCAGCGGATCGTCCAGGACGACGTGCTCACCTCGATCCACATCGAAGAGCACGAGATCGACGCCCGGGACACCAAGCTGGGTCCGGAAGAGATCACCCGGGACATCCCGAACGTGTCCGAGGAGGTCCTCGCGGACCTCGACGAGCGGGGCATCATCCGCATCGGCGCCGAGGTGCAGGACGGCGACATCCTGGTCGGCAAGGTCACCCCGAAGGGCGAGACCGAGCTGACCCCGGAGGAGCGGCTGCTGCGCGCGATCTTCGGTGAGAAGGCGCGCGAGGTCCGCGACACCTCGCTGAAGGTGCCGCACGGCGAGACCGGCAAGGTCATCGGCATCCGGGTGTTCAGCCGGGACGACGACGGCGCCGAGCTGCCCCCGGGCGTCAACGAGCTGGTCCGCGTCTACGTGGCCCAGAAGCGCAAGATCCAGGACGGCGACAAGCTGGCCGGCCGGCACGGCAACAAGGGCGTCATCGGCAAGATCCTGCCGGTCGAGGACATGCCGTTCCTGCCGGACGGCACCCCGGTCGACATCATCCTGAACCCGCACGGCGTGCCGCGGCGCATGAACATCGGCCAGATCCTGGAGACCCATCTCGGGTGGGTGGCGGCCCAGGGCTGGCAGGTCGAGGGCGAGCCGAGCTGGGCCAAGCAGCTGGCCCCGGAGGCCCGGTCGGCGCAGGCGTGGACCAACACCGCGACGCCGGTCTTCTCCGGCGCCTCGGAGGAGGAGATCATGGGCCTGCTCGGGGCGACCACCCCGACGCGGGACGGCGAGCGCCTCGTCCACACCGACGGCAAGGCCAAGCTGTTCGACGGGCGCACCGGGGAGCCGTTCCCGTATCCGGTGTCCGTCGGCTACATGTACATCATCAAGCTGCTGCACCTGGTGGACGACAAGATCCACGCCCGGTCCACCGGCCCGTACTCGATGATCACCCAGCAGCCGCTGGGCGGTAAGGCGCAGTTCGGTGGGCAGCGGTTCGGCGAGATGGAGTGCTGGGCCATGCAGGCCTACGGCGCCGCGTACACCCTGCAGGAGCTGTTGACCATCAAGTCGGACGACATCGTCGGCCGGGTGAAGGTCTACGAGGCCATCGTCAAGGGCGAGAACATCCCCGAGCCGGGAATCCCGGAATCGTTCAAGGTGTTGCTCAAGGAGCTCCAGGCGCTGTGCCTGAACGTCGAGGTGCTCTCCAGCGACGGCGTCGCCATCGAGATGCGCGACAGCGACGACGACGATCTCGAGCGGGCGGCGGCCAACCTGGGCATCAACCTGTCCAGGAACGAATCCGCCTCGGTCGACGACTTGGTCAACTAAGAGGGTCGAACCCTGACCCTCTGACAGCGGCGCCCCGCACGGGGCGTCGCGCCCGGAAGCCACCCGAGGTGGGGCGGGACTCACCTCCCGCGAGTCCCGCCCCGCCACGGGCCCGGCCTTTCCACCGCCGATCCCGCGGGTGCTGGTCGAACCAGGCCAGAACCGACGGAATCACCGAAATACCGACAGACAGGGACGTGCCACCAGTGCTCGACGTCAACTTCTTCGACGAGTTGCGTATCGGTCTCGCCACCGCTGACGACATCCGCGCGTGGTCCCACGGCGAGGTCAAGAAGCCGGAAACCATCAACTACCGCACCCTCAAGCCGGAGAAGGACGGGCTCTTCTGCGAGAAGATCTTCGGGCCGACCCGCGACTGGGAGT